>CANCCF010000032.1 GCA_947374485.1 Comamonadaceae bacterium | reverse complement strand
AATCGAGATTCAGTTTGGATCATTTCAAATATTCCCAACTTGCACCTGATGCACCGGGCTACCTCCTGGTAACCCCACACAACAAGTCAGTCTTGGGCCCGCTGTCCGCCGCTCAAACCACTCAAGCGACCTCCATTTGGGCAGAAACTTCATACTTTTTCAAGCGAAGCCCACTATTATGCCCCGCATTACAGGGCCGGTCAACGGCTTTTTCAGGGAATTTGCAGATACTGGGCGGCTAACTGGGCAAATTCAGCCGCTTTGGGGTCCAGAGCGGTTTCTTGTTGCAGGATTTGGGCCACGCGCGGCGCCAACTGGGCCGCCAGGCGCGCATCCAGGAACAGCAGCCGGGCGCGGCGCGCCAATACGTCTTCCACCGTGATGGCGTATTCATGGCGCGCGGCAAAGCGCACCATGGCTTCGCTCAGGGCAGGGGTGAGCCAGGCATCCGCACCAGGTAGCGCTTGCACCTGTGGCGCCTCGCTGCCATAGGAGTGCGCGCCCTCGGCCTTGCTGACCGACACCGGCGCCACGCCTGCCTTCAGCCCGGCACCCACCAGCGGCAAATCATTGGTGATCCCGGCAGGCCTGCGCTCCAGCAGCCCCTTGGCGGCGCAATGCTCCAGCACGTCCTCGGCCATGGCCCTGTAAGTCGTCCATTTGCCGCCGGTGACTGTCACCAGGCCACTGCGGCTGACGATGACCGTGTGCTCGCGGCTCAGGGCTTTTGTACTCCCGCCATCGTCATCTTGCGGTTTCACCAAGGGACGCAAGCCGACCCATATGCTCTTGACATCGGCGCGGGTGGGCGCCTTGGTCAGGTAGCGGGCCGACTCTTTCAAGATGAACTCCACCTCTTCGGTAAAGGCCAATGGCTCGCGCGCCAGATCGCTGCGCGCGGTATCGGTGGTGCCCAGAATGACCTTACCCAGCCAGGGCACGGCAAACAGCACGCGGCCGTCCGAGGTCTTGGGCACCATCAGCGCGGTATCCGAATCCAGAAAGCTGCGGTCCACCACGATGTGCACGCCCTGACTGGGAGCCACCATGGGCTTGACCGTGCGCCCACCGCGGGCGCTGTGGGCTGTGCCGTCCATCTCACGCAAGCTGTCTACCCATACGCCCGCAGCATTCACCACGCAGCGGGCACGCACCAAGTAGCTTTGACCGGTCAGTGTGTCCTCTGCCTGCAGGCCGCTGATCTTTCCGTCTTCATACCGAAGGCCGGTGGCGGCGCAGTAATTCACCAACAAGGCGCCGCGCACGGCGGCCGTGCGGGCCAGCGCCAAGGCCAGTCGGGCGTCGTTGAATTGGCCATCCCAGTACTGCACACCGCCCTTCAGGCCTTGTGTGCGCACCGTGGGCAGCGCCTTCTGCGTGGCCTGCGCACCCAAAAAACGGGTCTTGCCGAGGCCTGCCTTGCCTGCCAGCAGGTCGTACATCGTCAGGCCGATGCCGTAAAACGGCGCCTCCCACCACTGGTAGGCGGGCACGACAAAGGCCAGAGGTTGGGCCAGATGCGCCGCGTTGTGCAGCAGCGTGGTGCGCTCATGCAAGGCTTCACGCACCAGCGAAATATTGCCTTGGGCCAGGTAGCGCACACCGCCGTGCACCAGCTTGGTGGCACGCGACGAGGTGCCCTTGGCAAAGTCATGCGACTCCAGCAGCACCACGCGCAGGCCCCGCGCTGCGGCGTCCAGCGCCACGCCCAGGCCGGTGGCACCACCGCCCACCACCGCCAGGTCGTACGCCCTGTCCTCGGCCAATTGCGCCAGCAGTTCGGCGCGGCGTGTGGGCAAGGCGGTGGGGGGAGGTAGCATGCTGGGACTTTGTGGGATGGACGCGATCCGCCCGATTATCACGAAAGGATTGCCATGACCTATCTGCTCGCCCTGGACCAGGGCACGTCGAGCTGCCGCAGCATTGTGTTCGACCCCAGCGGCAAGCTGCTGGCCATGGCGCAAAAGGAGCTGACGCAAATTTACCCCCAGCCCGGCTGGGTGGAGCACGACGCGCTGGAGATCTGGCGCCTGCAACTGGCCACCGCACGTGAGGCACTGGCCCAGGCGGGCATCACTGCCGCCCAGGTGAAAGCGGTGGGCATTACCAACCAGCGCGAGACCACACTGGTCTGGAACCGGAAAACCGGCCGACCCATCCACAACGCCATCGTCTGG
Source organism: Comamonadaceae bacterium (assembly GCA_947374485.1). GTDB lineage: Bacteria > Pseudomonadota > Gammaproteobacteria > Burkholderiales > Burkholderiaceae_C > Allorhodoferax. The sequence continues at coordinate 27,589 of CANCCF010000032.1, read as the reverse complement.
CAAGACCGTCGCGCCGAGCCTACCTGCGCCGAGTTGCGCGCGCGTGGCCTGGCCGAGACGATTCGCAGCAAGACCGGCCTACTGGTCGATGCCTATTTTTCCGGCACCAAACTCAAATGGATTCTGGACCACGTGCCCGGCGCGCGCGCCCTGGCGGAAAGCGGCGAGCTCGCCTTTGGCACCATGGACAGCTGGCTCATCTGGCAGCTGACCGAAGGCCGCGTGCATGTCACCGATGTCAGCAATGCGTCCCGCACCATGCTCTTCAATGTGCACCGCAACCAGTGGGACACCGAGCTGCTGGCCGCCCTGGACATTCCGGCCAACCTGATGCCGGTGGCGCAGCCCTCGGCCTCGCTGTTTGGTGAGGTGGCACCCGCTTTGCTCGGCCATGCCATCCCGATTGGCGGCGTCGCCGGTGACCAGCAAAGCGCCCTGTTCGGGCAGGCCTGTTTCAAAGCCGGCATGGCCAAGAACACCTATGGCACAGGCTGCTTCATGTTGATGCACACCGGCACCAGCTTTCAGACCTCGGGCAATGGTCTCATCACCACCAGCGCAGCTCAAATAGCCCCCACGCCTGCCGCTGCGCGTGCTGCGCTGCCCCTCGAGGGTGCGCCGTCTGGCATGCCCGAGTTCGCGCTGGAAGGCAGCGTCTTCGTGGGCGGTGCCGTAGTGCAGTGGCTGCGCGACGGGCTGCAGGCCATCCAGAGCAGCGCCCAGGTGCAGGGCTTGGCCGAAAGTGTGCCGGACTCCGGTGGCGTGATGGTGGTGCCCGCCTTCACGGGGCTGGGTGCGCCCTACTGGAAGCCCGAGGCGCGCGGCTCCATCACGGGCCTGACGCGCGGCAGCACGCTGGCCCACATTGCCCGCGCCTCGCTCGAAAGCATTGCCTACCAAAGTGCCGCCCTGCTACTGGCCATGGGGCGTGACGCTGCCAGCGCGGGCGTGGCCACGGTGTCCGAGCTGCGCGTGGATGGCGGCGCCTGCGTGAATGATTTGCTGATGCAGTTCCAGGCCGACCTGCTGGGCATTCCGGTGGTGCGCCCGCTGGTCACCGAAACCACGGCCCTGGGTGCGGCCTACCTGGCGGGCCTGACCACAGGCGTGTACCAGAGCACCGCGGAACTCAGCGACCTGTGGCGCGCCGAGCGCCGTTTTATTCCTACCATGGAGCGCACACGGGCGCAGGAGCTGATGGCACGCTGGGAGCATGCGGTCGCGCAAACCGTGTTGTAGTTTGCATAGCGACTTGCGCGGCCGCAAGAACGATAGCCCCGGCTCTGGCCTACACTGGCAGGCATGACCCAAACCATTGCATTCATAGGCGGCGGCAACATGGCCAGCGCCATCATCGGCGGCCTGATTCAACAGGGCACGTCCGCCAACAACATCCTGGTGGTGGAGCCCTTCGAGGAGACCCGCACCAAGCTCAAAACCCAGTTCGGCATCGCTGCCATCAGCGCCCCCGACGCCAGCCTGGCGCGCGCCGGTCTGGTGGTCTGGGCGGTCAAGCCGCAGACCTTCAAGGACGCAGCAGCGCAAACCTGTGCCCACACCTCCAGCGCACTGCATTTGAGCGTGGCAGCCGGTATCCGCAGCGACAGCATTGCCGCCTGGCTGCAAACCGAACGCATCATCCGCTGCATGCCCAACACCCCTGCCCTCATCGGCAAGGGCATAACCGCCCTGGTGGCCCGCGCGGGCGTGAGCGACGCTGACAAGCAATGGGCCAGCGACGTGATCGCCACCACCGGCGAGCACCTCTGGCTGGAGCGCGAAGACCAGCTGGATGCAGTGACCGCCATCTCCGGCTCCGGGCCTGCCTACATGTTCTATTTCATGGAAGCCATGACAGACGCCGGGGCCGAGATGGGCTTGTCGCGCACGCAGGCCTACCAATTGGCCGTGGCGACGTTCATTGGCGCAGGTGAACTGGCCCGTGCGTCTGAGGAGCCGCCCGAGGTGCTGCGCCAGCGCGTGACCAGCAAGGGCGGCACCACCTATGCGGCCATCACCTCCATGGATGTCAGCGGCATCAAAGCCAGCTTCGCCAGGGCCCTGCACGCCGCGCGCGACAGGGCGCGGGAAATGGGCGACGAGTTCGGCAAGGCCTGAATCCCGGCGGACAGCGTTATTGCGCCACGGCCGTCCAAAAGCCCGGCGTGCTGTAGCGCTCCTTCAGAAAATCGATCCACAGCCGCACCCGCAGCGGCAGGTGCTTGCGCTCCGGGAACACGGCATAAACACCGTTGGGGGGCGCCGAAAAGTCTTCCAGCACCGCCACCAGACGGCCCGAGGCAATCTCGGCCTCCACCTCCCAAATGCTGCGCCAGGCAATGCCGTGCCCGCCCAGGCACCAGTCGTGCAGCACCTGCCCGTCGGTGCAATCCAGCGGGCCGTTGGGCTTGAGGTAGATGACCTCGTCTGTGAGCCCGTTGTTGCCGTTCCTGGACGCGACCGGCACCTTGAAGGCCCAGCCCCGGGTTTGCGACGCGTCGCTCGACAAGGTCAGGCAGTGAAAGCGAGAGAGCTCGGCGGGCGTCTGCGGTGTGCCATGGCGCGCGAGGTAGGTGGGGGTGGCCACGCACAGGCGGCGGTTGTCGGCCATGCGCACGCTTACCAAAGACGAGTCGGGCATGTCGCCCACGCGCACCGCGCAATCAAAACCCTCGCCGGCAATGTCGATCACCCGGTCGCTCAGGTTCAGGGAAATGGTCACCTCGGGGTGCAGCTCGTAAAACCGGGGGATCAAGGGCGCCACGTGGCGGCGGCCAAAGCCTGCTGGTGCGGTGATGCGCAAATGGCCGCTGGCCTTGACGCCCCCGGCGCTGACGCTGGCCTCGGCATTGGCCAGGTCGGCCAGCAGGCGTTGGCAGTCTTCCAGAAAGGCGCTGCCTTCGTGCGTGAGGGTGATGCGCCGGGTGGTGCGCAGCAGGAGCTTCACGCCCAGGCGCTCCTCCAGTCCGTCCAGCCTGCGGCCCATGATGGCCGGTGCAACGCCCTCGGCGTTGGCGGCGGCGGTCAAGCTGCCGCGCGCTGCCACCGAAACAAAGGATTCGAGTTGCTTGAGCTTGTCCATGCTGATGGCCTCCGGCCTGGCTAAGCCAGCGCCCCTGGTGTGTCGCCACGATCTGCGGGATGGTTTATCGCTGGAGCAGCTTCAGGCAGCAAAACGCCGTCGCTCCGCATGGCTGTCACCTCGTCTGCCGAATAGCCCAGGCTCAACAGCAGCTCCGTGCCGTGCTCATCAAGCCGGGGCGGGTCCAGCCGCAGGCCCAAACGCTCGCCGTCCAGTTTCAGGGGCAACAAGGGCACACGCGTCTCGCGGCCGTCCGGCAAGGTCATGGGCGCCAGGCCGCCAGTGGCGTTCAGGTGCGGGTCTTCAAACAGGTGCTGCGGATCGGTGATGGGGGCGAACGGCAGGCCGTGCGCTTCAAACAGCGCCGCCAGTTCGCTGGCTTGTTTGTCGGCCAGGCGCTCACGCAGCAAAGGGATCAGCCACGAGCGCGCCAGCACGCGGTGGTTGTTGCTGGCCAGGCGCGCGTCGGCCTGCAAGTCGGCAAAGCCAAAGGCCTTGCAGAAGATGGCCCACTGCGTGTCGCTGACCACCGCCAGAAAAATCTGCCCCTGGTCCTTGACGCTGAACACGTCGTAAATGCCCCAGGGCGAGATTTTCTGCGGCATGGGGTCAGCCGCTTTGCCGGTGATGGCGAACTGCATCATGTGCTGGGCCACCAGAAACACGTTGTTCTCGTACAGGGCCGACTCCACCTCCTGCCCTTGTCCGCTGTGCTGGCGCTGCATGAGGGCCGCCATGGCGCCAATGGCGCCGAACATGCCGCCCATGATGTCGTTCACGCTGGAGCCCGCGCGCAGCGGGTCACCCGGGCGCCCGGTCATGTAGGCCAGGCCGCCCATCATCTGCACCACCTCGTCCAGCGCGGTGCGGTGGTCGTAGGGGCCGGGCAAAAAACCCTTGTGGCTGACGTAGATCAGGCGTGGGTCCAGCCTGGCGAGCGATGCGTAGTCCAGCCCCAGCTTCTGCATGGTGCTGCTCTTGAAATTCTCGCTAACGATGTCGGCCGTGCCGATGAGCTTCAGCACCACCTCGCGTCCCCGTGCGCTTTGCAGGTCAATCGCCAGGCTCTTCTTGTTGCGGTTGAACAGCGGGTAGAACCCTGCCCCGCTGCCAAGCAGCTTGCGCGTGCTGTCACCGCCCAAGGGCTCCACCTTGATCACCTCGGCGCCCAGGTCCCCCAGCACCATGCCGCAGGTGGGGCCCATCACCATGTGGGTGAACTCGACAACGCGGATGCCCGCAAGCGGGAGGGCGCGGGTAGAGGGCGTGGCTGGCGTCATGTTTCAGTACCTTTGTTTTTGTCACGAATAGATTGATATTTTTCCATATAGTGCGCGGATTAGGTTCGAATACAGTAGAGCCATCGCTTCAATTTCCTAAAGGCCAGCCATGTCGACCGCTTCCAGCCCCCCCCGCACGTCCGTTCACCGCCTGCAAGTGGCTACCGTCTTGCACCAGTTTATTGAAACCAACGTATTGCCCGGAACCGGCGTGGATGCGGCCAGCTTCTGGAAGGGCTTTGACGCCATCGTGGCCGATCTGGCGCCCAAGAACATCGCCCTCTTGGCCGAGCGCGACCGCCTGCAGACCGAGCTCGATGCCTGGCACGGTGCCCACCCCGGCCCGATCACCGACATGCCTGCGTACAAGGCCTTCCTGGAGAAGATTGGCTATCTGGTGGAGCAACCCAAGAAGGTCAAGATCAGCACGTCCAATGTGGACGTAGAACTGGCCAAGCAGGCCGGGCCGCAGCTGGTGGTGCCGGTGCTCAATGCCCGCTACGCCCTGAATGCTGCCAACGCGCGTTGGGGCAGCCTGTATGACGCGCTGTATGGCACCGATGTGCTGTCCGAAGACAAGGGCTGCGAGAAGGTTGGCGCCAAGGGCGGCTACAACCCCAAGCGCGGCAAAAAGGTGATTGAGTACGCGCGCAACGTGCTGGACCGCACCGCGCCCTTGAAGAAGGGCTCGCATGTGGGCTCCACCGGCTACCGCATCAACAAGGACGGCGAGCTGGTTGTTTCGTTAGCCGAGGGCGGCAGCTCCAAGCTGAAGAACGCGGACCAACTGGTGGGCTACCAGGGCGATGCCAAAAAGCCCAGCTCCGTGCTGCTGGTGCACAACGGCTTGCACCTGGACCTCATCATCAATGCCGACACCGTCATCGGCAAGAGCGACGCCGCCGGTGTCTGCGATCTGGTGCTCGAAGCGGCGTTGTCGACCATCCTCGACCTGGAAGACTCGGTGGCCGTGGTCGATGCCGACGACAAGGTGCTGGCCTACAGCAACTGGCTGGGCATCTTAAAAGGCACGCTGACCGAAGAGCTGAGCAAGGGTGGCAAGACCATTACCCGCGGGCTGAACCCCGACCGCCACTACACGGCACCCAAGGGCAAAAAGAAGGTCACGCTGCACGGCCGCTCGCTGATGTTCGTGCGCAATGTAGGCCACCTGATGACCAACCCGGCCATCACCTACACCGCGGCCGATGGCAGCACGCGCGAAATCCCCGAAGGCATTCTGGACGCCGTGGTCACCACCACCATCGCCCTGCACGACCTGCAGCGCACCGCCAAAGACGCGGCTGCAGGCAAGGTGCGCAACTCGCGCAAGGGCTCGGTCTACATCGTCAAGCCCAAGATGCACGGCCCCGCCGAAGTGGCGTTTGCCAATGAGCTGTTTGGCCGCGTGGAAAAGGTCTTGGGCCTGGCGCCCAGCACCGTCAAGCTCGGCATCATGGACGAAGAGCGCCGCACCAGCGTGAATCTGAAGGCCTGTATCGCCGCCGCCGAAAGCCGCGTGGCCTTCATCAACACCGGCTTCCTGGACCGCACCGGTGACGAGATGCACAGTGCCATGCAGGCCGGAGCCATGATCCGCAAGGGCGACATGAAGACCAGCGCCTGGATAGCGTCTTACGAGCGCAACAACGTGCTGGTGGGCCTCTCCTGCGGCCTGCGCGGCAAGGCGCAAATCGGCAAGGGCATGTGGGCCATGCCCGACCTCATGAAGGCGATGCTGGAGCAGAAGATTGCCCACCCCAAGGCCGGTGCCAACACCGCCTGGGTGCCCAGCCCCACCGGCGCCACCCTGCACGCCCTGCACTACCACCAGGTGCTGGTGGCAGACGTGCAAAAAGAGCTGGAAAAAATCAACGCCAACAAGGAACGCGACGCACTGCTCACCGGCCTGTTGACCGTGCCTGTGACTGCCACGCCGAACTGGAGCGACGTGGAAAAGCAGCAGGAGCTGGACAACAACGCCCAAGGCATTCTGGGCTACGTGGTGCGCTGGGTGGACCAGGGCGTGGGCTGCTCCAAGGTGCCCGACATCCACAACATCGGCCTGATGGAAGACCGCGCCACGCTGCGCATTTCCAGCCAGCACATGGCCAACTGGCTGCACCACGGCGTGGTGACCAAGGCGCAAATCACCGAAACTTTTGAACGCATGGCTGCGGTGGTGGACCAGCAGAACGCGGGCGATCCGCTGTACAAAAAGATGGCGGGCAACTTCACAACCAGCATGGCGTACATGGCGGCCTGCGATCTGGTGTTCAAGGGACTGGAGCAGCCCAGCGGCTACACCGAGCCACTGCTGCACGCCTGGCGTTTGAAGGTGAAGGCGGCGTAAGGCAGCAACAGGGCCGGCGCGCGCTGGCCCTACTCTGCAAACTGCTGCTTGTGCAACTCCATCAGCGTCATCAGTGAACTCAGCACGTCGGGCTTGAAGCCCATGCGCTTCTCACCTTCCTTGTAGCCGCTGAGCACCAGATCCTGGAGATAGCCCATGCAGTCGCGGTGGCCCCAGAAGTTCTGGATGGCCAGCGCAATGCGGCCGTGGTGTTGGGCAATCAGCGCCATCGCGGCGTCCACGCGGGCCTGCAGCGGTCGCTCATGCAGGGGCAGGGGCCGCGTGTCCAGGTCCTCCTCCTCCCATTGCAGCATGGGGAAACCGACTTCCGGTTTGGCTGGTTTTATGGGCTGTGACAATGCTGCGCTCCCGCCAAAAAAAGTGTGGGTACCACTCTACCCCAGGCTGCGCCGAGTGCCCAATGTCAGGGCTTTGACAAACCCGGCGGCGCTCTGGTGTACTGCATAAGCATGAAAAAAATACATGGTTTGGTCAATCCCCACGCCGGTGGCGGCAAAGCCGGGCGCCTGGTGCCTGCACTTCAAGGCTGGTTTGCAGGGCGTGCCGCAATCGGCGCTCTGTGTGTGGCCGACAACGTGCCCCAGGCCCTGGCCTGGCTGCGGAGTTTGCCGCGCGGCACTACCGTAGCGCTTGTGGGGGGTGACGGCACGCTCAACCAGGTGCTGCCTGCCCTGCTGGAGCAGCAACACTGCCTGGCCCTGGTGCCCCAAGGCAGCGGCAACGACGTGGCGCGCGCCCTCGGCGTATTCGGCATGGGCTGGCAAGACGCGCTGGCTCTTGCCGAAAACACGGCACCCCGACCCATGGACGTGGGCTGGCTAAGTACTGCGCAGATGGAGCGCCCCTTCCTCTCCAGCCTGACCGTGGGCTTTGACTCAGCCGTGGGTTACAAGGCCCTGCACGGCCCGCGCTGGTTGCGCGGCCTGCCGCGTTACCTGCTTGCCACTTTGCGCGAGCTGTCGGCTCTGCAAAACTGGGACATGCAGATCACGCTGGATGGTGTTGCCCTGCACAGTGGCGCCACGCTGTTTGCCTCCACCCTGAACACCCCCAGCTATGGCAGCGGCATGCCTGCCGTGCCGCAGGCGCTGATTGACGATGGTGCGCTGGACGTGCTGGTAGCCGGTGATTTCAACGCCCTGCAAACCCTGGCCATGCTGCCGCGCCTGCTACTGGCCCGGCACCTGAGCCACCCGCGCGTGCAGACCCGACGCTTCAGGCAGTTGGAAATTCGCTCGACGCAAGCCCTGCCACTGGCCACCGACGGCGAGTACCTGGGCGAAGCCCACACACTGGCGGTGCAGGTGGCACCGGGCGCCTTGCAGGTGCTGCGCCGCTAGGGTGCCTTGGCGGGTGCTGGCAAGACGCCCCTTGGCAACCCCCTGTCACGGGGCACGGGCACAATAGGCCCATGCCCATACGCCCCCCTTTTATCGCGCCCCAAAGTTTCACCGACGCCGCCGCCGCGCTGGCCCAGGTGCACAAGATTTATGACGGCAGCATTGCCCACCTGCGCGGCGCCATGCAGCGCTTTGTGGCTGGCGACGACATCACCGACCATGTGCGCGCCTGCTATCCCATGGTGCGCATCCACACCTCCACCGTCTCGCGCGCCAAAAGCGCCGACATTGCCCATCTGAGCTTCGGCTTTGTGGCCGGGCCCGGGCGCTTCGAGACCACGCTGACCCGCCCCGACCTCTACCACCGCTACTACCTGGAGCAGTTCCGCCTGCTGCTGGAGAACCACGGCGTGGAGCTGGAGGTGTGCACCAGCTCGCAGCCGATTCCGGTGCACTTTTCGTTTGCCGAGCACGACCATGTAGAGGGCAATATGCCCGCCGAGCGCCGCGCCCTCATGCGCGACGTGTTCGACCTGCCCGACCTGGCCGCCATGGACGACGGCATTGCCAACGGCACCTACGTCCCCAAGCCGGGTGACGCCCTGCCGCTGGCCCTGTTTACCGCGCCGCGCGTGGACTACTCGCTGCACCGCCTGCGCCACTACACCGGCACCAGCCCGGAGCATTTCCAGAACTTTGTGCTGTTCACCAACTACCAGTTCTACATCGACGAGTTCATCGCCCTGGGCCGCGCCGCCATGGCCGACCCGCACAGCGAATACTGCGCCTTCATCGAGCCCGGCAACGTGGTGACGCGCCGTGTAGGCTTGGCTGCGCAGGCCGCCGACGCGCTGGGCAAAGAGCCGCCCAGATTGCCGCAAATGCCGGGCTACCACCTGGTGCGCGAGGACAGTGCAGGCATCACCATGGTCAACATCGGCGTGGGCCCGGCCAATGCCAAGAACATCACCGACCACATTGCCGTGCTGCGCCCGCACACCTGGATCATGCTGGGCCACTGCGCGGGCCTGCGCAACACCCAGCAGCTGGGCGACTACGTGCTGGCCCACGGCTATGTGCGCGAGGACCATGTACTCGACGAAGAGCTGCCGCTGTGGGTACCCATCCCCGCGCTGGCCGAAATCCAGGTGGCACTGGAGCAGGCGGTGGCCGATGTCACGCAAATCCAGGGCGCAGCGCTCAAAAGCATCATGCGCACCGGCACCGTGGCCAGCACCGACAACCGCAACTGGGAACTGCTGCCCGACAACCAGGCTGAGCGCCGCTTCAGCCAGAGCCGCGCCGTGGCCCTGGACATGGAAAGCGCCACCATTGCCGCCAACGGTTTCCGCTTTCGCGTGCCCTATGGCACCTTGCTGTGCGTGAGTGACAAGCCTCTGCACGGCGAGATCAAGCTGCCCGGCATGGCCAACCACTTTTACCGCGAACGCGTGGACCAGCACCTGCGCATTGGCATGCGCGCCATCGAGCTGCTGCGCCAGCAGGGCGTAGACCAGCTGCACAGCCGCAAGCTGCGCAGCTTTGCCGAAGTGGCGTTCCAATAGGCCATGGACACTGCGATGGACATTGCCATGCCAACCGATTTCTTCAGCGTCCACCACCTGGTCAAGCGCTACGGCGACACCGAGGTGGTGCGCGACCTGTCCTTCTCGATTGCCCCGGGCGAGTGCCTGGGCGTGATCGGGCCGAATGGCGCGGGCAAGACCACCACCATCCGCATGTGCCTGGGGCTGACCGCGCCCGATGGCGGCAGCATCCACGCGCTGGGCCTGCAAATGCCGCGCGACGCCCTGGCCATCAAGGCGCAGCTCGGCGTGGTCACACAAATGGACACGCTGGACCCGGACTTTTCCTGCGCGGAAAACCTGCTGGTGTATGGCCGCTATTTCGGCATGAAAGAGCGCGACATCAAGGCCCGCATCCCCGAGCTGCTGGAATTTGCTTCGCTCACCAGCAAAGCCACTGCCAAACCCGGCGAACTCTCGGGCGGCATGAAGCGCCGCCTCTCCCTGGCGCGCGCCCTGGTCAACAACCCCAAACTGCTGCTGCTCGATGAGCCCACCACCGGCCTGGACCCACAGGCCCGCCACCTGATGTGGGAGCGCCTGCAACTGCTCTTGCAACAGGGCAAATCCATTTTGCTCACCACCCACTTCATGGACGAGGCCGAGCGCCTGTGCACGCGCCTGCTGGTGCTGGACCACGGCAAGAAGATTGCCGAGGGCACGCCGCGCGCGCTGATTGCCCAGCACCTGGAGCCCGATGTGGTGGAGGTCTATGGCAACGGCGCCTTGAGCCTGGTGGACAGCCCGCTGCGCGCCTATGCCGCGCGCGTGGAGGTGAGTGGTGAAACCGTGTTTTTCTACACCCACAACGCGCACGATTTGCTGGAGGCCCTGGGGATTCATCCGCAACTGCGCACCCTGCACCGGCCCGCCAATCTGGAGGATTTGTTTTTGAAACTCACCGGCCGCCAGATCCGCGAGGACGCCTGATGAACACCACCACCCTCTCCATCTGGCGCGCGCCCGCCCTCACCCTGCGCTTCTGGCCCGTCTTCCTGCGCAACCTGCTGGTCTGGCGCAAGCTGGCCATACCCAGCCTGGTGGGCAATATCGCCGAGCCGCTGATGTGGTTGGTGGCCTTTGGCTACGGCATGGGCGCCCTCGTCGGCAAGATCACGGTGCAAACGCCCGATGGTGCGGTGCCCGTGCCCTACATCCTGTTCCTGGCCAGCGGTTCGATTTGCATGAGCGCCATGCAGGCGGCATCCTTCGAGGCCCTGTACTCGGCCTTCTCGCGCATGCATGTGCAAAAAACCTGGGACGGCATCATGAACGCGCCGGTGGGTCTGGACGACATCGTGCTGGCCGAAATGCTATGGGCCGCTTTCAAGGCCCTGTTCACGGTGACGGCCATCATCGGCGTCATGCTGGCACTGGGCATCACGCATTCACCCAAAATTCTGCTGGCCTGGCCCATTCTGCTGGGTGTGGGCATCACCTTCAGCTGCATGGCGCTGGTCTTCAACGCCCTGGCCAAGGGCTATGACTTTTTCACCTACTATTTCACGCTCTTCCTCACCCCGGTGATGTTCCTGAGCGGCGTGTTCTTTCCGCTGGAGCAACTGCCTGTCAGCGTGCGCCTGGTGGCCGACTGGCTGCCCCTGGCCAGCGCCGTGGCGCTGGTGCGCCCGCTCTTCATGGACCTGTGGCCGCAAGACGCCCTGCGCCATGTACTGGTGCTGGCGGCCTATGCCAGCGTGTCGTTCTGGGTGGCACTGGCACTGACGCGCAAACGCTTCAGCAAGTAAGCACTGTTCTGCGCTGGCTGTAGACGCCGCCCTTGCCGCAACCCCCGCGTCAGCCAGCTGCGGCATGATGCAGGCAGAACGCATACCAAAAATATACGGAGACTGCATGAGACTGGCGCTGCTGTCCGACATCCACGGCAACATCCAGGCGCTGGACGCCTGCCTGCAGCATGCGCGCGCGCAGAAGGCGCAGCGCTTTGCCTTTCTGGGCGACATGGTGGGCTACGGCGCGGACCCCGCTGCCGTGCTGGAGCGCATCATGCTGCTCACCGAAGAGGGCGCCACGGTACTCAAGGGCAACCACGATGCCATGGCAGTGCGCCCCCCGCCAGCGGTCACCAACGTGGGCAGCAGCACCGCCGCATGGACCCATTCCCAACTGACGTTTGACCAACTGCATTGGATCGACGCGCTGCCGCTGAGCGTGCAGCTCGACAAGGTGCTGCTGGTGCATGCCAGCGCCGACGGCCCCGAACTCTGGCGCTACGTGTACGACGAGCGCGCCGCCACCGCCAGCCTGGACGCCGCCGCCAACGGCTGGGCCGGGGTGCGCTACGTGTTCGGCGGCCATGTGCACGAGCAAAGCCTGTACTACCGGGGCGCCACCGCCAGCCTGATGAAGTTCAGCCCGCAGCCCGGCGTGGCCGTGCCCGTGCCCAGCCACCGCCAGTGGCTGGCCACCGTGGGCTCGGTGGGCCAGCCGCGCGACGGCAAGCCCGAGGCCATGTATGCGCTGTTGGACACCGAACGCTGGCAATTGACCTTTCACCGCGTGCCCTACGACCACGTGGCCGCCGCCTGGGCGATACGCGCCGCAGGCCTGCCCGGCTACTTTGCCGACCGGCTGGAGAAGGGCCGATGAAGCTGCTGGAGCCGGGCAGCGTGCTGGACGGTTTTGTGGTGCAGGAGTGCATCCACTCCGGTGGCATGGCGCATATCTACGAAGTGCGCTACGCCGACAACCGGCCCGGCCCCGGCTTCCCCATGGCTATGAAGATTCCGCGCATGACGGCAGGGGACGGTGCCGAGAACATCGTCAGCTTCGAGGTCGAGACGCAGATCATGCAGGTGCTCACCGGCAGCCACGTGCCGCGCTTTGTGGCGGCCGGTGACCTCAGCCGCGTGCCCTACCTGGTGATGGAATACGTGCACGGGCGCACCCTGCAGAGCTGGCTGGACGCCGACACCCTGCCCGGCGTGGACGAGATCGCCCGCCTGGGTGTGGCCATGGCGCAGGCCGTGCACGCCCTGCACCAGCAAAACACGGTGCACCTGGACCTCAAACCCGCCAACGTGCTGATACGGGACGACGGCAGCGCCGTGCTGCTGGACTTTGGCCTTTCTTGCCACGCGCATTACCCCGACCTGCTGGCCGAACAGTTGCGCAAAGCCGTGGGCTCGCCCGCCTGGATTGCGCCCGAGCAGGTGGTGGGCGTGCGCGGCGACCCGCGCAGTGACCTCTTTGCCATCGGCGTCATGCTCTACCAGCTGTGCACCGGCGAATTGCCCTTTGGCGAGCCACAAACGGCAGCGGGCATGCGCCAGCGCCTGTGGATGGACCCGACACCACCGCGCAAGCTCAAACCCGATCTGCCGCCCTGGCTGCAAGAGGTGGTGCTGCGCTGCCTGGAGCCCGAGGCGGCGCGGCGCTACCCCTCGGGCGCGCACCTGGCCTTTGACCTCTCGCAGCCCGGGCAGATCCGCGTCACAGAGCGCGGCAACAACCTTACGGGCACGCGCTTTCGCACCCACTTCAAGCGCTGGCTCAAGGCCGCTGGCATGCACTACCGGCCCAGCCCCCTGCCTTCGCAGCAGATTGACGAGGTGCCCATCGTGATGGTGGCCGTGCCGCACAAGGACGTGACGGACGCCACCCTCTATTCGCTGCGCCAGGCCGTGGCGCGCTCTCTGGGCACGCGGCCCGGCGCGCGGCTGGCCTGCGTCACCGTGATCTCACCCAGCCAGACCAGCGCCTCCGATGAGCGGAGAAGTGAAACCCGGGTGCATCGGCGCTACCTCAGCACCCTGCAGGCCTGGGCACAACCCTTGGACCAGCCGGACCAGCAAACCTCGTTCCACGTGCTCGAATCCAGTGACGTGGCGCAGGCCCTGCTGGACTATGCGCGCGGCAACAACGTCAGCGTCATCGTCATGGGCGCAGCCACCCATGGCCTCTTGACCCAGCGCTTTGTGGCCACCGTGCCCATCAAGGTGGCGATGGAGGCACCCTGCACCATCATCCTGGTCAAGCAGGCCGTGCCCTTTGAGCTGCTGGGTAACGCCCCCTCACAACACGCCGCCTTGAACGCGGGCTATTCCGACTCGGACGGCGACTGGCCTTTTTGAGCGCGACAATGGGCGCATGACCCATGCCTTTGAAACCCTCACGCCCGACGTGGTGCTCGACGCCCTGGAGAGCGTCGGCCTGCGTGGCGACGGGCGCCTGACCGCCCTGTCCTCCTACGAAAACCGGGTGTATCAAGTGCAGCTGGAAGACGGCACTTCGGTAGTGGCCAAGTTCTACCGCCCCGAGCGCTGGAGCGAGGCGCAAATTCTGGAAGAGCACGCCTTTGCTGCCGAGCTGATGGATTTTGAAGTGCCCGCCATCGGCCCGCTCGTTTTGAACGGCGCCACGCTGCATCGTTTTGGCGGCTTTCTTTTCAGCGTCAGCCCCCGCAGGGGCGGGCGCCCGCCCGAACTGGACGACGCTGAGGTACTGGAGTGGATAGGCCGCTTTCTGGCGCGCATCCACACTGTGGGCGCGCGCAAGCCTTTTCAGACGCGCCCGGCTTTGAATGTGCAGACCTTTGCCGAGGAACCGATGCAGTGGCTCTTGGGCCACGACATGGTGCCGCTGGATGTGCAGTCGGCCTGGACGCGCGGTGTTGAGCAGGCCATTGCTGTCATCCGCCGTTACGACACACTCAATGCCGAGGCAAAAAACGGGGACATCCGCGTACTGCGCCTGCACGGCGACTGCCATCCCGGCAACATCCTCTGGACCCCGGCCGACGCCGCCCCCAACCTCGGGCCGGGCCCGCATTTCGTCGACCTGGACGACGCCCGCATGGGCCCCTCTGTGCAGGACTTCTGGATGCTACTCAGCGGCGACCGGCAGCAGCGCCAGCGCCAACTCGGCGCGCTGGTGGATGGCTACGAACAGTTCCGCGAATTTGACCGCGCCGAGCTGGCCCTGATCGAGCCGCTGCGCACCCTGCGCCTGGTCCACTACAGCGCCTGGCTGGCGCGGCGCTGGAGCGACCCCACCTTCCCCGCCAACTTCCCGTGGTTTGGCAGCAGCGACTACTGGCAGGGCCAGGTGCAGATGCTCGAAGAGCAACTCGAAGCCATGGAAGAGCCGCCCCTCATCGTCTAAGGAGGCACGCCATGCTGACCCTCAACATCATTGGCGCCGGGCGTGTCGGGCAGACGCTGGGGCGGCTGTGGCAGCAGCGCGGGGTGTTTGCCATCGAGGATGTGCTGACCCGATCGGTTGGCACGGCGCAGGGTGCGTGTGACTACATGGGTGGCGGCACGGCGGTTGTACACCTGTCTGCGTTGCGACCGGCTGCGGTGTGGATGCTGGCGGTGCCGGATGCGCAGATAGCTGCTGTGGCCCGCGCGCTGGCCGCGACACAACCGGTACATGACCACCTCGCCGCAAGCGCCCCCACCATCTTCCATTGCAGCGGTGCGCAAGGCGCCAACCTGCTGGCGCCGCTGGTTGAAAAAGGCTGGCACGCCGCCAGCGCGCACTGCATCCTGAGCTTTGCCTCCACCGGGGCCGCCCTGCAGCAATTCCCCGGCACACCCTGCGCTCTCGAAGGTGACGCGGTGGCGCTTGCTTTGCTGCAAGAGGCCTTCACGGCGATTGAGGCGCGCTGCTTCCCGGTGTTGAGCCAGGATAAATTGCTCTACCACGCCGCTGCCGTGTTCGCCACCAACTTTCTGCCGGTGCTGCAAGGCATGGCCGAAGACGCCTGGCGCGCCAGCGGCGTGCCCGAAGATGTGCTGCCGGGTCTGCGCGCGTCGCTGCTCGCCAATGCCGTAGCCAATATCACGGCGCTGGGCCCGCAGGGCGCGCTCACCGGCCCTGCCGCACGCGGCGATGCAGAGGCTATTGCCACACAGGCCCACGCCGTGCGCGCCTGGGATGCCGAGGCCGGTGCGGCCTACGAGGCCTTGAGCGCCTTGGCGCTGCGCATGGCAAAGGCCAGCACCGAGAGCAAAGCCACACCGGCCAGCAGCCGCTGAAGGGGGAGATTCTCGGCAAAGTCCAGCTCTTCGGTGAGCAGGAAGTAAACGGCACCCAGCACCGCCAAGGCCAGCAGGCGCAGGCTCCAGTGCTGCGCCGCAAAGCAGCGCGCGGGCACCAGAGCCAGCAGCACATTGCCCAGCAGACCGGCCAGCAAACCCAGGCTGATGCCCACCGCCACATCCCCTGGCCAATGCGCGCCCACGGCGATGCGCGACAGGCCGGTGCCCGCCGCCAATAGCCAAAGCCACCCGTGGCGTTTGCGCTGTGCGGGCGTCAGCGCAAAGAAGATGGAACCGGCCACGGCAAAGGCGGTGGTGGTGTGGCCCGAGGGCATGGAGACGCTGTGCAGCACCTCGCCCACGATGCGCATCTGCGCGTTGTCGATTTCTGCGGCCGGGCGCGGGCTGACCAGATATCCCTTGCCCAGACGCGCAAACAGCGTGGCAAAGGGTGCAGCGCACACCCAGGCCCACATCAGGCGCGGCGCATACAGCAGCAGCGGCGCCGTCACGGCCAGAATGCCCCAACCATTGCCGAGCAAGGACAGGCCGGTCCAGACCGGTGCGGGCACCGGCAGGCACAGCTGGTTGATCCACACAAACAGGCCCGGCTCCCAGACATGCAGCCACAGCGGGGCACCCACAGCAAAGACCAGCAGCGGCAGCAGCCACAGGCGCGGGGAAAACAGGGCAAAGGGCAGGCTGCGCATATCAGGGTGTGACCAAAGGCTGGGCGGGCACTGGGGCCGACTGGGAAGGGGTGGAGCGCAACTGCGGCTGGGGCGCGCCAGACCAGCCGCTGCAGGCATAAAAATCAAAACGCGAGACGGCATAGCCCAGGCGCTGCACCGCTTGCTGCTCCAGCCAGGTACACCGGGCAAAGCCATGCGCGCCCAGCGGCGTCTCGTACGGCAGCTGCGACCAGTCGACCAGCAGTGCACTGCCACCCACAGGCAGCTTGCCTGCCCACAGGTCAAACTGGTCGAAGCGGTCTTCCAACACATGCACCTTCAGCGGCCGCGCGTACCAGCCGATGCGGCTGGCCAGCGTCCAGTTCTGCACCGCCACCGCGTCCAGGCCGTGCGCTGCGGCCAGCGCTTTGGCGCGCTGCCCGGCCGCATCCCAGCCATGTAAATCGGCAAACGGATTCGGTGCGTCGCTGGATGCGGCACTGGCGGCCTTGCCTGCCAAAAACGGCATACCCGCGCTCAGCATCACGGCGGGTAGGACCAAGCAGGCCAGCGCTTGCAGCAGCACCAGAATGCCTATGGTCCGGCGCCGACCCGCCGCCCAACTGCGCGCGAGGGCAAGCCCGGCAAACGGCGCCAGCACCACCCAGGCCGGTGCCGTCCAGTGCGGCAGGCTGGAGCCACCACCCGACAGAAAGGCCAGTACCGCAAAGGGAATCACAAAGAAAGCCAGCAGCACGCGGCCCTGGCTTGTCACGGTTCGCGCGCCTGCGAAGCCCCAGCACAACAAAGGCCCAAAGGCCAGCACTTGCACCAGCAGGAAGCGCGCGAAGTGAAAGCCCTGCCAGCCACTGCCCGCGCCGTGCCGGGCCTGGTAGGCAAACGAGACCCAGTGGCTCTGCGCGTTCCAGATGGCCACCGGGCTCACCAGCAGCAAGGCCAGCACGGTGGCCAGCCACAAGCCCGGCTGGCGCAGCAGGCGCAGACCGTGTGCGCTGAGCAGGCACAGGGCCACGGCCGCTGCGGTGAAGACGGCGGTGTACTTGCTCAGGCCCGCCAGCCCCAGCAAGGCACCGAGCAGCAACCACTGGCCTGGCTTTTGCAGCTGCCCGCTTTGCATCATCCGCAGGGTCTGCAACATGAGTGCGGCGGACCAGAACATCAGCAAGGTATCGGGCAAGAGGCCAATGCCCAGAATGTGCAACAGCGGTGCCAGCAGCAAAGCGGCCACGGCCCAGAAGCCTGCCTGTTCCGGGCTTCGGCCGGGTGCTTCCAGTTGAACGGCCAGCCGGTGCACCAGCAGCACCGTGCCCAGCCACAGCAGCCCGGGCAGCAAACGCAAGACGGCGGTCGGCGCATCCAGGGCAACCAGCGGCCACTGCAGCCAGCCCACCAGGGGCGGGTGGTCAAAATAGCTCAGCGCAGGGTGGGCCGCATAGAGCGCGTAGTGGGCCTCATCCACCGACAGACCGAGTGCGGCACCCAGCAGCACATGCAGCACAAACACCAGGCCCAGCAGGCTATTCAAGCGCACCGAGGGCGCTGCGGTTTGATGCATTTTCGAAATCGGCAAGGGCAAAACAGACAGTCCATCCATACAATGCCTGCAGTCTAACTGCCGAAGAAAACCATGCCCACGTACCACATTGAAATGATTGAAGGCCGCACCATCGAGCAAAAGCGCAGATTGGTGCAGGAGATCACCCGCATTACCGTCGAGGTGCTGGGCGGCTCGCCGGACGCGGTCGATATTTTGATCACCGACGTGAAGCGCGAGAACTGGGCTACCGGCGGCAAACTCTGGACCGAACCCAGAAGTTAAATGACCCCCACGCTTGCCACTTCGTGTGCTGCGCTGCCCCCCAAGGGGGCGCGTTTTGCCTTGGGGCGGCCCGGCGGCAAAACATCCATCGCAAATAAACAGTTCCTTTACAGGCCGCAGGTACACTGAATCCATGTGCCAATTGCTAGGGATGAACAGCAGGCTGCCCGCCAGCCTGACACTCAGCTTCACCGGGTTCTCGCAGCGCGGGGGCTGCACCGACCACCACTCGGACGGTTGGGGCATTGCCTTCTTCGAAGCCGACGGCCAGACCCCCGGGCGCGCGGCACGCCACTTTGTCGACAAAGAGAGTGCCTCCACCTCCCCTATCGCGCAGATGCTGCGCAGCTACCCCATCAAGAGCCACAACGTGGTGGCCCATGTGCGCAAGGCCACGGTGGGCGCGGTCACACTCGAAAACTGCCACCCCTTTGTGCGCGAACTCTGGGGCCGCTACTGGTTTTTTGCGCACAACGGCGACCTGAAAGATTTCAACCCGCCGCTGCACGGCGCCTACAAACCCGTGGGCAACACCGACAGCGAACTGGCCTTTTGCTGGCTGATGCAGGAGCTCAACAAGTCGCATGCCAACGTGCCGTCGGTGCAAGAGCTCACCCACACGCTGGCCGAGCTGGCGCCCAAAATCGCCAAACACGGCACCTTCAATTTCCTGCTCAGCAACGGCCAAGCCCTGTGGGCCCACGCCAGCACCAAGCTGCACTACGTGCTGCGCCAGCACCCGTTCACGTCAGTGCAGCTGAAAGACGAAGATGTCAGCATGGACCTGTCCGACTTCAACGGTCCCGAAGACCGGCTCGCCATCGTCGTGACCGAACCGCTCACCACGAATGAAGACTGGGTGGCCATGCAGGCGGGGGAGCTGCGGGCGTTTTGCGATGGGGCGTTGCTGGTTTAGGGGGCTTGGTGATTTTGGCTTGGGGCTGGGAGCTGACTGTCACTGCGCTCTAAAGCGGTCACCTCACAGGCCCCTAATTTGGAACTGCACAGTCCTGATCGTTTCCTTCATAGCGCCAACGCAGGACGACTTCTGTAGTTGAATCAATCTCAAAAAAGTACAGGCACGTTCGGCGAAATTTGTATGCTCGCTCAAGGTTCCCATTAGAAAGCTTCTTTACTTCCACGAGATACTTCTGACCACCCCATGTCATATTGTTTGAATCAAACACCTTGCCGATGCTTACATCCATCTGTTGTACGAAGTTTTGGTGCGCCGAAATCGAGCTACATGCACTAAGCACGACGGCAATTGCCATTGGTAAGTGCCTTATTTTTTTGACCATACAGTTTGCTTCAAATTCAATGCATTGATTTGGCGGGCGGCTGCCACAGAGGTAGCGCACCAGTGGCAGTGTTTGTGCACAGGCGCTGGCCAACCCGTGTCAGACGCCCGCGAGCAGGGCCGGAGAAGGGATATCCGGTCCGCCGGCCCCGCCCACCTGCAGGCGTGAAATCCTTGAAGCGCCAAGCAAGTCGGCGCTAAAGCAACTCAGGGCTTGCAGCCGAACTGCCCCTTCTTGCCATTCTCAAAATACGTCAGGTCACCCGGGCATTCCGGCTTGGGTTCTGGCAACGCGGTGCCCGCTTTGGCCGCACAAGTGTAAGCACCGGTCTTGGCGTTGAAGGACTTGGCTGCCACCTTCCAGGGGGCCTTGCAGACGCTGGCCGCAGTGGGCTTGGTGGCCGCCATCGGGGCGGCCGCCATCTTGGCACCTTCGGTCACCGTGACGGTGGCGAACTTGTCACCGCCACCGCAGTTGGGGTGCGACTCCACGTGGCGTCCACCCATGCTGATGGTGTAGGTGCCGGGCTTGTCATACACGTGGGTGGTCACAAACGGCGTGGGCTTCTTGGCGTCGCTGTAGCTCTCGATGTTCTTGCCGTCACCGTAGAAGACGGCAAAGCCGCAGTAGTTGCCGCCCGTGACATCCACATTGGCCGTGACCGTAACCGGCTCACCCGCCCGGGCCGTGGCCGGATTGGCCGTGACGCTGCCAATAAGCTGGGCATGGGCGCCCACGGTGAAACCGGTAGCCAGCAGGGCCGCGGCCATCCAGGAAGCTGTCTTCATTGCATATTCTCCTAAGACACGGCGCAGTTGTAAAAGTGGAAATCACACAAGGCGCGCGCCGTGGCCGGATTTTGCACCACGGATGCCGCCTTAGACACGCCGAATCGCGCACGCCGTCTCCAACTCGTCGATGAACATGGCGGGCACGTCAAAGCCGGTCTGCTCGGTGATTTCCTGAAAACACGTGGGGCTGGTGACGTTGATCTCGGTGAGGCTGTCGCCAATCACATCCAGGCCCACCAGCAGCAGGCCGCGCGCCGCCAGCACCGGCCCCAGCGACTCGGCTATGGCGCGGTCGGCGTCAGAAAGCGGCTGCGCCACCCCCTTGCCGCCCGCCGCCAGGTTGCCGCGCACTTCGCCGCCCTGCGGGATGCGCGCCAGGCAAAAGGGTACCGGCTTGCCGCCTATGACCAGCACGCGCTTGTCGCCCAATGCAATGGCGGGCAAAAACTTTTGCACCATGATGGTCTGCGCACCATTGGCATTCAGGGTCTCGGTGATCGCGCCGAGGTTCAGGCCGTCATCACGCACGCGGAAGATGCCGGTGCCGCCCATGCCGTCCAGGGGTTTGAGGATGATGTCGCGGTGTTCCGCATGAAAAGCGCGCACGGCCTGCGGGTCGCGCGTGACCAGCGTGGGCCCGATGTGCTGGGGGAACTCCATGATGGCCAGCTTTTCGGGGTGGTCGCGCAGGGCACGTGGGCTGTTGAAGACGCGCGCGCCCTCGCGCTCGGCCTGCTCCAGCAGATGCGTGGCATAAAAGAACTCGCTGTCAAAGGGCGGGTCCTTGCGCATGAGGATGGCGTCAAAGCTGTGCAGGGCCAGGGTTTCGGTGGAGGTCACTGCAAACCAGTCTTTGGCCTCCCCGCTCAGGCGGATGCTGCGCACCAGCGCCTGCACCACGCCACCGCGCTGCCAGACGATGTGCCGGGGCTCGCAGGCCGCCACGGTGTGGCCGCGGCGCTGGGCCTCGCGCATCATGGAGAAGGTGGTGTCTTTGTAGATCGCGAACGATTCCAGCGGGTCGGCAACAAACAGGATGTGCATAGTTTTTTGGATTTCAGAAAAGCGGGCTCTGCCCGCTGGGGATCTAAACGGTTTGGGGTTTGTGCCAGTGCTGCACGGCCAGCGCCAGCGCACCGGCCACCACACCCCAGAAGGCCGAGCCTACACCGGCCAGCGTGAGTCCGCTGAGGGTGACCAGAAAGGTGATGGTGGCGGCCTCGCGGTCCGGCTCACGGTCCAGCGCCACGCGCAAGCCGCCCGCAATGCTGCCCAGCAGGGCCAGCCCGGCAATCGCCGCCACCAGTTCCTTGGGGAAGGCGGTGAGCACGCCGATGATGGTGGCGCCAAACAGGCCCACCAGCACATAGATGGCACCGCAGGACACGGCGGCCGTATAGCGGCGCTTGGGGTCTGCATGGGCCTCGGGCCCCATGCAAATGGCCGCGGTAATGGCGCTCAGGTTGAGCGCAAAAGCGCCAAACGGCGCCAGCAGCAGGGTGCACAGGCCACTCAAGGTAATGGTGGCCGAAATGGGGATACCGGCGTCGCCCCCGCTGGCGCGCTGGTCACCATACCCTGCCGCGCGGAGGGCGGCCACACCCGGCAGGTTTTGCGAGGCCATGGTGACGATGAAGAGCGGCAAGGCCAGGCTGACAAAGGCGGAGAAAGAAAACACCGGCGTGATCCACACCGGCGTGGTCAGGCTGTACTGGATGGTGGTGGGCACAAAGCCATGTGTCAGCGCCACATAGGCTATGGCCAGCAACAAGGTCAGCGGCACGGCGTAACGCGGCAGGAAACGTTTGCCCGCCAGGTACGCCAGCAGCATCAGCAACACCAGCGGCAAGTTGGTTTGCGCGGCCGTGAAGGCGCTCAAACCAAAACGCGCCAGCACCCCGGCCAGCAGGGCCGAGGCAATCGCCACCGGGATGCGATCCATCAGCCGCTCAAACCAGCCGGTGGCGCCCACCAGCACAATGAGGGCGGCACACAGCATGAAGGCACCCACGGCATCGGCCATGTGGAAACCGCCGGCCATGCCGGCGCTGGCCAGCACCGCCGCGCCGGGCGTGCTCCAGGCAACCATCACCGGTTTTTTGAGCCACAGCGAGGGCACCAGGGTGCACAGGCCCATGCCCAGACCGATGGCCCACATCCACGAGGCCATCATGGCGGGCGTGGCGCCAAAGGCCTGCGCGGCCTGGAAGACGATGGCAATCGAGCTGGTAAAGCCCACCAGCACGGCAACAAAACCAGCACTAAAGGCCGAGACACTCCAGTCCCTGAAAAACTGCATGGAAGTGCTCTGCCCTAAATCTCGATCTTGCTGCCCAGCTCCACCACGGCGTTGTTGGGCAAATTCAAAAAGTCGGCGGCGGCGCTGGCGTTGCGGTGCATCTGTGCAAACAGCTTCTCACGCCAGGGCGCCATGCCTTCGCCCAGTGTGGGCACCACGGTGTCACGCGAAAGGAAGTAGCTGGTGGTCATGGCGTTGAGGTCGCAGCCGCGCGCCTTGATGTGCTGCAAGGCCTTGGGCACGTCGGGGTCGTTCTTGAAGCCGTAGTTGATGACCACCTGCCAGCAGTCGTGGCCCAGCGAGTCGATCTCGATGCGCTTGTCCAGGCCGATCCACGGGGTCTCGTGGTTGCGCACGGTGACAAACAGGTTGTTGGCGTGCAGCACCTTGTTGTGCTTGAGGTTGTGCAGGAGGGCGTTGGGCACCGTGCCGCTCTCGCCGGTGAGGAACACGGCCGTGCCATCCACGCGCGCGGGCGGGCTCACAAACACAGCCTCCAGAAAGCTGGGCAGGTCGATGGCATCGGCCTTGAGCTTCTGGTTCATCAGGCGCCGGCCGTCCTTCCAGGTCAGCATCAGCACGAAGACGGCGCCACCAATCAGGAGCGGGAACCAGCCGCCGTCGAGCAACTTGAGCAGGTTGGAGGCCCAGAAGGCAAAGTCCACCACAAAGAAGAAACCGGTGGCGGCGAAGCACAGCCACAGCGGGTATTTCCAGCCATAACGGACGACGTAAAAGGTCAGCACCGTAGTGATCAGCATGTCGGTGCATACCGCAATGCCGTAGGCTGCGGCCAGGTTGCTCGACGACTTGAACATGACCACCGCGAGCACGATGGTGACAAACAGGCCCCAGTTCACAAACGGCAGGTAGATCTGCCCTGTGTCCTTGACGCTGGTGTGCATCACCTGCAGGCGCGGCAGGTAGCCCAGTTGTATGACCTGCTTGGTGACCGAAAAGGCGCCCGATATCAGCGCCTGCGAGGCAATCACGGTAGCCATGGTGGCCAGTATCACCAGCGGAATCAGCGCCCAGTCCGGCGCCATGTTGAAAAACGGGTTTTTCACCGCTTCCGGGTGCGTCAGCAGCAAGGCGCCCTGGCCGAAATAGTTGAGCGTCAGGCACGGCATGACGATGGCGAACCAGGCCAGACGGATGGGCTTTTTGCCAAAGTGCCCCATGTCGGCATACAGCGCCTCGCCACCGGTCACGCACAGCACCACCGCACCCAGAATGATGAAGGTGGTGCCGGGCTGGTTCCAGATGAAGCCCAGCGCATAGGTGGGGCTGATGGCCCACAGAATGTCCGGGTCCTCCATGATGTGCGAAACACCCAGGGCCGCAATGCAGATGAACCAGACCACGGTAATGGGGCCAAAAAATTTGCCAATGCCGGTGGTGCCGCGCTTTTGCACCGCAAACAGGCAAAACAGAATCACCAGGGTCAGAGGAATCACAAACTTCTTGGAAGCCGGGGAGATCACCTCCAGGCCTTCGACCGCCGACAGCACCGAGATGGCCGGTGTGATGACGCCGTCACCATAAAACAGGCAGGTGCCAAACACGCCCACCAGCAGCAGCACGCGGCGCAACTGCGGCCGGTCTTTGACCGACTGCGAGGCCAGCGCCAGCATGGCCACCAGGCCGCCCTCGCCCTTGTTGTCGGCTCGCAGCACCAGCACCACGTACTTGAGTGACACGATGATGGTCAGGGTCCAGAAAAAAATGGAGAGGATGCCGTACACATTGGCTTCAGTAAACGGCACATGGCCAGAACCGAAGACCTCCTTCATGGCATACAGCACGCTGGTGCCGATATCCCCATAGACGACACCGATGGCACCCAGGGTGAGCGCCGCGAGAGACGATTTTGATGCTGACACAAATTATCCCGGCCCAGCGTGAGGCCGGAGTCCATTCCGTTCGGGAGCGCTATTTTGCGCCCGGGCCAGCCGGGCACCATCGCTGGCAGCGCTTATATTTGTCGTACAAAAGCCATGTTGCGGCGCAGCAACTGGGCTTGTATCAGCAGCGGCTAAGTGCTATGCGCGATGACACGGCAACCCCGCGCAGGGCCGCCCCAAGCGGGGTTAGCCCCCTCGGGGGGCAGAGAGCCACACGCAGTGGGCGAACGTGGGGGCGACAGTTCTCTAGTCGTACTTCTCTGCCAAGGGGTCGGTGGCCTCCAACTCGTAGCTGGCGGCCAGCATGGCGAGTCGGCCAATCACGCCGTACATGTAGAAACGGTTGGGTGCACTGGCACCGGGGCGCACGCCCAGCTGGGGCAACTGCGTGCTCTGCTCAAAGGCCAGCGGCACATAGGCCGAGCCCGGTGCGTTGAGGTCTTCGTCAATGCCGCGCTCGGCATGGATGCGGTAAAAACCGCCCACCACGTAGCGGTCCATCATGTAGACCACCGGCTCGGCCACGGCGTCGTTCATGCGCTCCAAGGTCAGCACACCCTCTTGCAAAATCAGCTCCTGCACGCCCTGGAAAGGATTGCCCGCCACATCGCGCGCCTTTTTGGCCAGGGCATTCACGTCCCGCGCGTCGCGCACCGACATCAGCCCGGCGCTGTCGCCCAGGTTGTCGGCCTTGACCACCACAAAGGCACGCTCCTTGATGCCGTATTCCTTGTACTTTTTCTTGACCTTGGCCAGCAGTGTTTCCACGCGTGCGGTCAGGGCCTCCAGGCCGTCTTCTGTGCCCAGGTCGACGCCACCGCAGCGGTCAAACATGGGGTTGATCAGCCAGGGGTCCACGCCGATGAGCTTGCCAAAGCGCTTGGCCACCTCTTCATAGGTCTTGAAGTGGGTGCTGCGCCGACGTGTGCTCCAGCTTGCGTGCAGGGGCGGCAGCAGGTACTGCTCGTTCAGGTCTTCCAGAATGCCGGGCACACCGGCCACGAGGTCGTTGTTGAGCAGGATGGTGCAGGGGTCGAAGTCTTTCACGCCCACGCGGCCGCGGGTGCGGATGACCGGCTCCAGCGTCAGTGTCTCGCCATCAGGCAGCTTGAGGGTGGTGGTTTTCTTCACCTCCGGGTTGATCGAACCAAAGCGCACATGAAGCCCTGCCATGTGGAAGATGCGGGCCATCTGCGCCAGATTGGCCAGATAAAAAGTGCTGCGCAGGTCGTTTTCCGGAATGATGAGCAGGTTGCGTGCTTCCGGACAAATTTTTTCAATCGCCGCCATGGCGGCCTGCACCGCCAGTGGCAGCATGGCAGGCGTCAGGTTGTTCCAGCCGCGGGGGTACAGGTCGGTGTCCACCGGGGCGAGCTTGAAGCCGGCGTTGCGCACATCCACCGAGCAGTAAAACGGCGGCGTGTGCTCCATCCACTCGAGGCGGAACCAGCGTTCGATGGCGGGCATGGAGTCCAGCACGCGCTGCTCGAGCTCGTTGATGGGGCCGGACAGGGCGGTGACGAGGTGCGGGACCATGCGGGGCTTTCAAAGTGTGTTTTTGTTTGCAACAGGGCTACGCCCTCAGGTGGAGGCAGCCGCCGCGGATTCAAGCGCCGGTCGCGCGTTATTGGCGCACTTCGCCATCGCCCAGCACCACGTACTTGAGCGAGGTCAGGCCTTCGATGCCCACCGGGCCACGGGCATGGAACTTGTCGGTGCTGATGCCGATCTCGGCCCCCAGCCCGTATTCAAAGCCATCGGCGAAGCGGGTGCTGGTGTTGACCATGACGCTGGCCGAGTCCACCTCGCGCAGGAAGCGCTGGGCGTGCATGTGGTCGCGCGTGAGGATGGCGTCGGTGTGGTGGCTGCTGTAACGGTTGATGTGGCAAATTGCTTCGTCCAGGCCTGCGACCACCTTCACGCTGATGATGGGCGCCAGGTACTCCTCGACCCAGTCCTGTTCAGTCGCATCGGCCAGGTGGGCACCGGCCACGCTTTGCAGAAGGGCCCGGCCCTCGGGGCAGACGCGCATCTCCACACCCTTGTCGGCATAGACCCGGCCAATCAGCGGCAAAAATTGGGCGGCCACGCCGCGCGCCACCAGCAAACCCTCGGCCGCATTGCAGGGGCTGTACTTGTTGGTCTTGGCGTTGTCCGCCACCTTCACCGCCATGGCGATGTCGCAGGGGTCATCCACATACACGTGGCAGTTGCCATCCAGGTGCTTGATGACGGGCACGCGGGCATCGCGGCTGATGCGCTCGATCAGGCCTTTGCCACCGCGCGGGATGATCACATCCACATACTGCGGCATGGTGATAAGCTGACCCACCACCTCGCGGTCGGTGGTCTGCACCAGTTGCACCGCGTCCGCCGGCAGGCCGCTGTCCACCAGTGCCTGCTGCACGAGTTTGGCCAAGGCCTTGTTGGAGTCAATGGCCTCCGAGCCGCCGCGCAGAATGCAGGCGTTGCCGCTTTTGATGGACAGGCTGGCAGCCTCGATGGTCACGTTCGGGCGGCTCTCGAAAACCATGCCAAAGACACCAATGGGCACACGCATCTGCCCCACGCGGATGCCGCTGGGCTGCTGCTTCATGCCGATGATTTCGCCAATCACATCGGCCATGGCCGCCAGTTGCTCGCAGCCCTGGGCGCAGGTTTCCAGCACTTTGGGCGTCAGTTTGAGCCGGTCCACCATGGGGGCGGACAGCCCGGCGGCCACCGCACGCTCCAGGTCGCGGGCGTTGTCCACCTGCAGGCTCTGCGTGTTCTCACGCAGCAAGGCGGCGAGGCGGCGCAGCGCGGCATTGCGGCTGGCGGTAGGCGCAGCGGCCATGCGGCTGGACGCAGCCTTGGCCTGCAGGCCCAGGGTTTGGGTGTATTCGGAGATAGTGAGCGCGTTCATGCGCCGATTTTCGCAGAAGCCGGGCCGAACGGTGTGCGCTTTCAGGCTACAGGCTTGCGCGCTCGCCGGGTCTTGGGAGGCTAAGTGTTTCGCACGGCGCGCCCTGTGGCGGCCGACGGGCTCTGCCCGGCACACAAGGCACACAGCTGCAGCGCCAGCCGGTGCAGCGCCTGCCAGCCGCTGGCGGGCCAGCCGGGTTGCTTCAGGCCTT
>CANCCF010000031.1 GCA_947374485.1 Comamonadaceae bacterium | reverse complement strand
AGGCCTTCCACCGCGAGGTGATTGCCGAGGGCGTGGAGACCGTGGCGCATGGCCAGCGCCTGCTGGAGCTGGGCTGCGACAAGGCACAGGGCTATGGCATTGCACGGCCCATGCCGGCAGAACACATGGCCGCCTGGTGCGCCCGCTGGGCACCACCGCCGGAGTGGACGGCGCACTGACCCAAACGCGCAGGCGCCGATATACTGGCGCGATGAACGAGTTGGTACAAAAGACACCCCCGCGCAAAGCCGCCAAGGTGCAGGCACGCACCAACGACCCGGCGCGCACCATGGCCGAGATTTTGCAAGTGGCCACTGCCGAGTTCGCCGCCAAGGGCCTGAGTGGCGCACGCATCGACGCCATTGCCGAGGCCACGCGCACCAGCAAGCGCATGATCTATTACTACTACGGCAGCAAAGAGGGCCTGTACCTGGCGGTGCTGGAAGAGTCCTACCGCAAGATGCGCCAGATCGAATCAGAGCTGCACCTGCAGGACCTGGCGCCCGAGCAGGCCCTGCGCACGCTGGTCGAATTCACCTTCGACCACCACAGCGGCAACGAAGACTACATCCGCCTGGTGATGAACGAGAACATGGAGCGCGGCGCCTATCTGGCGCAGAGCAAGACCATTCGCGAGCTCAATGTGCCTGCCATCCAGGCCATACAGCACCTGTACCAGCGCGGCGTGCAGGAAGGCGTGTTCCGCCCGGGTCTGGACGCGGTGGACATCCACGCCTCCATCTCGGCGCTGACCTTTTTCAACGTCTCCAACCAGCACACCTTTGGCCTGATCTTCAAGGGCCGCGCCAAACGCGCCGAGGCGGCCACCCTGCGCCGCGCCAGCATTGCCGAGATGGTGCTGCGCTTTGTGAAGAAATAGGGCCCCACGCTGCGCCGCACGGTGTGGGTCACGGCCCTCCGGATTTGCATAACTGCTAGTCCGGTTTCAGAACGGCTCGCAGGGTAAACCCCTAAAAAACAAAAGTAACCAATTAGTACATTACAGGGGCGTTCCAAAACAAGGAGACCCCGTGATCGACACATTCATCAGCGGCTATTGCCGCCTGATCGGCTACCTGATTGCCGCCGCCCTGCTGCTGATGGTGGTGCTGGTGTTTGGCAATGTGGTGATGCGCTATGCCTTCAACTCCGGCTTTACCGTGTCCGAAGAGCTCTCGCGCTGGCTCTTTGTCTGGCTCACCTTCCTGGGCGCAGTCGTCGCCCTGCGCGACAACGCCCATTTGGGTACCGACATGCTGGTGGGCAAGCTCGGGCCCCTGGGTCGGCGCATCTGCATGGGCCTGTCGCTGGCGCTGATGCTGTACTGCCTGTGGCTGCTGTTCCAGGGATCGCTTGCGCAGTACCAGGTGAATGTGGATTCGGACAGCCCGGTGATGGAAGTCTCCATGGGCTGGTTCTATGCCTGCGGCATGGCCTTTGCCGTGCTGGGCGCACCCATTCTGCTGCAGGATCTGTACCGGCTGCTCAGCGGCCAGATCGATGACGCGCACCTGGTGCTGATCCAGGAATCCGAAGAGTCGCCGCATGGCGATGCCGACACCAGCAGCCGCACTGCCAACAAGTAAGCCCGGGGCACACCATGACCGTTATCGTTTTCCTCGGCTCCCTCATGGCCGCCATGGCGCTGGGCATTCCCATCGCTTTCTCGTTGCTGCTGTGCGGTGTGGCCCTGATGGTGCACCTGGGCAATTTCGATGCGCAAATCCTGGCGCAAAACCTGATTGAAGGCTCCAACAGTTTTTCCTTGCTGGCCGTGCCCTTCTTCATGTTGGCGGGCGAGCTGATGAACGCCGGTGGTCTCTCCAGGCGCATCGTGGTGTTCGCCATGGCGCTGGTGGGCCACATCAAAGGGGGCCTGGGCTATGTGACGATTGTGGCGGCCGTGATCATGGCTTCGCTCTCCGGCTCGGCCGTGGCCGATGCGGCAGCACTCACGGCCTTGCTGCTGCCCATGATGGTGGCCGCTGGCCACGACAAGTCGCGCTCAGCGGGGCTGATTGCCGCAGGCGGCATCATCGCCCCCATCATTCCGCCTTCCATCGGCTTTGTGGTGTTTGGCGTGGCCGGGGGCGTCTCGATTTCCAAGCTGTTCATGGCCGGCATCTTCCCCGGTGTCTGGCTGGCGGCTTCGCTGGTGGCCACCTGGTGGTGGCTGGTGCGCAGCGAACAGGTGGTGCCGCCACCGCGCAAGACCTTGCGCGAGGTGGGCGAGGCCCTGCGCCTGGCCACTTGGGCGCTGGTGCTGCCCTTCATCATCGTTTTTGGCCTGAAGTTCGGCATCTTCACGCCCACCGAGGCGGCCGTGGTGGCGGCGGTGTATTCGCTGTTTGTCTCCACCGTGATCTACCGCGAACTCACGTTCAAAAAGCTCGTGCCCCTGTTTGTCGCCGCGGCCAAGACCAGTGCGGTGGTGATGTTCCTGGTGGCTGCCGCCATGGTCTCGGCCTGGCTGATTACCGTGGCCAATCTGCCGGCGCAAATTGTGGAGTTGCTCTCCCCCATTCTGGACAGCCCGCGCCTCTTGATGCTCGCCATCATGGTGCTGACCATGGTGGTGGGAACGGCGCTGGACATGACGCCCACCATCCTGTTGCTCACGCCGGTGCTGATGCCGGTGGTGAAGGCCGCGGGCATTGACCCGGTGTACTTCGGCGTGCTCTTCATCATCAACAACGCCATCGGCCTGATCACCCCGCCCGTGGGCACGGTGCTCAATGCGGTGGCCGGCGCGGGCAAGATCCGCATGGACGAGGTCACCCGCGGCGTGGTGCCCTTCATGGTTGCGCAGTTCCTCATCATGTTTTTGATGGTGGCCTTTCCGCAACTCGTCCTGGTGCCTGCGCACTGGTTCTACAAGTAAGTTTTTCAACCCCCCTCACTACCTTTTCAGGAGACACCCCATGAAACGCATCTTCATCCAAACCGTGTTGGCCGCCGCGGCCCTGGCTGCCGTGGGCACTGCAGTGGCCCAGGAACGCACCTTGAAATTCGGCCTGAACAGCCCCGAAGGCCACCCGGCCGTGGCCGGCATGAAAAAGTTTGCCGCCGCTGTGGAAGCCAAGTCGGGCGGGCGCATCAAGGTGCAGCTGTTCCTCAACGGCACCCTGGGCAGCGACCAGGCCACGCTCTCGGCCCTCAAGGGCGGCACGGTGGAAATGGCGGTGATGAACTCCGGCATTCTGGCCAGCGAGGTGAAGGCGCTGGAGGTGTTTGACTTCCCCTTCCTGTTCAACAACGAGAAGGAAGCCGACGCGATTGTGGACGGCCCCATTGGCCAGAAGATGCACGCCGCGCTGGCGGACAAGGGCATCATCGGCCTGTCGTACTGGGAGCTGGGATTCCGCAACATCACCACCGGCAAGAAGCCGCTGAACAAGGTGGAAGACATTGCCGGCCTGAAGCTGCGCGTCATCCCCAACGCCATCAACGTCGACTGGGTCAAGGCCCTGGGCGCCAACCCCACACCGCTGCCCTTTACCGAGGTGTACTCGGCCCTGGAGCAGGGCGCCATTGACGGCCAGGAGAACCCGGTGGCCGTGATTGCCGCCAACAAGTTCTGGGAAGTGCAAAAGTATGTGGCCCTGACCAACCACCAATACAACCCGCAGTCGGTGATCTTCAGCAAAAAGGTCTGGGATACCCTGAGTGCGGCCGACCGCAAGATCATTGACGACTCCGCCGACGAAGCCACCAAGACCCAGCGCGAGATGGCGCGTGCCTCGCTGGCCGCCAACCTCGAACTGCTGAAGAAAAACGGCATGACCGTGACCCAGTTCTCGCCCGCCGAAATCACCAAGCTGCGCGAGAAAATGAAGCCGGTGATCGACAAGCACAGCGCCCTGGTCGGCCCGGTGGTGGCCGAAGTGCAGGCTGAACTGGCCAAGCTGCGCAAGTAAGCGCACCCAGGCGCAGCCCAGTTCCCGCACACCCGCAAAGCGCCCGCATGTCCGCAACTCGCATCGCCATTGCCGGCGCTGGCACCATAGGGCAGGCCCACATGGCGGCGGCCCGGGCCAGTGCCACCGTCAGGCTGTCAGCGCTGGTCGACCCCGCGCCGGCGGCGGCGGCCCTGGCAGCCCGGGCGGGCGTGCCGCTCTATGCCACGCTGGACGAACTGCTGGCGCGTGACCGGCCCGACGGCCTGGTGTTGGCCACGCCCAACGCCCTGCACGTGCCGCAAGCCCTGCAATGTGTGGCCGCAGGCCTGCCCATCCTGCTGGAAAAGCCGCTGGCCACCACGGTGGCCGAGGGTGAGGTGCTGCTGCGGGCGGCAGAGCAAGCCGGCGCCAAGCTGCTCATCGGCCATCACCGCGCGCACAGCCCCATCATGGCCGGGGCTTGCGCGCTGGTGCAGTCAGGCCGGCTCGGGCGCCTGGTGGCGGTGGCAGGCAGCGCCACCTTTTACAAACCCGACAGCTACTTTGCCGACCAGCCCTGGCGCACCCAGCCTGGCGGCGGCCCGATTTTGCTCAACCTCATCCACGAGATGCACAACCTGCGCATGCTGTGCGGCGAGATCGCCGCGGTGCAGGCCTTTGCCAGCAAGGCCGTGCGTGGCCACGCGGTGGAAGATACGGTGAGCATCAACCTGCGCTTTGCCAATGGCGTGCTGGGCACCTTCCTGCTCTCGGACACTGCCGCCAGTGCGCGCAGCTGGGAGCAGACCGCGCAGGAGAACCCGGCCTATGCCAGCTACCAAGACGAAGACTGCTACGTCCTCAGCGGCACCCAGGGCAGCCTGTCCATTCCCACCATGCGCCTTACAACCTACCCGAGCGAGCAGGACCGCTCCTGGATGAAGGCGTTTGACAGGGGCGTGGTGGCGCTGCAGCGCGAAGACCCGATAGCGCTGCAGATGGAACACTTTGGCGCGGTGGTGCGTGGCGAGGCCGCGCCCCGGGTCAGCGCCATGGATGGCCTGCAGAACCTGCGCGTGACCGAAGCCATTGTGCAGGCAGCAGCCTCCGGCAACACCGTGCACATCGCCGCCAGCCCGGCACCCTGAGCCTTATTCAACGAGAACCCCCATGATCAACGGCAACACCGAGCTCATCGCCCACATCGGCTTTCCCACGCACGCCTTCAAGGCGCCCATGATCTACAACCCCTGGTTCAAGAAGTGCGGGGTCAACGCCGTCGTGGTGCCGTTTGGCAGCAAGCCTGAAGACTTCCCGGCGTTGTTGCGCGCCCTCTTCAAGCTCAGCAACATCCGCGGCGCGCTCATCACCATGCCGCACAAGGTCACCACCGTGGGCCTGCTCGACGAGCTCTCGCCCACTGCCGCCATCGCGGGCGCCTGCAACGCCGTGCGGCTGGGCGCCGGGGGCCAGCTGCAGGGCGACATGTTCGATGGCGAAGGCTTTGTGCGCGGCCTGCTGCGCAAGGGCTGCGTGCTGCAGGGCGCGCGCGTGCTGGTGGTGGGTTGCGGGGGCGTGGGCTCGGCCATTGCGGCCTCGCTGGCAGCCGCCGGTGTTGCGGGCATGGCCCTGTTTGATCCCAACGAGGCCGCGCAAACGGGCCTCGGCCAGCGGCTGCAAAAGCACTACCCCGAGCTGCAGCTCAGCACCGGCAGCAAGGACCCTGCAGGCTTTGACGTGGTGGTCAACGCCACGCCCATGGGCATGAACGCGGGGGATGCCATGCCCATGGACATAGCGCGCATAGCGCCCGAGACCTTTGTCGGCGAGGTGGTGATGAAGACCGAGATGACGGCGTTCTTGCGGGCCGTGCAGGCGCGGGGCTGCCGCTTCCAGATTGGCTCGGACATGCTGTTCGAGCAGATTCCGGCCTACCTCGAATTCTTTGGCCTGCCCAGCACCACGCCCGACGAACTGCGCGCAGTCTCCACCCTGCGCTACTGATTCGGCCGCAGGGGATGGACTACGTTTTAACCGTCACACTGCCCATTTACCTGGGTGTGGCGCTGGGTTTTGCCGCGGTGCGCACAGGCCTGATGCAGGCCACGGACATCCGCGCCTTGGGCAAATTCACGGTGTTCATCGGCGTGCCCGCGCTGCTGTTTCGCGGCATTGCGCACCAGAGCCTGGGGGCTGTGTTGCATGGCGACTACCTGGCGGTGTATGCCGCAGGCTCGCTCATCACCCTGGCAGGGGTCATGCTGCTGGCCAGGCACGCTCTGGGCCGCAGCCTTTCGCTGGCAGCGCTGCAGGGTTTGGGGGCGGCGGGCTCCAACAGCATGTTCATTGGCTACCCCATCGTGCAGCAGGTCATAGGGCCACAGGCGGCTGTGGCGCTGGCCCTGTGCAGCCTGGTGGAAAACCTGCTGGTGATGCCACTGGCCCTGGCGCTGGCCGATGCCGGTGAGCGTGGTGGTGGTGGTGGTGGTGGGGCCAGCCGCCAGTCCCGGCGTGGGCGGCTGCGGGGCATGGCACGCGCCCTGGTGCGCAACCCCATGATCCTGGCCATCTGCGCCGGGCTGCTGGTGTCGGCCTCGGGCTGGCCGCTGCCCGCCGTGCTGGACAAGTCGGTGTCCATGCTGGCGGCTGCCACCGCGCCGGTTGCCCTGTTTGTGATTGGCGGCTCGCTGGTGGGCTTGCAGCTCAGCGGCATCCGCAGCGACCTGCTGCTGGTGGTGCTGGGCAAGCTCGTGCTGCACCCGCTGTGTGTGCTGGCGCTGGTGCTGCTGTATCCGCTGGCCGACCCCCTGCTGCGCACCGCCGCCGTGTTGTACGCGGCCATGCCCATGATGAGCATCTACCCCTTGCTGGCGCAGCGCCACGGCCAGGAGCGTTTGTGCTCTGCGGCCCTGCTGGCGGCCACTGTGGCCTCCTTCTTTACCCTGGGCGCCTTGCTGGCGCTCTTGCCAGGCCGTTGGTTGCCGCTTCACTGAGCTATAAGAGACCCATGGAATTTCTGAACCCTGCTTTTTTTGCCGCCCTCTTGCAGATCATGCTGGTCAACGTGGTGCTGTCCGGTGACAACGCGGTGGTGATTGCCCTGGCCGCGCGCAACCTGCCCGCGCAGCACCAGAGGAAAGCCATTCTGTGGGGCAGCGGTGGCGCCATTGTGCTGCGCGTGCTGCTCACCATTGTGGCCGTGCAGTTGCTCAAGATCCCTTACCTGCAGGCGCTGGGTGGCCTGCTGCTGGTCTGGATTGCCATGGGCCTGCTGGTGGAAAAGGACGAGGAAGACAGTGCGCACCACGCTCACGCCGGCTTGATGGGCGCGGTCAAAACCATTTTGATAGCCGACGTGGTGATGAGCCTGGACAACACCCTGGCCATTGCCGGTGTGGCCAAGGGCAACTGGACGCTGCTGATCGTGGGCTTGGGCCTGTCGATTCCGCTGATCGTGGTGGGCAGCACCCTCATCATGAAATTCATGGACCGCTTTCCGGTGGTGGTCTACATCGGCGCAGCGCTGATTGCCTGGACGGCGGGCGAGATGATAGCCTCCGACGCGGCCTTGGCGCCCTGGCTGCCGGCGCTTTTTCACGACAATTTTTATCTGCCTGCTTTGCTGACGCTGGCCGTGGTGGGCGGTGGCTGGTGGTTCAACCAGCGCGCCGGGCGCAGCGCCCGGGCCGTGCTGCAGGCCGATGTGCATGCAGCCCAGCGGCTCGAAGACCGGGTCGACTAAGGGCCAGCGGCCGGGCCCGCATGCGGGTGCAGCCCGCGCCGCACGGCAGCAGCAAACAGCTGCAGGCGCGGCGTGGGCACCAGCCCATCCGTGCTGTTGTGGTCCAGGAACAGCGAGCTGCGCAGGCCGCGTGAGAGCTCCAGCTGCACGCCTTGGCCGGAGCGGCCGCGGTTGCACAGGTTGTGCGGGTGGCGCCCCTGCAGCCCGGGGTTGTGGTGCGGCGCCACTGCAAAGCCGCTGTTACGGAGGGCCTGCTGCAACTGGCCGCCCAGGCGCGTGTCCAGCCCGCCCAGAAACACCACGTCCGCAGTACTCCTTTCGCCGTGCACCGTCAGCACCGTGTGCACGGTGGCCAGCAGGGCGTGGCAGCGCGGCTCATCGAAGCGGGTGCTGGTGATGTGCAGGCGCTGGTTGTTGCCGGGCAGCAAACCGCTGAAGCTGTAGCAGCTCAGCTGGTCGGCGGCAATGGCCTCGGCAATGGCCGTGGTGCCGGTCTCGATCAGGCCGCCGTGCGGCGCCACAATGGCCACGCGCGACGGGCGCTGCTGCAGCGCAATCACAAAGTCGCGCCCCTCCACCTCGGTTTGCCGCAAGGCATGGAAGCTGGGGTAATGGTCGGCCATGGCCCGCACTGTAAGCCCTGCCTTTAAGGCCAGCCCCTACACTGGCGTTTGAGACCCTGCAAAACCACTGACTGGACACTTCATGATCGGCTACACCACCCTGGGCACCAACAACCTGCCCCGCGCCATTGCGTTTTATGACGCCCTGTTTGCCGAAATCGGCGTGCAGCAAATCACCACCTTCAGCCGCGGCGTGGGCTGGGGCCCCGGCGCCGACCAGCCGATGTTTGCCGTGATGACGCCCTTTGACGGCCAGAGCGCCA
This sequence comes from Comamonadaceae bacterium, assembly GCA_947374485.1. Taxonomy (GTDB): domain Bacteria; phylum Pseudomonadota; class Gammaproteobacteria; order Burkholderiales; family Burkholderiaceae_C; genus Allorhodoferax. The sequence goes on along the minus strand of CANCCF010000031.1, from coordinate 21,848 downwards.
GCGTGGGCAATGGCGTGATGATCAGCCTGCACTGCAGCAGCCACGCCCAGGTGCTGGCCCTGTACGCCAAGGCCATGGCCCTTGGCAGTGTGGACGAGGGGGCGCCCGGCTTTCGTGGCGATGAATACTTTGGCGCTTACTTCCGCGACCTGGACGGCAACAAGCTGGCGGCCTTCTGCTACACCCCGGCCTAATGCGAAAGACCCCAGGCTGTCATGCAACGTAGGGTTAACCCTTAGAATGGGTCACGCCATTTTTGAAGGAGCACCATGTCCCCTTTTGTCGCAACCCCGGTTTTGGCCGAGCTGACCCGCGTCGGCAGTGACGCGTTGGCGCTGCCCTTTGACATGGCCCGTGAGCAATATGCCAAGTCCGTGCGTGCCGGGCTGCTGGAGCGCTCCCTGATCGCCTCGGCCCGTTTTGAGCAATGGCTCAGCGCCTGGGAGCGCCTGAGCCTGGGTGCCATGGCGCGGCGCTACTGAGCAGGCACCCGGTTCATGCTCAGTGGATCACCATCGCGGTGAACGGGAACACATACGCCTGCATGGTCACGAAGATGCCGACCAGGCAGGCCAGGGCGATGGAGTGGAAGAACACGTAACGCAGGATGTCGCCTTCGTGGTTGAACCAGCGTGTGGCGGTGGACGCCACCACGATGCTTTGCGCATCAATCATCTTGCCCATCACGCCGCCCGAGCTGTTGGCCGCACCCATCAGGTTGGGCGACAGGCCCAGCTGCTCGGCCGCCACCCTTTGCATACCGCCAAACAGCACGTTGGAGGCCGTGTCCGAACCCGTCATGGCGACACCAATCCAGCCCATCAGGGTGCCGAAGAAGGGGTACAGCACACCGGTGTTGGCGAAGGCCAGGCCCAGCGTGGTGTCGGTGCCGGAGTAGCGGGTCAGCGTGCCCAGGCCCAGCATCAGCACGATGGTGGCCAGCGAATAGCGCACCAGCCAGGCGGTGCGGCCGAAGGTCTTGATGATTTCCAGCGGCTTGTACTTCATCACAAAGGCGCTGACGATGGCGGCCAGCAAAATGCCGGTGCCGGTGGCCGAGAGCAGGTTGAGCGTGTAGACGGCGGCTTCCTTGGTGGGCTTGCTCACCACGGGTGCGACCTTCTCGATCATGTTGTGCAAACCCGGCATGGGGAAGGAGGGTGCGTACAAGCTGTTGAGGAAAGCCTTTACCGGGGGCAGACCCCACACAAACACAAACACGGTGAGGATGATCCAGGGCGTCCAGGCCTGTACCAAGGCCGCTTTGGAGTGCACGGTCACCGGCAGTTCGGCCTTGGCCTCGCCGCCATCGGTCTCATGGCCCTTGAGAGAGGGCGAGCGCCAGATCTTCTTCGGTTGCCAGACGCGCAGGAACAGCACCAGCGCGATCATGGAAACCAGCGCGGCAATGATGTCGACCAGCTCCGGGCCGATGAAGTTGCTGACGAGGTACTGCGGGATGGCAAAGGACAGACCCGTCACCAGAATGGCGGGCCAGATTTCCATCATGGCCTTGCGCCCGGCAAAGGCCCAGATCAGCCAGAAGGGCACCATCAGCGAGAACAGCGGCAGCTGGCGGCCAATCATGGCGGTGACCTGCATCAGGTCGTAGCCGTGCACCTTGGCCAGGGTGATCACCGGCGTGCCCAGGGCGCCAAAGGCGACCGGCGCGGTATTGGCAATCAAGGAGAGGCCCGAGGCGGCCAGGGGCGAAAAGCCCAGGCCGATCAAAATGCCGGCGGTGACGGCCACCGGCGTGCCAAAGCCTGCCGCGCCTTCAAAAAACGCGCCAAAGCAAAAGGCAATCAAGAGCAGTTGCAGGCGCCGGTCGGTGGTGATGCCGGAGAGCGAGTCCTGCAGCACCTTGAAGCTGCCGTTTTGTTCGGCCAGCTGCTGCAGGAAGATGATGTTGAGCACGATCCAGCCGATGGGCAGCAGCCCGGTGAAGCCACCCAGCAGGGCAGCCTTGCCCGCCATCTCGGCGGGCATGCCATAGCCGAGCACGGCAATGAGCACGGCCGACAGCAGGCCCAGGCCCGCGGCGATATGTGCCTTGATGTGCAGAAAGCCCAGGCAGATCAGCATGACCGCCACGGGGATGGCGGCCAGCAGGGTCGAGATGACCATGTTGCCGAATGGATCGTAAATTTGTTGCCAGATCATGGGGATCTCCTTCTTGGTTTTTGGTAGGTGATGTCTATTGGTAAAAAAAGCGGAAACAGGGTTTGATGGGCTTCAGCAAGTGGCCAGTCCCTCCTCGCGGCTGCATTCCTCAAGCAGGTAGGCCACCGAGTGGTAGGGCCGCCCGGTCTCTTCGGTCAGGCCGATCTCGCAGGTGCGGTTGGTGGAGACTCCCTGGCAGCAGCTTGCAGGCAGCTCGGCATGGATGCGGCGCAGCGCGTGCACGTTGAGCTCGGGCACTACAAAGCCGCGGTCGCCGGCAAAGCCGCAGCAGGTGACGCCGGCGGGCTCCACCACGGCGTCCGTGCAGGCTGCCAGCAGGCGGCGCAGCTGCTGGTCGGCGCCGGTGCGCCGCACGCTGCAGTTGATGTGCAGGGCAATGGGCCCCGGTTTTTTCTGCATGCGATGACTCAGGCGCGGCAGCAGCGCGTCCACCGCGAACTGGTGGAAATCCAGCACCGTGATGCGCCCGGCCAGCAGCTTTTGCATGCGCGCGGTGCAGGAGCTGGCATCCATCACCACCGGGTACAGGCCGCCCTGGCCGTTGTCGGCCACGGCCAGAATGGCGCGGGTCAGTGCATCGGCCATGGCGTCGGCCTCTTCGGTCATGCCCTTGCTGGCCAGCATCAGGCCGCAGCACAGCTTGTCGTAGCCCTCGGGCAGGCGCGGCGCAAAGCCTGCGCGTGCCATGAGTTCCATCACCACATCGGCCAGGCCCGATTCGTCGGGCGTGTTGCCGCCAAAAATGCGCGCGCCGCAGGTGGGGAAATAGACCACCGGATCACCCGCGTGGGAGCCGGATTCCGCGCGCTTTTGCGGCGCGCGCCCGGCCTGCGGCATGCTCTTTTTCCAGGCCCCGCCCGAGAGTTTCTTCAACGCTTCTGCGCCCACCACCTTGGCAGCGATGTGGCCCGCGCCCAGTCCCACGCGCGAAAGCGCGGCGACCTTGCCAAAGTGCCCGCCGGTGAGTTGCCCCATCTTCTGGCCCACCGTGCCCAAGCCCCGGCCGCGCAGCAGGCGTGTGAGCTCACCGGTGTCGATGCCCACCGGGCAGCCGGTGGAGCACAGGCCGCAACCGGCGCAGGTGTCCAGGCCATAGTAGGCAAAGTCGGTGGCCACCTGGCCCGGTTCTTCATGGGCAGCGGCGCGGCGCGAGAGCTCGCGCCAGCTCACGATGCGCTGGCGCGGCGACAGCGTCAGGCGGTGTGAGGGGCACAGCGGCTCGCAAAAGCCGCACTCGATGCAGCGGTCCACAAGAGCCTCGGCCGCAGGCATGGGCTTGAGGTTTTTGAGGTGGGCTTGCGGGTCGTCGCTGAGGATGACGCCGGGGTTGAGCAGGCCTGCCGGGTCAAAGAGCTGCTTGATGCGCCACATCAGCTCGGTGGCCTGCTGGCCCCACTCCATCGCCACAAAGGGCGCCATGTTGCGGCCGGTGCCGTGCTCGGCCTTGAGCGAGCCGTCGTATTTTTTCACCACCAGCTCGCACACATCGTCCATGAAGCGTGCATAGCGCTGCACCTCGGCGGCATCGCCGAAGTCCTGCGTGAAGACGAAGTGCAGATTGCCTTCGAGCGCATGGCCAAAGATGATGGCCTCGCTGTAGCCGTGTTGGGCAAACAGCGCCTGCAGGTCCAGTGTGGCTGCGGCCAGCGAGGCTATCGGAAAAGCCACATCTTCGATGATCACCGTGGTGCCTGCCTTGCGCACCGCGCCCACCGAGGGGAAGGTGCCCTTGCGCACCTTCCAGTACATCTCGCAAGTGGCCGCGTCCGTGGAGAAGGCGGGCGGCTCCACCGTGTCAATGCCCTGCAGCGCCGCCAGCACCGCGTCCATTTTGACTTGCAGTGCGCTGGCGGTTTGCGCGCGCACCTCGATCAACAAGGCGGCGGCCTCAAGGCCCAGGGTTTGCAACACGGCAGGCAAGCCCGGCTTGTTTTGCACCGAGCGCAGGGCAGGGCGATCCAGCAATTCCACGGCCGCCACCGGCTGCGGCTTGAGGCGCACCACGGCTTCGCAGGCGCTGGCAATCGAGGGGAAGAACACCAGCGCGCTGGCCTTGCACGGGTCTTCGGCCACGGTCTGCAGGCTGATGCGCGAGATAAAACCCAGCGTGCCTTCGGAGCCGATCATCAGGTGCGCGAGGATGTCCACCGGGTCTTCGAAATCCACCAGCGCATTGAGGCTGTAGCCGGTGGTGTTTTTGATCTGGTACTTGTGGCGTATGCGCGCGGCAAGGTCACGGTCGGCGCGCGTCTGCTGGCCCATGGTTTCAAGCGCGGCAAGCAATGCACCGTGGCTGCTTTGGAAAGCCGCCACGCTGAGCGCGTCCTGCGTGTCCAGCAGGCTGCCGTCGGCCAAGACCACGCGCAGGCCCAGCAGCGTGCGGTAGCTGTTTTGCGCCGTGCCGCAGCACATGCCCGAGGCATTGTTGGCGGCAATGCCGCCGATCTTGCAGGCGTTGATGGAGGCCGGGTCGGGCCCGATCTTGCGGCCCAGCGGCGCCAGACGGAAGTTGACCTCGCCGCCAATGATGCCGGGCCCGAGCACCACGCTGCTTGCGTCGGCAGCAATCTCGCAGGTGGCAAAGCTCTCGCCAATCAGCATGAGCACACCATCGGTCACGGCCTGGCCGGAGAGGCTGGTGCCGGCAGCGCGGATGGTGACCGGGCGTTGGTGGGCCAAGGCCACCGCCAGCACAGCGCGCACCTCGTCCTCGTTTTCCACCAGGGCAATGACTTCGGGCGTGAGGCGATAAAAACTGGCGTCCGTGCCATAGGCCAGGCGGCGTAGTTCGTCGTGGATGACCTGGCGCGCGGGCAGCACCGCGCTGAGAGACGTGATGAGTGGGCTCATTTCTTCTCTTCCTTCACAAAGGGACGCGCAAACGCTGTTGCGCGCAAACCCCCTGTTGCGGAAGCCACTTTACGCGCCGCACCGACGGCGCGCAAGGTGTCACCTCCGCCATGCGGATGGGCGTGCGGGTCCATGTCCAGTCTCCTCGTTGTTTTAAAATTGGTAAAGTGGTAATACCAAAAAAGCTGGCGCGAATGTACCGGTTGGCGTCGCAACTTGTCAACCCGATTTCGCAATGCAGGCTGAAATTTTTTGGCGGATCAGACAGGTGCTAAACTGGTCAGACCAATAATTGCGCACCATGAACCCAACCCGACCCGCTGTTTCCCGCATGGCCGATGTCGTTGCCCGTGACCTGGAGCAACGCATCCTGGAGGGGTCTCTCAAGGCCGGTGACCGGCTGCCCGCCGAGCGCAATCTGGCGCTGGAATTGAATGTGTCGCGCCCCACTTTGCGTGAGGCGATCCAGAAGCTGGCCTCCAAGGGCCTGCTGGAAACCCGGCATGGTGGCGGCACGGTGGTGACCGACCGGCTGCAGGCCACGTTTTCCGACCCCTGGAAAGACATGCTGCAGGCCCACCCGGTGCTGCAGAGCGACATGCTGGAGTTCCGCCACATGCTCGAAGGCGAGGCCGCCATGCTGGCCGCCGAACGTGCCACCGATGTGGACCTGGCGCGCATTGATGCGGCCTACGCCGCCATGGAGCGGGCCTATGACGGCGATGACATGGCCGCCTGCATTGCCACCGATGTGGCCTTCCACCAAGCCATTGCCGATGCCTCGCACAACGCCCTGATTGGCCACCTGGTGGCCAGCCTCATGCAGGTCATCCACGGTCATGTGGCTGACAACCTGGCGCATCTGCATGCCCTGCCCAGGCAGTGGGAGCAGCTGCGCGCGCAGCACCGCGCCATCTGGGAATCGGTGCGCCGCCACGCCAGTGAAGAGGCCATGCACACGGCGCGCACACACATCCGCTTTGTGCGCCAGAGCATGGAAGACAGCGCCCGCGTGGAAGACCGGCGCAACAGCGCGCTAAGGCGCCTGAGCTGATTCTCTCAGCCCTGCGCCGCCGCCAGCCAGGCCACAAAGTCCGCCTGCATGTCGGCACCGATGCCGTGGTCCATGGGGTAGAGCTTGAGGCTGTGCGACACACCCAGCCCGCTGAGCAGTGCATGCGAGCGCTCGGCCCAGGTGACCGGCAGCTTGCTGTCGTGCGTGCCGTGGCCCACAAAAGCGCGCAGTCCTGAGAGTTGCTCGCGGCTGGCAATGTGGGGCTGCAGTTCGGGCAGGATGCGGCCCGACAGCAGGCCAAAGCCGCCCACCGCGTGGGGTGCCGACAGGGCCACGCTGGCGCTCATGATGCCGCCCTGGCTGAAGCCCGCGATGACCGTGTTTTCTGCCGTGATGCCTTGGCTTTGCTGCAGGCTTTGCACCAGCGCAATCAGCTGGGTGCGGCTGTGCTCCGCCTCTTGGGGAACGATCTGCGGTCCGGTGGCGGTAAAGCGCACCTGGAACCAGGCGAACTGCTGTGCGCCCAGCTGCAGCGGGCCGCGCACCAGCACCACCAGCGTGTCCGCTTCCATGCCATCGGCCAGGTTCAGCAGGTTGCACTCATTGCCGCCCACGCCGTGCAGCAAGACCAAAAGGCGTGTGGGTTGCGCAGGGGCGGGCAGGCGCAGCCGGTAGTCCAGAGCCGACGCGCTGTCGGTGTGCAAGTCGCTTTGAGAGACGTTCATGCCATGCCCCACACAAAGGAATCCATGCTGAGCATGCCGTGCTCCACGCCGCCGTCGATCAGCTGCGCAGTCTCGCCTTCGGCTGCTGCTCCCATGGCCACCAGCAGCGGCAAAAAATGCTCTTCGCTGGGGTGGGCACGCGCGGCATGCGGAGCCTGCTGGCGGTAGTGCAGCAGGGCTGGCACGGCGTGGGCCTGCACGGCAGCGCGCACCCAACTTGAGAACTCCAGCACGTAGCTGGCGGGCTCGCCGGTGCCCTGGCGGAACTCGCGCAGGTTGTGCGTCATGCTGCCCGAGGCCACGACCAGCACGCCTTGCTGGCGCAGGGGCGCCAGCGCCCGGCCCAGCGCCATGGCCTGTGCTGTGTCCAGGTCATGGGGCATGGAGACCTGGAACACCGGAATCTGCGCTTTGGGCAACAGGTGGTAGAGCGGCACCCAAGCACCATGGTCCAGGCCGCGGCGGCTGTCCAGGCTGGCAGCGAAGCCCGCCTCGGACAGCAGTTGGGCGGCCTGTGCAGCCACGTCGGGTGCGCCCGGGGCGGGGTAGCTCAACTCATACAGCTTCGGGGAAAAGCCGCCGAAGTCATAAATGGTCTCGGGGCTTGCGGTGCTGGAGACGGCCACGCCCCGCGTCTGCCAGTGCGGCGACACCACCAGCACGGCGCGTATGCCCGTGAGCTTGGCGCCCAGAGCCTGCAATTGCGGACCCAACAAGCCGGGCTCCAGGGCGAAGGTCGGCGCGCCATGGGATATGAAAAACAAAGGGGTAAGGGCAGTGGTCATGGCGCTACTGTATTGGAGCGGCAAGCGAAGATAAACCGGCAAAACCACAATAGATTGTTTCAGCACAAGAGATAGTGGGCGTCGGCTTGCCCACCTTGCGAACTGCGATACTTGCCCACATGCCCACCGTATTTCTTGCTGTACCTCCACGCTGAACCCATGCAAGACGATTTCCATCGCTACGAGCCCCGGGCAGGCCACGGCCTGGCCCATGACCCTTTCAATGCCATCGTCGGCCCGCGCCCGATTGGCTGGATCTCGTCCATCAGCGCCAGCGGCCAGGTCAACCTGGCGCCCTACAGTTTTTTCAATGCCTTCAACTACGTGCCGCCCCTCATCGGCTTTGCCAGCATCGATGCCAAGGACACCCTGCGCAATATCGAAGAGACCGGTGAATTCGTCTGGAACCTGGTGACCCGCCCGCTGGCCGAGGCCATGAACCAGACCTGTGCTGCCGTGCCGCCCGGCGTCAATGAATTTGAGCTCGCAGGCCTCGCCACCGCGCGCTGCAGCCAGGTGCAGGTGCCGCGCGTGGCGCTAAGCCCCGTGGCCATGGAATGCCGCAAGACCCAAGTCCTGCAGCTGCAGGGCCACGATGGCAGCAAAGTTTCCACGTGGCTGGTGCTTGGCGAGGTGGTGGCTGTGCACATTGCAAAGCACTTGCTCAAGGACGGCGTCTACCAGACCGCCGAGGCCGAGCCGGTGCTGCGCGGCGGCGGCCCGGCCGACTATTTTCAGATCACACCTGAACAGTTGTTTCGCATGCGGCGTCCGGGCTGACTTCTTTGCCCGCACCCCCCATGCGCTCGACAGCGATCGACAGTGTCACCACTGCCACCTTGCACCGGCACTACGCTTGGGTACGCCAACACATGGGCGACGGGACTGTGCTCGCGGTCCTGCATCTGGGCGCGCAATACAGCGGCGTTGCTACCGGCAGCGGACCGCAGGCCAGCACCCTGCTGCCCATGCCCCTGGGTCTCGACAGCATGGCAGCAGAACATTTCAAAACCACACCGCCCACGCCCCTGGCGCTGGAGCACGCCATTCAGTTGGTGGAGGATGCAGTGATGCCATTGCACCGGCAACTGCCGCAGGGCGCACAGCTGTGGAGCTGCGATGCGGCAGTGCGCGACATTGCGCTGCTCTGTGGCGTGCCTGCACAGCCCGCCATGGTTGTGTCTTTGGACGCCATCGAGCATTGCTTCAACCGACTGGCCCGTGTGGTAGGGGGCACGCCCGCGAAGCATGAGGGCCTGCCCGACAGCAAGGTCATTGCCATGGCATTGGTGATCTTGCGCGAGTGCATGCACCACTGGCAGTTTGCGCAGATCACCGTGCTTGGGAGGGCGTTCGCATGAACTGGAACGCAGAGACCCTCTGGTACCTGGTTTACAAGGCGTCTGCCTATGTGCTGATGAACCTGGGCGAGGACGCGGCCTTGGTGGCCCTGATGTTTTGTTAATTGACCGGAATTGGTGGGTATTCAATTGTTCACCGGCGGGTCAACGGATGTAAGCGAGAATGCGTTTTAGCTTTCTATACTCCCGTTTTTTATCACCATCCTTTAGGATTATTGCCATGTCGAATCGCCGCGAATTCATCGTTCAGTTCAGCCTAGGCTCTGCTGCCCTGTTGGCTAGCCAAGCCCACGCCCAAGGCGCCATGGTGGCTGATGCCGACCCACAGGCCGTGGCTCTGGGATACCACACCGACGGCACCAAGACCGACAAGACCAAGTTCCCCAAGTACGCAGCCGGCCAACAGTGCGGCAGCTGCGCGCTGTTCCAGGGCAAGGCCGGTGACAAGGCTGGTGGCTGCCCGCTGTTCGCTGGCAAGCAAGTCTCCGCCAACGGCTGGTGCAGCGCTTACGCCAAGAAGGCCTAAGTTCATCCTGCAAAAGGCAGCGCTTGTCGGATGACAACCAGGTAGAAATACCGCAGTCCTTTATTGCACTGTTCATGGAACCGGGTCGCAGCAAACCAGCTGCGACCCGGTTTTTTATTGCCGAACGCTACGAACTGTGCGAAGACATGGCCAATCTGCTGACCCAAACCGCACAGGAGATGCTGCACAGCCTGGGCATTGCCGAGTCGGACGTGCTGCAGCGTTGTTATTTGGGTCTGGTGGCAGGCGGGGTGTTCACCGCACCCGAATCCGAATGGGTGGTGCGCCGCCTGGCCGAGCTGTCGCAATGGCCGCAACCGGCAGCACTGGCTGCACGGACTATCGCTTAGCCAAAGCTTAGCCAAACGTTTTCGGCAATACGCCCGTCGCGCCGGGACGCATTAAAAACACCGCGCCCGAGCCCGGGTACTGCGCAAGCTGTCTTTCGGACAGGCCATTGCGTGCACTGGTCACCACCAGGCACTTCATATCGTCTCCGCCAAATGCCATGCAGGTAATTTGGAGGGCGGGCAGGTCGATGCGCTGCAGCAGCGCACCGTCGGGTGTGAACTGGCGGATGCAGGCACCACCCCAAAACGCGATCCACACATTGCCATCGGCATCCATGGTCATGCCGTCGGGCGTGCCCTGCTTGCCACCAAAACGTTTCCACACCTGCTTGTCCATCAGCTCGCCTGTGGGGCTGACGCGGTAGTCGTACACCGTATCCAGACCGCTGTCGGTGTGCAGCATGCGCCGCCCGTCCTCGCTGATGCAGGGGCCGTTGGCAATATGCAGGCCGCGCTCCACCACCGTGAACGCGCCATCCGGGTCCAGCCGCGTGAGTTGGCCGTCCGTGCGACGCGTGTCGACGTTGTTCATGGAACCTGCCCAGATGCGGCCATGGCAGTCGGCCTTGGCATCGTTCAGGCGCACATCGGGTTGATCCGGGTGGGGTGAACCTATGGCATCCATGCGCAGCACGGGTTCCAGCCACAGGCGCGCAAAGCCGCTTTGAAAACCTGCCATGAAGCCGTCGCCATCGCGACGCGCCACCAGCCAGCCGATGCGCTCGGGCATCTTCCAGCTCTGGCGCTGGTGGGTGGTGGCGTGCCAGGCGTGCACCGTGCAGCCGTGGATGTCGACAAAAAAGAATCGGCCGCTTGGTGCGTGCCACACAGGGCCTTCGCCCAGGTTCAGTTCCGCAGGCCAGATGGTTTGGATGTTCAAGAGGTGGGTCCGTTGGGGAAGATCGGTCTACAGGCGTTCCAGCGAGAAAACCAGCGCCGATTCCGGGTTCATGTTCGGCAATGGTAGCCCGGTGGCGCGCAGCTCTGCCGCACCGCAGTCCACCCCCGCGCCGCGCAAGGCGTCCAGCCAGGGCGAGGGGGCATCTCCGCGCGCGCGTTCCTGGCCGGCATGGCCCAGCAGGCGCACACGCCAGGTGGTCTGCGTGTCGCCCAAAGCAGACGCATCGCTCAGGCCCTGCAGGCGCAAGGGTGCATGGTGCATGGTGGTGGGCGCGGTCTGCGTGAACACGCCCAGAATCGCCCGCCCTTCGTGCCGGACCAGCCACCAGACACCATTGGCCGTGCGGCCTTGGCTGAATCGGCCCGCGTGCAGCACGCCACGCCAGGCTTTGTAGAGTCCGATCCAATTCGCCAAGGTCTGTGCCTCGGCCGCACCCAGTTTGCGCACATCGGCCTCCACCCCCATGTGGCCAAACAGCGCCACGGCGCAGCGCAGCGCCAGGCTCTGGCTGCGCCCGGTGGTGTGGGCCGGGGCTGGGCCCACATGGGCGCCCAGCACCTCCAGCGGAAAGAGGCGCGCCGCGCCGCTCTGGATGGCAATGCGCGAGACCGCGTCGTTGTTGTCGCTGGTCCAGAAACGTTGCGTGTGCTGCAGGATGCCTAAGTCCATGCGGCCTCCGCCCGAGGCGCAGCTCTCGATTTCCACCGCCGGGTGGGCGGTGCGCAAACGCTGCAAGAGCGCATACAGCGCCGGTATTTGCTTCGCATAGGCCATGTGTCCGGCGGTGTCGGCGGCCTGCGCCAGGTCGCGGTTCATGTCCCATTTCAGGTAGCTGATGCGGTTCTCGCGCAACAGCGTGTCGAGCTTGTCGAACAGGTAATTGGCGACATCGGGCCGCGCAATGTCCAGCACCAGTTGCTGGCGCCCGCACTGCAGTGCCTGCCCCGCCACCTGCAGCGCCCAGTCCGGGTGGGCGCGAAACAGCGCGCTGTCGGGGTTGACCATCTCGGGCTCCACCCACAGGCCAAACTCCATGCCCCGGCCCAGTACGTGGGCAATCAGCGGGCCCAGGCCTTTCGGGTACTTGTGCGGGTCGGGCCACCAGTCGCCCAGCCCGCTGTGGTCATTGGGGCGGCCGGGGAACCAGCCGTCGTCCAGCACAAAACGCTCCACGCCCAAGGCCGCGGCGCGCTCGGCCAAAGCGCGCAGGGTGGCGTCGTCGTGGTTGAAGTACACCGCCTCCCAGGTGTTGAGGTGCACGGGCCGGGGCCGCATATTCCCGCCGTTCCATCGCAGCACATGCTGGCGCGCGAAGCGGTGGAAATTCTGCGAGACACCGTTCAGGCCGTGGCTGGACCAACTGCAGTGCAGCGTGGGTGTGCTGTGGCTCTGCCCTGCGGCCAGCCGCACTTCACCTGGCGCTAGCCAGACACCGGCTTGCAGCAGGGTGGTGCCGTCGTCGCAGCGGTCCAGCGCAAACTGGTGGTTGCCACTCCAACCCAGTTGCGCGCCAATCACTTCGCCGCTGTGGTCCGAGGTAGATGGTGAAAGAACAAAGCAGGCGGGAGGCGCCTCATGCGAGCTGCGGCCATGGCGGTTTTGCAGCTGAAAGCCGCTGGCCGCCAGAGGCGTGCGCTGCCACTGGAATTCAAGCCCCCACTGGCCGGAAAAATGCGCCACCTCCGACAGGTCGGCGGGCGCGGGCACCGCGCCGCAGGCCAGCCAGTCGAGCTGCAGGTTCTCGGCGCTGCGGTTGTGCAGAGTCGTTTGCAGGCTGAGCACATCGCTGTCGTGCCACAGCGTGAGGGTGAGGTCCAGCGCCAGGCCGCTGGCGTCTGTCAATTGCAGAACCAGGGTCTGGCTGTATGCATTCGATGATGGGCTGAAGGACTGCGCCACCCACTCCTGCACTGCGCCCACACCGTCGGCGTGCGCACGTAGTGCGGGGTTGTTTGACAGGCCGTTGCCAAAGCCGGGGAAGAGCGGGTTGCCATCCAGTCGGTCCATGCTGGCATTGGCCTGGCGACGCAGGCGCGCGGCGGGCCAGACGCTGCTGAGTGGGGTTGCGGACTGGCTGGGCCCTTGTGGCGCGCTGCCGTGCGGCACAGCGCCGGGCAAGCGCGCGCCAAAGTGACGCCACACCGGCATGCGGCCGGCTTCCCATTCGATCAGGGCGGTGCAGTTGTCGCTGTCCAGGCGCAGCAGGCGGTGGACCAAGGCAGGGGCGGTCATCCCTTGGTGGCGCCCATGGTCAGGCCCGCAATAAAGTGTTTTTGCATGGCAAAGAAAATCAGCACCGGCGGCATGGCGGCCACGATGGAACCCGCCGACACCAGGTGCCACTGCGCCACCCACATGCCGTTGAGCGATTTCAGCCCGCCAGTCACCGGCATGGCGTGGTTGCCCTGGATCAGCACCGTGGCCCAGAAATAATCGTTCCAGATGAAGGTGAAGATCAGCACCGAGAGCGCGGCCACGGCCGGGCGCACCAGCGGCAGCACCACCTTGTAGAAGATCTGGATTTCGGTGGCACCTTCCACCCGCGCGGCCTCGATCAGCTCACGCGGCAACTCGCGTATGAAGTTGCGCATGAAGAAGGTGCAAAAGCCGGTTTGAAAAGCAATGTGGAACAGCGCCAGCCCGGCGATGCTGTCGTACAGCCCGAGTTTCAAACTCAGGTCGCGCACCGGCACCATCAAAATCTGGAAGGGCACAAAGTTGCCGCCCACAAACAAGAAGAACACCACCAAGTTGAGCTTGAAGCGGTACACGCCCAGCGCAAAACCGGCCATGCAGGCCAGCGTCAGCGCCCCAATGACAGTGGGGATGGTGACCAGAAAACTGTTGAGGATGTAGTGGGCCAGCGGCGTGTTCTGGAACACCGCGCTGTAGTTTTCCCAGATGCGCCACTCGGTGGGCAGGCCCCAGTAGTTGCCGTTGGACAGGTCGGCCGCGCCCCGCACCGAGGTAAAGGCCACGGCGATGATGGGCAGCAGCCAGGCCAACAGGGCCAGCGGCAGGCCGAAGCGGTACAGCCACTGCGTGGGCCGTGAGGTTTGAATGATGGGGGTGGGGAACATGGTGGTCTGACGTTGGAGGCCTAGTCGGTTTCCTGCTCTTGCCGGTAGACGCGGTACAGAATGAAAACGATGTAGACCAGCATCAGCAGGAACAGCACCGTGGCAATGGCCGTGCCGTAGCCCATGCGGTAGCCGTATTCGCTCAGGGCCTGCTCGTACATGTAATAGGCCAGCACGCGCGACTGCCCGTAGGGCCCGCCCTGCGTCATGATGGAAATCATGTCGAAGCTGCGCAAGCTGCCGATGATGGTCACCACCACCGCGATAAAGGTGGCCGGGCGCAGCTGCGGCAACACAATCTTGAACAGCATGGTCCAGCCTTTGGCGCCCTCCAGGCGCGCGGCCTCGATCAGGTCGGGGCGCAGGTTGTTCAGGCCCGTGAGATACAAAATCATGCAGTAGGCGGTTTGCGGATACAGGCCCGCAATGACGATGCCGTAGGTCACCAGGCGCTCATCCGACAACACCGCTATCGGGTCCATACCGAACCAGGCCATGACATGCAGCAGGAGGCCGTTGGTGGGGTCGTAAAACCAGCTGAACACCAGGCCGATGACGACCTGCGAAATCACAAATGGAAAAAAGAAAAGCGACTTGGCCAGTCGGATGCCAAACACCTCCTGGTTGAGTAACAAGGCCAGGCCCAGACCCATGGGAATGGCGAGCAAGAAGCCGAAGAACCAGATCACATTGTTCTTGAGCGCGGTGAAAAAATCCGCGTCGCTCCACAGCTCCACATAGTTGGCAAGACCAATGTACTTGGGCTTGCCCAGACCATCCCAGTCGTACAGGCTGATGGCCATGGACTGGAAGATCGGGGCAATCACATAGACGCCAAACATCACCAGCGCTGGCGCCAGAAACAGCCAGGGCACCAGCGCCATCTGGTGACGCGCCCACCAGCCGCTGGGGCTGGCGGGTGGCGTCAAAGGGGTGCTGGTTTCCATGGCGGTTTCCTTTTTCGTACGGCTACGTGCTTGCGCGATTACTTGTAGACGCGCTGGCGCACCTGCTCCAGGCGCTTCAGCATGGCTTCGCGCTCACCCGGCTTCAGCATGTACTGCTGGAAGCCGTCCATACCGGCCTTGGCCATCTCGGCGGGTGCGTCGCGGTCATAGAACTGGCCCAGCGCGTAGGCGTTGGAGAGCATGGAGAAGCCGGCCTTCAGGTAGGTGTCTTCCGGCATCTTGGCGTTCTTGTTCACCGGCAACTGGCCCAGGATGGTGTTGACCTCGGACTGCACTTCCGGCTTGGCCATGTAGGCGAGGAAGCGGCGCGCATCCACCTTGTTCTTGGCCTTGGCCGGGATGTGGATGGTGTCGGTGGGTGCGTCCTCCGCTTTGGGCAGGCCCTTGGTGATTTCGGGGAACTGCATGAAGCCCAGTTGTGCTTCCGACAGACCGGCTTCCTTCATCGGTGCCACGGCAAAGTTGCCCATCAGGTACATGGCGGCCTCACCCTTCACAAACGCAGGCAGGGCTTCCTGCCATTGATAAGAAGCGTGGTTGGCCAGGTAGTAGCCGGGCTTGGTGAGCTGGTCCCACTTGTCGAACACGGCTTCCACGCGCTTGTCGGTGTAGGGCACCTTGCCAGCGGTCAGGTCCATGTGGAACTCGTAGCCGTTCACACGCATATTCAGGTAGTCAAACCAGCCGCCGGTGGTCCAGGTGGCCTTGGTGCCGATGGCAAAGGGGGTGACCTTGTTGGCCTTGAGCTTGGCGCAGGCAGCCACCAGTTCGTCCCAGGTCTTGGGTTCGGCAATGCCCAGCTTGGCGAAGATGTCCTTGCGGTAGTACACGCCCCACTGGTAGTAGGTGTAGGGCAGGCCCCATTTTTTACCTTTGATGGTCATGGAGGCGGCGGCGGACTTGAAGGAGTCGTTTAGCCCCTCCTTGGCCCAGACGTCGGACACGTCCTCAAACAGGTCGGCATTGACAAACGGCGCCATGCGGTTGCCGGCGTACCAGGTCGCCAGGTCGGGCGCTTCGGCGGTGAGGAAGTTGCGGATGGAGGTTTTATAACCCTCGTGGTCGAAGGTGTTGAGCTTGACCTTTACATCGGGATTGGCTTTCTCAAAACCTTTGACCAGCGCTTCAAACGCGGCCTTGGGGGCCGGGTCGGAGGCGTCGGTGTTGATCACCAGGTCACCGGCGAAGCCGGAGAAGCTGGCGGCCAGCGCGGCGGTCAGCAGCGCGAGTTTGAGGGGTTTGAATGTCATGGCGGTCTCCTTGTGTTGTTGGTAAATCTTGGTAGATCAATGGGCGTCTTGCAACGCTTCAGGCGGAAGGCTGTAACTTCCAGATAGCAAGGCCCTGGGGGGCCAGATCACGCGCACCCAGCAGGCACTGCGCGTGGTTGGACGGTGCGTAGTGCACCGAGGAACGCGAAAAATTCTGGACATAAAGGCAGTCGCCCAGGCGGCTCAGGCGCAGGTCTTCTGGCAGCACTTCGGTGGCCAGCCCTGCTGCCTCTGCCGCGCGGCTGAACAGTTGCTTCCAGCCCGCCGCATCGGGCCAACCCGCGCTGTACCAGCTGCGGCCGTGGCGCAGCACGGCGGGGTGGCCGTCGTCAAAATGTGCCACCGCCTCAGCGCCTTGCAATTGAACGTCTTCGCGCCAGTGGCTATTGCCACTCAGGGCGCGGTTCGGCCAATTGACCGTGTCCAGCACACCCGGTGGCAGGGAGGACACGCGCTGCACCTGCACACCAGCCAGCGCAGCAAAGGCGCCCGGTGGCAGGCCATCGGCAAAAGATAAATATTGGTTTTTGGCACCAGCGCGCGGGCCGAACACAATCTGTGCCCCGCTGTTGGCCAGGCGTGCGGCCAGGGCGCTGTCTTCACGCAGGTGCGCGGGCAGCACCACCAGCGCGTAGCCTGCTACATCGGCGCGGCTGGAGACGATGTCCACATCCAGCCCCAACTGGCGCAGCGCGCTGTAGGCGCTAAAGCTGATTTCCATCGGGTTGTAGTCCGCGCCCTGCGGCTGGATCTGCGCCATCCACAGGCTGGGGTAGTCCAGCACCAGCGCCACGCGGGCATGCATTGCTGGGCGCTCGGTACCCGCGTCGCCGGTGGCGTGCAGGCCCAGGGCTTTGAGTTCGCTGGCCACCTGCGTGGCCTCTACGCCGCCCTGGTCGAGTGAGCGGTCGGGACGGTGCAGGCCGGCGTGCATTTGCTCCTGCGCAAACGGTGCCTGGCGCCAGCGGAAATAGCTCACCACCTCGGCGCCATGGGCAAAGGCCTGCCAGGTCCACAGCCGCACCATGCCGTCCAGCGGGGCCGGGTTCCACTGCGCCCAATTCACCGGGCCGGGCTGCTGCTCCATCACCCACCAGCGGTTTTTGTTTGCGCCGCTGCACATGCCGCGGTACAGGTCGTGGTGGAAGGCGGGGATGTCGGGGTGCCCGGTGCGCGCATAGCGCGCCTTCTCGGCTGCGCCCAAAAAGAAATCCTGGGTGAAGCCCAGCGGGTAGCTGTCCCAGGTGGCCACGTCCAGGTCGGCTGCCACATCGTGGTGGTCGAACTCGGTGAAGAAACCCATGAAGTTGTGCGTCACATCGCGACCCGGCGAGTGCTGGCGAATGAGGTCGGTCTGGATGCGGTTGAAGGCCGCCACTTCACTGGACGCAAAACGGCGGTAGTCCAGCCGGTGCGCCGGGTTGGCCTCCGTCACCGTGCCCACCGGTGGGTCTATCTCCTCGAAGCTGCGGTACTCCTGGCTCCAGAACATGCAGCCCCAGGCGGTGTTGAGCGCGTCAATGCTTTTGTATTTGGCTTGCAGCCAGGTGCGAAACGCGGCGCGCGCCGCCAGGCTGTAGCTCAGCACCGTGAGGTGGCAGCCGTATTCGTTGTCGGTCTGCCAAGCCGCCACTGCGGGATGCTGGCCGTAGCGCTGGGCCACGGCCGCGGTGATGCGTGCGCTTTGCGCCCGGTACGTGGGGCTGGAGAAACAGTAGTGGCGGCGCGAGCCAAAGCCGCGCGGCTGGCCGTTGGCGTCCACCGCCAGCATGCCGGGGTCGGCGTCCACAAGCCATTTGGGCGGCGTGGCGGTGGGCGTGCACAGCACCACGCGCAGGCCTGCGGCGTGCAAGGTCTCGATTGCGCGGTCCAGCCAGGCCCACGCAAACTGGCCGGGCTCGGGTTCGATGCGGCTCCAGGCGAACTCGGCAATGCGCACATAGCGGATGCCCATCTGCACCATGCGCGCAGCGTCATCCGCCCACCAGTCTTCGGGCCATTGTTCGGGGTAATAGCAGACGCCGAGTTGCATGCGCTCTTTTATCTCAGAAGGGTCAGGCGGCCAGGGCCGAGGCGGGTACGGACAGGGCCAGGTCGTGGCTGGCAATGGTGCGCGGCATGGACAGGCCCTGTGCGTCAAACACATGCAGGTGCTGAGGCGGCATGCTGAGAGCCACACGTTCACCGGCGCGGGCAAAGCTGTTGCCGGGTGCCTTCACCACCCAAGGGTCGCTGGTGACGCCGCTGTCCAAATAAAGATACGTGGATTCGCCCAGGCGCTCTTGCCACTGCACATTGCGCAGCACGTGCTGGGTGGCGGTGCCGACCTCGGCGTCTTCGGGGCGCAGGCCTATCGTGACAGGTGCACCTGCGGGCAGGGCCTGCGCATTCACGCGGGCTTCCAGAACTTCACCGGTAGGCAACTGCACGGTGGCGAGCTCGGGCCCGGCGCTTTGCAGCGTGGCCGCAAAAAAATTCATCTTCGGGCTGCCAATAAAGCCCGCCACAAACTGGTTCACCGGGTGGTGGTAGAGCTCCAGCGGCGCGCCGAACTGGGCCACGCTACCGTCGCGCGCCACCGCCTCGCCCGAGTTGAGCAGCACGATGCGGTCGGCCAGCGTCATGGCCTCCACCTGGTCGTGCGTCACATACACGGTGCTGGCCTGGCCGAAGTCGCGGTGGATCTTGGCAATCTCGAAGCGCGTCTGCACGCGCAGCGCAGCGTCCAGGTTGGAGAGCGGCTCGTCAAACAGAAACACACCGGGCTGGCGCACGATGGCCCGGCCAATCGCCACGCGCTGGCGCTGCCCACCCGAGAGCGCCTTGGGCAGGCGCTGCAAATAGGGCTCGAGCTGCAGGATGCGGGCGGCATCGCCCACGCGTTTCTGGATTTGCGGCTCGGCCACCTTGGACAGGCGCAGGCCAAAGGCCATGTTCTCAAACACCGTCATGTGCGGGAACAGGGCGTAGCTCTGGAACACCATGGCCACGCCGCGCTGGGCCGGGGCCACGTCGTTCATCAGCTGCTCACCAATACGCAGGCTGCCGCTGTTGATGGTTTCCAGCCCGGCGACCATGCGCAACAGCGTGGACTTGCCGCAACCCGAAGGGCCGACAAACACGCAGAACTCGTTGGCGCCAATGTCGAGCGAGACATTGCGGATCACCGGCGGGTTGTCGCCATAGGCTTTGAACACCTGATCGAGCTGTATGCGGGCCATGGAACCTTCCGGGCGGGTATCGGTGAAGGGCAAAGGGAACGTACCAGTTCGCCAAGTGCCTGTATTCATTCATCATACAAATAACGCACCAAAATGCCGCTAGGGACAAACCCTTGTTCGTCAGCCTCAGCTGAAAGCCACCTGCTTCATCAGCGAGCGGGTGTCCGACAGCATGCCTGCCATGCGGTGCAGGGCGCTTTGGGCATCGCCCGACTCGATCGCCTCAAACACCTTCTGGTGGTCGGGCAGGGCGCGCTTGAAGTCTCCCGCCGAGCGCGCCGTGACACCCAATAGCGACTCCAGCGCGCTGCCGATGATGGCGGCCAGCGGCATCAGCAATGGGTTGTTGGTGGCACGCAGAATGGCGGTGTGGAAGGCCAGATCCGCCTCGATCCACTGGGCAATGGCGGGTGCGCGGCGCATGTCCTGCAGCGCTGCGGCAATGGCGGCGAGTTGCTCGGGGGTGCGGCTGTTGGCAGCCAGTGAGGCGGCGGCAGGCTCGATGATTTCGCGCAGCTCGGTGAGGTGGCGCAGGAATTCGGCATCGGCCCCGGTGGCACAGCGCCAGGCCAGGATGTCGGGGTCCAGCAGGTTCCACTGGTCACGCACCCGCACCCGGGTGCCGATGCGCGGACGCGCCTCCAGCAGGCCTTTGGCGGCCAGCACCTTGACCGCCTCGCGCAGGGCCGTGCGGCTGACCTGCAGTTCCTGGCACAACTGCTCTTCATTGGGCAGCAAGGCCCCGGCCGCATAGCCACCGCTGACCACGCGCCGCCCCAGCTCATTGACCACCTGCCCGTGCAGGTTGCGCCCGGAGTAGGTGGCAGTGTGGCTCGAAGTGGGGCTGGAAGAGCGGGGGGTCATGGGCGGGTGGCGCCGGGGTGCATCCGTTTTGGCGTTTTAATCATCATATGTTTAAATCCCCTCTCTGGCAATGAACAACACAACTTTCCAATACACATGGCTGTAAACACTGCAATCGAGGTGGTGGGCGTCGACTGGGGCACCACGCATCGCCGGGCCTATGCCCTGGATGGTAGGGGCCAGTGCGTGGTCGAACATGCGGACGGTGACGGCGCTCTGCAGTGCAAGGGCCGTTTTGCCGAATCCTTGCGCGCCCTGCTGGACACCCTGCAAGCCCGGCCCCGCGCCGTGGTGCTGTCGGGCATGGTGGGCAGCGCGCTGGGCTGGAAGGTGGTGCCCTATGTGGATGGCGCGGTGCCGCTGGCGCAACTGGGGCAGCACATGCTGCGGGTGGAAGCGGAGGGCATTGACAGCGAAATTTGCATCGTGCCGGGTTACTGCGTGCGCAACGCTGCGGGCCAGCCCGATGTGATGCGCGGCGAAGAGGCGCAGCTGCTGGGCGCCCAATGCCTGGACCATGGCAACGGCTGGTTTGTGCTGCCGGGCACGCACAGCAAATGGGTTGAGGTGCGGGGCGGTCAGGTGGTGAAGCTGCGCACCTACATGACGGGTGAGCTGTTTGATCTGCTGGGCGCGCATGGCACGCTGGCGGCGGCAGCCGGCAGCGCGTCACCGGAATGGGATGGCGCCGCCTTTGCCCTGGGTGTGGAGGCCGCAGAAATCGGTGGCGCGCTCAGCCACGCGCTGTTTGGCGTCCGCGCCCGTGTGGTGTCCGGCGACATGGCCGCCAGCAGCAGCCGCAGCTACCTGAGCGGCCTGCTGATCGGCACGGAACTGCAGGATGTGATGCAGGCCAGCCCCATGCCCGACGCGGCCTTCAAGCTGATAGGCTCACCCGCGTTGGCCACGCACTACCAAGCTGCCGCCGCCCTGCGGGGCCTGCAACTGGACGTGCTGGACGCCCGGGCCGCCTTCATCGCCGCCATTCACCATGTGCACACCCACAGGACAGCCCCATGAAAACCCCTCAGGAATTGTTGCAACAGGCGCGGCACATGCCGCTGGTGGCCATTCTGCGGGGCCTCGATGGGGCCCATGCCGCAGAAGTCGGCCAGGCGCTGTATGCCGCGGGCTTTCGCACCCTGGAGGTGCCGTTGAACCGCCCCGGCGCGCTCGACTGCATCGCGCAGCTGGTGCAAACCCTGCCAGCCGATGCGCTGGTGGGCGGCGGCACCATGCTCAGCACCGGCGATGTGGACGCGGTGCATGCCGCCGGTGGGCGCCTGATGGTCTCGCCCAACTGCAATGTGCGCGTGATCGCCCACGCCGCCGCCCTTGGCATGCTGTGCGCACCCGGTGTGGCCACGCCCACCGAGGCCTTTGCCGCGTTGGACGCCGGTGCCCACGCGCTCAAACTGTTCCCCGCCGAGATGGTGGGGCACGGTGGTCTGAAGGCGCTGCGCTCGGTGTTGCCTGCGGGCACAGACTTTTGGCCGGTTGGGGGCATCACCCCGGACAGCATGGGTGCCTGGGTAAAAGCCGGCGCCACCGGCTTTGGTATTGGCGGCCAGCTGTATGCGCCGGGCACGTCAGCGGACGAGGTGCTGCAGCGTGGGCGCGCGTTTGTGGCGGCGTGGCAGGCGGCTTCTCCCAAGGTTTAGCACCTGCGGGTGGGTGCGCAGCAGGGGCAAGGGCGGGCGCCTCATACGGGAGTACCCCAAATCGGCGCCCGCCCTTGCCCCTGCTG
>CANCCF010000030.1 GCA_947374485.1 Comamonadaceae bacterium | reverse complement strand
CGCAGGCGATGGGCAAGTTGATCGAGTTCAACACCTCATGTGCCAGCACCTTTGTGCAGCGTGCCGGCATTGCCGCACTGGATCGCGCCGATGAAGTCACGCCCCGCGTGGTGCGGCACCTCAAGGCATGCCGGGATGCGTTGGTCCCTGCTTTGCAAGCCATTCCAGGTGTGGAACTGGTTAGCCCCAAAGGCGGCATGTATGCGTTTTTTAATGTGCCCGTAGCAGGTGACTCACTCACGATTGCCAAGCGCCTGGTGCAGGAGGCCGGGCTGGGTCTCGCACCCGGCAACGCCTTCGCGCCCGAGGCCAATGGCTGGCTGCGCTGGTGCTTTGCCTCCAAAGACATCGCACGCCTGTACCAGGGCGTGGAGCGTCTGCAGGCGTGGCTCGCGCACCAGCACCTTTAGCGTGAATTGCTGGCGCCGTTGACGCTGTCGATCCAGTTCTGCGTCACCTTCAGCCACTCGTCCTGCATGCGGCCCAGGGCACTGAAGGCGGAGCGGCTGTGGTCGGCGGCAGACCGCGCCTCGTCGGCCTTGCTGTCCCATTGGCCCAGCCACAGCAGCTGGGCGTCATAGACCTGTTGCAGCAGAGCGGCCACCTGGCGCGTGCAGAGTTCGAGTTGCTGGTTGACGATGGCCAGCTGGGCCGAAATGAACTGAGCCGGGTCTTTGGCCTGTTGCAGCTCCTTGATCTCTTGCGCCAGGGTTTCGCCGCCCATGGAGGCGCTTTCCAGCCACTGCTGGTGCAGCTGCATCAGCGCGTCCAGTGTTTGCCGTGTGCCGCCCATGGGGTCGGTCACCCAGTCGGGTGGGGCTGCGTGCGTCTGCGGGTCAGTGTGGCCGTTGCCGGAGCTGTGCGCTGTTTTATGAGATGTGCCGGCCCGGGAATGCGAGGTCTTGCTGGCTGAGGATGGTCTGCTGGTCGCCATGGTTGTCTCCGTCGGTTCAGGTTAAACAGGCATGCTGGCCGGGCGGGGGAAATAACTTTTGATCATTCGCAAAAGCGGCCTTTTTGAAGCCCTATTCATGCACGCTGCCCACCCCTGCGCTACAGGTCGCGCAGCACCAGGCAGTTCTTCAGCCGCAATTCCCAGGCGCGGCGCAGGACGGGCCCGAAGGCAATCGCCGGGGTGGCCTCGGGCACGTGGATGGTGACCGACACCGCGTGGTCCACGCAGCCCTGCAGGGCGGCGGCCAGCAGCAGTTGCTGCTCGGGCGGTGTGGCGGGCAGGGGCGGCGTGCGGTCCTCGGCCACAGCCAGCAAATGGCTGTTGCGCAGGCCGTAGGCAGACAGGGCGTCCTGCAGTACGCGCGGCAGGTCCAGCACCTGCGTGCTGGCCACATGGCGCAGTTTATCGAAGGCCGGGAACGCGCCTTTTTCACGCGCCAGCTCCACCGACATCTGGTAGGCCGCGTCGCGGATGGTGGCCATGGTGTGCTGCACCAGCGCCAGGCTCGACGGTGCGCCATAGGCCAGGCCCATCAGCTCCAGCACGCCAGCCAGGCCAGTGACACCCAGGGCCAGGCGACGCGTGGCCAGGGCGCTGCGCGCGAGCTGCTTTTCACCATAGGCCGAGAGCGTGTGCAGGTTGTCCAGAAAGCGCACGGCCATGGCGGTGGCCGCCCGCAGCGCGTCCCAGTCGAGATCGCAGTGGGGCTGGCCTGCATGGCGCACAAAGCGGCCCAGCGCCAGGCTGCCCGACATCACCACCGCGTGGGGCGCCAGTGGCACGCTGGCGTCCGGGTTGCTGCTGTGGATCTGCTCGCAGTACCACAGGCTGTTGCCCTGCTGCATGGCCTCGGCAAACAGCAGGCGCGGCTGGCCATGCGAGCACTGCACCTGCAGCAGCTTGACCCACAGCGCATGCGCCTTGGTGTGCCGGTGCACCAGGCAGGGCTGGGGCTGTGCCTGCCCGGGCCAGACGCGCTCCACCACCTGCGCGCCTTCGGGCAGGGGGCGCCCTTGCAGGGGGAACACCAGCGGCCAGTCGGCGTTGTGCGCCACCGCTTCCATGAAGGCATCGGTCAGCAGCACCAGCGCCTTCACCTGCGGGTCCAGCAGGTGCTGGGCCAGGGACTCCACAAAGCGCTCGATGTCCGGGTGGTCGCAGCGCAAGACCATGGCCACCGTGCCCGCATGGCCATGGCCCTGGCCGAGCAGAGCGCGCGCCACACCCCACACGTGGGCAAACGGGGCCGGGCCCAGCGCGTCCTGGTCGGGGGGGCCAAAGCCTGGCCACTGGCTGGGCAGCACGCTGGAAAAGTCGACCCCCACATCGGCCCCGGCATGCAGGGCCATGACCGAATCGTGCAGCGCGTCGAACACGCCGTGCAGCGAATCGGCCATGGGCGCCAGGGCCACGCAGCTCGCCAGGCAACTGTCCAGGCTGGCACCGCCCAGCAGGCCTGCGGCCTGCAGCACCTGGCGGCTGGGCACAAAGCGCTGCACTTGCAGAAGGGTGAGAAAGCGCTGCTGCCAGACCTCGGGCTGCTGCGTCTCGGCGAGCGACACGGCCAGCGCCAGCCGCTCACAGTCCGAAGCCTGGGCCTGTGGTGGCGCGGGGGCCTGGCCTTTAGCCAAAGTATTTGCCGCCATTGATGTGCAGCGTGATGCCGTTGATGAAGGCGGCCGCGTCATCGGCCAGAAACACCACGCCGCGCGCAATCTCGGCCGGTGTGGCCAGGCGCCCGGCGGGCACCGACTGCAGAATGCCCGCCAGCACCTCGGGCTTGACGGCGGCCACCATGGCGGTGTCGGTATAGCCCGGCGCAATGGCATTGGCTGTGATGTTGCGGGGTGCGCCCTCCAGCGCCAGCGACTTGGTGAAGCCGATCATGCCTGCCTTGGCGGCGGCGTAATTGGTCTGCCCTACCTGGCCCAACGCGGCATTGACCGAGCTGATGTTGATGATGCGACCGAAGCGGCGCTCGCGCATGCCCTCGATGACGCTGCGGCACATGTTGAAGCAGCCGCCCAGGTCCACCTCCAGCACCTCGCGCCACTGCTCGGGCGCCATCTTGTGCAACAAGGCGTCGCGGGTAATGCCCGCGTTGTTGACCAGCACCTCCACCGCCCCGATGGCCGTTTGCACCTGCGCCACACCGGCCTGGCAGGCGGGCAAGCTGGCTACGTCCCAGGCAAAGCTCTGGATGCCGGTGCGCTGGCTGAAGGCCTGCGCCGCTTGCGCGTTGCGGTCGTAGTTGACGGCCACCACAAAGCCCGCCGCCTGCAGTGCCTCGGCAATGGCCGCGCCTATGCCCACCGTACCGCCTGTGACCAGTGCCCCGCGTGAAACCTTGCCCATGCCAACACCCCCGTGGTTGCTTGCGCCCACGATAGAAGGCGGCCCTTCGGCTGGTGTTGCGATTGCGCAATCTGCAGGGGCAGGCACCCGCAATACTGCCGCCATGGCCAGGGAACCCAGCCCATCCGTCAACACCCTCAATGGCGAACGCTATGCCGCGCTGCGCAAGCTCGGCCGCGTGCGCGAGGCGCTGGTGGCCTCTGCCAACCTGGGCCTCTCACCCGAGTCCATGCTGCTGGCCTGGATGGACTGGGCCGTGCACCTGGCCGACGACCCGGACAAGCGCATCGAACTGCTGATGCGTCTGGTGCAGGGCCTGCGCGTGCCGCTCTCGGGCGCCGACGACCCGGTGGCCGCCGACCGCCGCTTTGCCCACGCGGCCTGGCAGGCCGAGCCCTTCCACAGCTGGGCCCAGGCCTTTGTGCTGGCCGACCAGTGGTGGTACCACGCCAGCCACCAGGTGCCCGGCACCACACCACACCACGAAGATGTAGTGGGCTTTGTGGCGCGCCAGTGGCTCGATTTGCTGGCGCCCAGCAACAACCCCTGGTCCAACCCCGAGGTGCTGGAGCAAACCCGCAGCCAGGGCGGCGCCAACCTGCTGCGCGGCGCCGCGCACGCGCTGGAAGATGTGCAGCGCAAGGCCGCAGGCCTGCCCCCGGTGGGCAGCGCCGCCTATGTGCTGGGCCAGAACCTGGCCTGCACGCCGGGCAAGGTGGTGCTGCGCAATGCGCTGGTGGAGCTGATCCAGTACAGCCCCGTCACCGCCACCGTGTACGCCGAGCCGGTTCTGCTGGTGCCGGCCTGGATCATGAAGTACTACATCCTCGACCTGTCTCCCCACAACTCGCTGGTGCGCTGGCTGGTGGCGCATGGGCACACCGTGTTCTGCCTGTCCTGGCGCAACGTCACCGCAGCCCAGCGCAACCTCGGGCTGGAGGACTACCGGCGCCTCGGGGTGATGGCCGCCATCGATGCCATAAGCCGCATCGTGCCCGGGCGCAAACTGCATGCGCTGGGCTACTGCCTGGGCGGCACCCTGCTGGCCATGGCGGCGGCGGCCATGGCGCGCTGGGGCGATGACCGGCTGGCCTCGGTCACGCTGCTGGCGGCGCAGACCGACTTCACCGAACCCGGCGAGCTGCAGCTCTTCATCGACGACGCGCAGGTGCACATGCTCGACAGCGTGATGTGGCTGCGCGGCTACCTCACCGCCGAGCAGATGAGCGTGGCCTTCCAGATGCTGCGCTCCAACGACCTGATCTGGTCGCGCGTGGTGCGCGAGTACATGCTGGGCGAGCGCCAGCCCCTGAGCGACCTGATGGCCTGGAACGCCGACAGCACGCGCATGCCGCAGCGCATGCACAGCGAATACCTGCACCGCCTCTACCTCGGCAACGACCTGGCAGCGGGCCGCTACGTGGTGGACGGCCACCCGGTGGCGCTGCAAAACATCCGCGTGCCGCTCTTCGTGGTGGGCACCGAGCGCGACCACGTGGCGCCCTGGCGCTCGGTCTACAAAATCCACTACCTGTCGGACACCGAGGTGGTGTTCCTGCTCACCTCCGGCGGCCACAACGCGGGCATTGTGAGCGAGCCCGGCCACCCCGGGCGGCACTACCGCACGCACACCAAGAAGGCCAGTGCGTGCTGCCTGAGCGCCGACGAATGGCTGCACACCGCACCCCAGCAAGCCGGTTCGTGGTGGCCGGTGTGGCAGCGCTGGCTGGTGCGCGCCTCCAGCAAGCGCCGGGTGGCACCCCCCGCCATGGGGGCAGACCCATCTACCGTGCTGGACGATGCGCCGGGGCGCTATGTGCGGGAGCGCTAGCGCAGATACAGCTCGTTGTGCACGGCCGTCACACCGGGCGCCGCCCAGGCCGCACCCTGCACCGCCTGGCGCTCGGCCCAGGAGCCCACCGGGCCGCGCAGCGTGACGCGTGAGCCCTCCACCAGCACCTGCACATGGCGCGCCTCGCGCTCGGCGTGGCGGTTGAGCGCGCGTTCAATGCCGCGCTGGATGTCCACCGGTGAGATGCGCGGCTTGACCACAATCTGGTTGCCCACGCCCACCACACCGGCCAGGGCCTGCACGGCCCGTTCGGCGGCGCGGCGCTGATAGTCCCACTCCACCTGCCCGCTCAGGCTGACCCGGCCCTTTTCCACCGTGACATGGACGGCACCCTCGGGCACCGCCGTGGTCCAGGCCAGCACGTGGTTGACCGCAGCGGCAATGTCGGTGTCGCTGCGCACATCGTCCGGGCCCAGTTGCACCTCCATCTCCACCACCAGCGCCAGCACCCCGGCGACCCGCTGCGCGGCCTGTTCGGCGGCCAGCTTTTCTGCGAACGAACGCAGGTGCCCGCTGAGCGTGACCACACCGTCCTTCACGCTGACACCGATCTCGGTGGAGGTGATGGCCGGTTCCCATTCAAGCTCTTCGAGCACATCGTTCTTGATTTGCGCGTCGGTTTTCATGGCCTGTTCCTTGTGGATTGGTAGGGGGCAAGCGGCCCAATGTAGAGGCGCCAGCCCTGCCTTGGCATTGCGGATTCGCAAGACCGAAGGCACTGCCCGCACAGGCCTGTGCGGGCTTGCTCATTCGCAACGCGGCTCGGCCCACCCGGCCTAGCCTGCAGGGTGTGGCCACCCCGGCCGCGACCTTCCAGGAGATGCCCATGCGAACACTGGTTGTCTATTTTTCATGGACCGGACACACCCAGGCACTGGCGCAGCAAATTGCCGCAGGCTGCGGTGCCGATACCGAGGCCATTCAGGAGTCGGGCCCACCCCAGCACGCCCTGCGCTACCTGCGCTACCTGCGCAGCCTGCTGCAGGCGGCACTGCACCGCAGTGCCGCCATCGAGGCCTCGCAACGCAGCCCGGCCGACTACGACCTGGTCATCATCGGCACACCCGTCTGGGCCTGGAATATGTCCAGCCCGGTGCGCGCCTACATCCGGCGTCACCAGGGGCAATTCCGCAAACTGGCCCTGTTTTGCACCTGTGACGGCGCGGGCCAAGCCCGGGTGCTGGCCGAGATGCAGGCCCTGTGCGAGAAGACACCGGTGGCCAGCCTGGGGCTGACCACGAAGGAAATGCACGACCGTTTCCACCACGAGCGGCTCGACAAGTTCCTGCAGCAGGTGCAGCAGGCAGACCCCTTGGCCGCGCCCACCGGGCTACACCCCCGACCCGCCTTTTGAGGCCATGGCCGCAGACCCGATCTGCACCTGCAGGCCGCGTATGCCCGGCACCCGCCGGGCCACGCGCTCAACATGGAAGCGGGTCTGGTGCGTGTCCACCTGGCCGTTGAGCGTGACCAAGCCGCTGACCACCACCACCTCGATGGCATCGGCGTTGAGGCAGGGAATGGTGTCCAGGCGCTCCAGCACATGGGCTCTGAGTTCTGCATCGGTTGGCATGGCAAGGGCTCCAGAAAAGACGCGAGCAGGCACTGTAGGTCCCGGTGGTGGCCAGCGCATTGCGATTTCATAAGCGCCATCGGCGATGGCTGCGCTACGTTGAAAACAAGGCCTGCGGCCGCAGCGATACAAGGAGAAACCGTATGACAAGCCTGCACTCTTTGGCTGACCGGAAAACCGGGCAAATCGACCCCTTGAGCCCCCTGC
This sequence comes from Comamonadaceae bacterium, assembly GCA_947374485.1. Classification (GTDB taxonomy): domain Bacteria; phylum Pseudomonadota; class Gammaproteobacteria; order Burkholderiales; family Burkholderiaceae_C; genus Allorhodoferax. The sequence continues at coordinate 23,952 of CANCCF010000030.1, read as the reverse complement.
TGGACAAGCTGCTCGCGCCCTTTGATGGCGTGTTGACGCTGCGCTTTCCCGACAACAGCAGCTCGCGCTTCGGGCGCCGGGCACAGGAGCCGGTGGGGCCGGACTTTGGCCTGGCCGTGCGCGACCCGGGTGCCGTGCAATCGCTGCTGCTGGGGCGCGACCCGCTGCGCTTTGTCGATGCCTATTTCCATGGCCACCTGGACATCGAGGGTGACCTGTTTGCTGCGCTGGCGCTCAAAGACCAGTTGCCGGTGCTGCGCCTGGGGCTGGGCGAGCGCCTGCGCGCGCTGGCCTGCCTGCTGCGCACTCCTGCGGCACGGATGGCTCCCCGGGCCCTGTGGAAGAGTGCGCGTACCACCTCGTTGCTGGCCAACGCGGTACAAGAACACACGCGCACCGAGAACCGCCGCGCCGTCTCCTTCCACTACGACCTGTCCAACGACTTCTACCGCCTGTGGCTGGACCCGGCCATGGTCTATTCCTGCGCCTATTTTGAAGACCCGCAAATGTCATTGGCCCAGGCCCAGCACGCCAAGCTCGACCACATCTGCCGCAAGCTGCGGCTGCAGCCGGGCCAGCAGTTTCTCGACATTGGCTGCGGCTGGGGCGCGCTGGTGCTGCATGCGGCCACCCACTACGGCGTGCACGCCCATGGCATTACGCTGAGCCAGCGGCAACACGAACTGGCGCAGCAGCGCATTGCAGAGGCCGGGCTGCAGGACCGTGTAACGGTGGAGCTGCGCGACTACCGCGACCTGGAGGGCGTGGCGCGCTTTGACGCCATTGCCAGTGTGGGCATGTTCGAGCACGTGGGCCTGAACAACCTGCCGACCTACTTTGCCTGTGTGCACCGCCTGCTCACACCCGGGGGCCACTTTTTGAACCACGGCATCACCCACGATGTGGAGGGCTGGGGCAAGACCCTGTCGACCCGGTTCATCAACCGCTACGTGTTCCCGGACGGCGAGCTCGACACCATCAGCAACATCCAGCGCGTGATGGAGCAAAGCCGCTTCGAGATCATCGACGTGGAGGGCCTGCGCCCGCACTACGCGCGCACCCTGCGCCACTGGGTACAGCGGCTCGATGCCCACCACACCGAGGCCCTGGCCTATGTGGACGAGGCCACCTTCCGCATCTGGCGGCTCTACATGGCAGCCTCGGCCATGGAGTTTGAGGCCGGCACCCTGGGGGTCTACCAGATCCTGTGCGGCCACCGGGTGCCCGGCACCAGCGGCTTCCCGGCCAGCCGCCGCTACATGTACGCCACGGCCTGAGGCGCGTGCGGCCTGGCCGGTGTGGCCTTGTGGGCAACGGGTTTGCCGTGGTTGCTGACGCTCGGACCCATGATCCACTGCGGCTCAGACATGCTTTACTTGCGATGCGAGGGCATTGGAGATGTTTGGCTGCACAGCTGTGTTGTGCTAATCTTTGCTGCATGACTGCCGTCCGTTCCCCAATCGTTTCCGAGTTCGAGACCGAAGAGCAGGAAGCCCGCTACGACCAATGGTTTCGCGCCAAGGTTGACGCGGCACTGCGCAGCGAGAAACCCCGTCAGCCACACGATGCTGCCATGGCCAAGGTTCAGGCAATCCTCCAAGACCGCCGCAAAACCCGTGCAAACCCTTCGGTGGTCTGATGAAGCTACCACCGACCTGGTGGAAATCATTGACTACATTGAGCAGCGCAATGCAGGGGCGGCTCAGAGCCTTCTTGCCGCCATAGTCCAATCTGCCGAAAACCTTCCACACATGCCGTATGTGTTCCGGCTTGGTCGCGTAGTCGGCACGCGCGAAATCGTCGTGCACCCAAACTACATCGTGGTTTATCAAGTCGGGGACGAGGCAATTGATGTTTTGCGAATATTGCACTCGCGTCAACACTACCCATGACCTTTTGGGCAAACCCAACATCGGGTTCGCCGCGGTAGCAGACCGGCTGAAGTTGCGTTGGCCTGCCCTGTTGCGGTCTTGTAATCTGGTCAGGCGCTTGCTTGCGAAACGCTGTTTTTGCTCGCTGCGCGGGAAGGGGACACGCCGGGCGCCTCATACGGGGGTACCCCAAATCGGCGCCCGGCGTGTCCCCTTCCCGCGCGATCCTTTGCAAGCGCAACGCCTCCAGACCCGTGCGCCGACGGGCCCGCCATGGTTTGACGGGGCGTTGGTATTTCTGTGTGAGCACAGTCACGACACAGTGAGCAGCGGGGGCAAGGGCGGGCGCCGATTTGGGGTACTCCCGTATGAGGTGCCCGCCCTTGCCCCCGCTGCGCACCCACACGCAGGCGCGACAGAGACGGTAGAACTGAACCACCGCAAAGCCGACTATCTGGAGCACCCGCAATCAGCCCGAAGCTGCAGTTGCCGCAATGACCGTCAAAACACTGCCAGAAGCCCCCTCTGCTCACTGGATGGCGATTTTGTGTGCCACCGTGCTGGCCTTCTTGGGCAGTTCGAGCTGCAGCACGCCGTCCACATAGCTGGCCTTGACCTGCGTTTCGTCGATGTCGTCGTTCAGGCTGAAGGTGCGGCAGATGGCGCTGTGGTTGCGCTCGTTGCGCAGCAGCTTGTCGCCATTGCTGGCACCGGGCTTTTCATCGCTGTCGCTGACTTCTATCTGCACCTGGTTGCCCTCGATACGCACATTGATCGCGTCTTTCTTCAGGCCCGGCAGGTCGGCCTTGAAGGCATACATGCCGTCCCGCTCCAGGATGTCCACCGGCATGCGCAGGGTGATGAGTTCGGAGTCGTAGAGCGAGGAGGACAGAAAGCGGCGCACCACCGATTCAAGGGGTGTGGCAAACAGCGGGTCGGCTGTGCGAAGGGTATTCATGGCCTTTACTCCTGGTTGGTTTCCTGGTTGGTTTCCTGGCGGGTTGGCCGGGCTGGGCCAGCCCTTGGGTCACTCTAAAACTGCGCGCCGCAAAGGCCTTGCGAATCGTCAAAGGGAAAAGCCAAAGCCTGGCTTGCAATCAGGTGCTTGACTCCCTCGCTGCAGGAGAACGCCATGAAATCCGATGACACCCTGAAGAGCGACATCAGCCAGGAGCTGGACTGGGACCCGGCCATCCACGCCAGCCAGATTGGTGTGGCCGTGAAGGATGGCGTGGTCACCCTCACCGGCCACCTCGACAGCTACGCCGAAAAATTCGCCATTGAAAAGGCGGTTTCCCGCGTGCGCGGCGTCAAGGCCGTGGCCATGGAGCTTGATGTCATGCTGGCGCCCAACCACCAGCGCAGCGACACCGAAATTGCGCTGGCGGCCGAGGCCGCCTTCAAGTGGCATGTGCGCATCCCCGCAGACCGCATCCAGGTGCGGGTGGAAAAGGGCTGGGTCACGCTCAGGGGCGAGGTGGACTGGGACTTCCAGCGCCAGGAGGCGGCCCGTGCGGTGCGCGCGCTCACCGGCGTGGTGGGCGTGAGCAATGCCATCCACCTCAAGCCCGCCGTGCCGCCCGCCAATGTGGCCACGCGCATCCGCGAGGCCCTGACCCGTCATGCCCAGCGCGAGGCGCGCGACATCACGGTGGAGGTGAACGGCCCGGTGGTCACCCTGCGCGGCCAGGTGGACTCGTGGGCCGAGCGCAGCGCCGCCTTTGGTGCGGCCTGGTCGGCCCCGGGCGTGACCAGCGTGGTCAATGAGATCCGGGTCAAGCCCTGAGGGCACCAGGTCACGCACCGGGTGCTCCAGGCCACGCCTGCACCTCATCGGTTCATGGAGGCCTGGAGCAAGGGCCGCAGCTGCGCCAGGCTGCGCGTGTTGAGCACGTCCGCCGCCTCCAGCCAGCCCCGGCGCGCCTGCACCACGCCGTGCTGCAGGCGGGCAAATTGCTGGCGCGTGTGGGCATCGGCACTGATGCTGACCAGCACGCCCTCGGCCTTGGCGATGCGGCAGGCCAGGTCGCTGAGGTCCAGCCGCGCGGGGTCGGCATTGAGCTCCACAAAACAGCCGCGCGCACGGGCGTGGCGCAGCACCTGCTGCAGGTCCATTTCACAGGCCGGGCGCTCGTTGATGAGGCGCCCGGTAGGGTGCGCCAGGATGCTGAAGTGCGGCTGGTCCATGGCGCGCAGCAGGCGGGAGGTCTGCTGTTCGCGGCCCAGGCCGTAGCCGCTGTGCACGGCGCCCACCACCAGGTCCAGGCGGCGCAGCAGGTCATTGGCCAGGCCCAGCGTGCCGTCTTCCAGAATGTCCACCTCCACGCCCTTGAGCAGCACGATGTCTTTGCGCTCGGCATTGAAGGCATCGATGCGGTCGATCTGGCGCGCCAGCAGGCTGGCATCCAGCCCGTGCAGCACGGCCAGGCGGCTGCAATGGTCGGTGATGGCCAGGTAGTGCAGGCCGCGCGCCCGTGCGGCGGCGGCCATGGCCAAGAGGCTGTCGCGTCCATCACTGTGCTGGGTGTGGGCGTGCAGGTCGCCCTGCAGCTCACGGGTCTGCACCAGCACCGGCAAGCGGCCTTCGGCGGCGGCGCTGATTTCGCCGCGGTCTTCACGCAGCTCGGGCGGCACCAGCGCCAGGCCCAGCGCGCTGTAAATGGAGGCCTCGGTAACGCCCGCCACACGCTGGCTGCCACGGAACAGGCCGTACTCGTTGAGCTTCAAGCTGCGCTCCTGCGCCAGCCTGCGCAACGCAATGTTGTGCGGCTTGGAGCCGGTGAAGTACAGGGCCGCTGCGCCAAAGCTGGCCGGTGCCACCGCGCGCAGGTCCACCTGCACGCCGCGCTGCAGTTGCACGCTGCAGCGGGTGATGCCCTTTTGCAGCACGCGCTGCACATCGGGCAGCGCAGCAAAGTGGTCCATGAGGCTGCGCGGCTGGTCGCAGGTGACCAGCAGGTCCAGGTCGCCCACGGTGTCGCTGCCGCGGCGCAGGCTGCCTGCGGCCAGCACCTGGTGCACACCGGGCTGCGCCTCGAGTTCTTTGAGCAGACTTCTGGCCACCGGCTCCATGTCGGCGCGCTTGTGGCGCAGGGCCTGCAGCAGCAGGCTGTTGGCGGCTTCCAGCATGCGCTGTTCGCTGCGCGCGCCAAAGCCGGGCAGGCTCTGGATGCGCTTGTCCTGGGCGGCCTGGCGCAGCTGCGCGAGCGTGCCTATGCCCAGCGCCTGGTGCAGCTGGCGCACCCGGCGCGGGCCCAGGCCCGGAATTTTGAGCAAGGCGGTGATGCCGGCCGGCAATTGCTGCTTCAGTTCTTCCAGCAGGGCGCAGCTGCCGGTGTGCAGCACCTCCACGATCTTGCCCGCCAGGTCCGCGCCGATGCCGGGCAGCGCGTCGAGCTCTTCTGGTTGGTCGATGAGGCTGCCGAGCGCCACGCCAAGCTCGCCCAGGGTGCGTGCCGCGTTGCGGTAGGCACGCACGCGAAAAGGGTTGGCGCCCTCGATTTCCAGCAGGTCGGCAATGTCGGTGAACACGGCAACCACGTCGGCGTTGGCACGGGTGCTGGCAGTAGGCATGGCAAGGTGGAAGAAGGCAGATGCAGGCCAAGTTAGCCGTAGCAACCCGGAGCCGGATTGCGAAAGCGCAACCGGTTCACCAGGCCAAAACCTATATTTTTTGCAGCCACTTCCCAAGGAGAAAAGCATGCAAGGCTTGAAACCTATTTTGCGCAGCATGGCCGTGGTGCTGCCTGCCATGTGCCTCGTATCGGGCTGGGCGCCTGCCGCCATGGCGGCGGCTGAGATGGGCCACTACCTCAGTGGCGGCATCGGGCTCGATGGCCGCTCGGAAATGCACGCCCAGCGCAAGGACTACAACCTGCGCCTGGGCTTTGCCCAGGCGCGCAGCGGCGAATACCTGGGCGGCGTAAAGCTGAGCCTGCAACGCGGCAACGATGCGCCCACCACCTATGACGACGTGGGCCCGCTCTTCTACATCCAGGTGCAGCCGGGCCACTACCGCATCACCGCCGACTACGAGGGCCGGCAGCGCACGCTGGCGCTCACGGTGGGCGCCAAGGGCGTGGAGCGGGTGCTGTACTGGCCATAGCACTGGGCATGGCGCTGGCCATGGCGGCACCGTCCTGCAGGCCCAGCTCAAAGGCGGCCTGCAGGGCGCTGTTGTCGGTGTAGTCCCAGGTGCCCACCGGCACCGGCCTGGAGGGCTGCACATAGGTGGTGCCGGGCCGCTCGGGCAGGTGCCTGAAGGGACGCGTCAGCAGCACCAGCGTGCGCGCGCCAGGTGCTGTATGGCGGCCTTGGGGCACCGTGCCCACCAGACCGCCATCGAGCAAGGCCATGCCCTGGTGCTGCATCAGCGGTGTGAGCGGCGGCACGCAGGACGAGGCCACGATCACATCGGCCAGCTCGTCAGGCGTGCGGCAGTCGCGCACCGACACCAGCAGGGGCTGAAAGCCCAGACGCAGGGCGGCCGCCGCCTCCAGATGGTGGGCGTTCCAGGCGTCCACACCGGCGCTCACCGCCCCCAGCAGCACCGCCAGGCGCCGCGAGGCCCAACGCGGGGGGCGCGCCACCACGATGGTGATGTCGGGCCCTTGGTGCAGGCGCTCCAGGGCTGCGCTGTTGATGCTGCGCAGAATGGCTGCGCGGTACATGGCGCCATGTGGAAACAGGGGCTGGGCCCTGAGCAGGTTGCGCACATGCAGGTTGTGGCGGTTGTGTTGCACGGCGCGCTTGTGGTCTTCAAAGCCGCGCTCAAAGGTGTCTGCAAACAGCGCGCAAGCCACCGCCGCCCCGGCACTCACGGCAGCCACGGCACCCGGTGGACGCTGCAGGCGCGGCGCCAGGGCCATCCAGAAGCCAGCCTGCCAGAAGCAGCGGTTGCCGCCGCCGGCAAAGACGATGTGCTCGAAGTGCATGCCCAGGCCCCGGGGCCCCAAGCCCGCTCAGGCGCTGGCGCGCACCACCAGCACGGGCAGCGGCGCATGCTGCAGCACGCTGTGCGCCACACTGCCCATGACCAGCTTGTCCAGCCCGCTGCGGCCGTGCGAACCCATGACGATAAGCCCGGCCTGGGTGGCGGCAGCGGCGTCCAGGATGGCGCGCCAGGTCTTGGGCGCGTCGATCACCTGGGTGGCCACCTGCAGGCCTGCGGCCTCGGCAAGCTGCCTGCCGGCCAGCACCGTGGCTTCACTCTCGGCCTTGACGGCGTCCACATACTGCACCTGGGCATAGCCGTAGTCGGGCCCGGCCACGATGAAGGGAAAGGGGTCGTACACGCTGACCAACACCAGGCTGGAACCAAAGGCCTGGGCCATGCCAATGGCGGTGTGCAGGGCCGCCTGGCTGGTGTCGGAGCCATCGAGCGGGACCAATATTTTCTTGAACATGGCGTCCTCCTGGGCGGGTGTTGCGCAACGCTTGCAGTCTGCAGGCGGGCGCCACCGTGCTGCGTGCGAATTCGCAAGAAGGCCCGCATGCACGGGGGCGGAAACACCGTCCATTTCAAGGCATTGCAGGGGTGCGGCCCACCCACAATACGGGCACCACCAACCCGCAACCCTTTGCCCGCACCGCCATGGAAATGCAGAACCCGCACATGTTGTCCCAGCAAGAACTTGCCAAACGCTGGGGGCGCTCGGTGTGCGCCATCGGCCTCTACAGTGCCGTCGGCCTGGGCCCGAAGTTTGTGAACCTGGGCGGTGTGCTGCGCTATCCCGTGGACGAGGTGCAAAAGTACGAACAGGCCCGCCTGATGCATTAGACTGCGGCAAAAAGGCCAACGTTGGAAACAGCACCGCTCCGGACCCATGAAACCCAGGCACTGGCAGCGCTGCGGCGCCTGCAAGTGGTGGGTAGCGGGCCCGAGGCCGAATTCGATGCGCTGGTGCAGATCGCCGCGCAGGTGTGCGCCACCCCCATCTCCCTGTTGAGCCTGGTCGATACCGAACAGCTGTACTTCAAGGCCGGTGTCGGCCTGAACGGCGTGCGCGAGGTGCCGCGCGGGCCGGCGTTTTGCTCCCATGCTGTGCTCTCAAACGCCCTTATGGAGGTGCCCGACACGCTGGTCGACCACCGGTTTGCGGACAACCCCCTGGTGCTGGACGCGCCCCACATCCGTTTCTACGCCGGCGCGCCGGTGGTGCTGGGCGATGGCAGCCACGTGGGCACGGTGTGTGTGATGGACCAAGTGCCCCGGACACTGCAAACGCACCAGCGCGCGGTGCTGCAGCAGCTCGCCGCGGTGGCGGTGCGGCTGCTCGAGGGCCGCAGTGCCGTGCTGCGGGCCCAGGAAACCGAGCGCGAAGCCCTGCGCGCAGTCTCGGTGCTGCAGCACTGCAGCGACGCGGTGCTGGGCATGACGCCGGAGCTGACCATCACCTGGGCCAACCCGGCCGCCGAAGCCCTGCTGGGCGAGCCTGCCGACGCCCTGGTAGGGGCCTCGTTCGGAGACTTTGTGCCGCAGTCGCTGGGCCCGGCTTTTCACGACAAGCTGCTGCAGGCTCGCACCGGTGCGGCCGGTGCGCACGACACGCAGCGCCAGCGCAAGGACGGCACACAGCGCGAGGTGATGGAGCTGCTGACGCGCAAAACCAATGCCGATGGCGCGGTGGTGGGCTACATGGCCTTTCTGCGCGACATCGGCGAGCGCATGCAGGCGGCCCGTGCGCTGGTCAAGAAGGAGGCCGAGCTGCGCTTCTTTTTTGAACACCTGATTGCCGGCGTCTTTGTGCACGGCCCGGATGGCGCGCTCTTGCAGAACAACCCGCGTGGCGCCCACCTTCTGGGGCTGACCACCGAAATGATGGCCGGGCGCGAGCTGATCGATCCGGGCTGGCACTTCATTCGCCAAGACGGTACGCGCATGCCGGTGCAAGAGTACCCGGTGGCCCGCGCCATGGCCTCGCAGGAAGGCGTGCACGGGCTCGTTGTGGGCGTGGTGTCCCCCTACACCGAGGGCCTGACCTGGTTGCTCTGCGATGCCAACCGCGAACACCCCGATGCGCCAGAGGCCAGCCGCATCATCGTGACGGTGGTCGACATCACGCGCCTGATCGAGGTGGAGCGCAACCTGGAGCGCAGTGAGCGCACCCTGAAAGACCTGTTTGACAACGCCATCGACCCCATCCTGATGGGCAGGCCCGATGGCAGCATTACCGCGGCCAACCCGGCGGCGTGCCGGGCGCTGGGCATGAGTGCAGCAGAAATCTGCAGCGCCGGGCGGCGCGGCATCATCGACAGCGACTACCCCGGCTACGAGGCCTTTGCGCGCGAGCGCGAGCGCAAGGGCGCAGCGCAGGGCGAGCTGCAGATTGTGCGCAAAGGCGATGAGAAATTCATTGCCGAACTCTCCTCCACGATCTACCGCGATGTGAGCGGCGAGCTGGTCAGCAGCATCTTTTTCCGCGATGTGTCCGAGCGCAAAGAGGCCGAGGCGCTGGCCACCCGGCTGACCTATTTTGACGAGCTCACCGGCCTGCCCAACCGGCGCTACCTGCTGGAGAGCCTCAAGCAGTCGCTGGCCGCGGCGCAGCGCCATGGCAGCTTTGGCGGGCTGATTTTTATCGACCTCGACGACTTCAAGCAGGTCAACGATGCGCGCGGCCATCTGGTGGGTGACGGGTTGCTGAAGTCGGTGGCCATCCGCCTGAAGGCTTGCCTGCGCGCCAACGACATGCTGGCGCGCCTGGGCGGTGACGAGTTCATTGTGCTGATGAACGTGCTGGGCGCCGACCTGGCCGAAGCCGCCCACAACGCGGCGCTGGCCGCCGAAAAATGCCGCGACGCGCTGGACCATGTGTTTGCCGTGGAAAACCAGACCTACAAGACCACCGGCAGCCTGGGCATCACCCTCTTCCCCAGGGAGGGACAGGGTGCGGACGACGTGCTGCGCGAAGCCGACACGGCCATGTACCGCGCCAAGGCCCTGGGGCGCAACCGCATTGCCTTTTTTGGCGCCACCATGCAGGCCGAGGTGGAGTCGCGCCTGCGGCTGGAGTTTGACCTCTCGGAAGCAATAGGCAAAGGGCAGCTGCATGCTTTTGTGCAGCCGCAGTTCAGCGCAGCCGGGATTGCGGTGGGCGGAGAGATCCTGTTGCGCTGGCAGCACCCCACGCGGGGCAGCGTGTCACCGGCGGACTTCATACCGGTGGCCGAACACACCGGGCTGATCCTGCCGATCGGCGACTGGGTGCTGCAGCAGGCCATCCACGCGCTCAAGCGCATGCAGGCGCTGGACCCGGCCTTGTCGCTGTCAGTCAACGTGAGCCCGCGCCAGTTTTTGCAGGACGGCTTTGTGCGGAATGTGCTGGCCCTGCTGGAGGATGCAGGGGTGCCGGGCGCCGCACTGATTCTGGAAGTCACCGAGGGCCTGCTGATCCAGGACTGGGACGCCGTGCAGAGCCGCGTGCAGGAGCTGCGGCAACGGCAGATACGGCTCTCGATCGATGACTTCGGCACCGGCTACTCCAGCCTGGCCTACCTCAAGCGCCTGCCCTTGTATGAGCTGAAGATTGACCGCGGCTTTGTGGCTGACATTCCGCAGGACCCCAACGATGTGGCCATCGTCGAGTCGATCATTTCCATTGCCAAGCACCTGGGATTCCAGGTGGTGGCCGAGGGGGTGGAAACGCAGGCGCAGGTGGACTTTTTGGTGGCGCACGGCTGCGATGTGCTGCAGGGCTACCTGTTTGCCCGGCCCATGCCCCTGGGCGACTGGATCACCAGCCTGGCCCAAGAAGCCGTGCCGCAACACGGGGCGCTTTAGCGCCTGCGGGCCCTGCCCCGCAGGCCCAGCAAGCCCAGCAGACCCAGCACCACCAGGGGCAGCGTGCCTGGCTCGGGCACGCGCAAGGGCAGATCCTGCAACAGGTCAAAGGTGAAGGTGTAGGGCGTGCCCGTGTCGCTCACGGTGAGCGTGTCCCAGCTGATGTTGTAGCTGCCGGGCCCAAGCGCCAGGCTGTTGGACAGCAGCGTGCCGCCCACCAGCAGGAAGTCGATGAAATCACCGTCGTAGTCTTCCAGGCCGGTGAGCACCGCCCACTGGGTGCCGGGCACCGTGGAAGTGACCGAGAGGCTGCTCAGGTGCATGCCGATGGGCACCACAAAACCGAAGGAGTCGCAGTCGAAATTTTCGTTCAAGCCCTGGCAGCCGGTGGGCATGATGGCGCCGATGGTGCCGCTCACGGTGTTGCTCCCCGCGGTGTCCAACACAAAGGTCTTGAGCGGGCTGGTGATGGCGATGTCGCCGTCCAGGGCCTCGTTGTAATGGACCAGCGCCGCATGGCCCACGCCGGTAAGCGAAAAGGCCAGCGTCAGGCCAGCGAGCAGACCCTGGGCCCATTTGTTCTTGTGCATGTTGCGTGTCCTTTCGAAGGTCCTGGTCACGCAGCAAAATGTATGCCCACGGTGTCGAATACGCGGGCCTTCATTGGGGAAAAGCGTTTTGCCAGCCGCTGCGGGCCACGCTGCCTGGGCCCAAGTGTCAATTATTCCGACACCCAGCGTGTGCCTCAAGGCGGGCCGCCGGGCCCCTGCAGAATCGCGCGCAGTTGCTGCAGCACGGCCTCAGGCGCCTGGCCTTCGGCCTGCAGGGCGGCCTGCGCCTGTTGCAGCTGCGAGGCCAGCGCCTTCTCGGCACTGGTATCGACAAAGGTGATGACCACGCCATCGATGCGGTTGTCCTGCGTGCGGTAGGGCATGGTGCGCACCTGGTACCAGCGGTTGCCCGCGCCCGCCACCTGCACCTCGTGCGGCACCAGGCTGCGCAAGACTTCCTGCGCATCGCTGGCCAGGCTGGGGTGCTGCAGCGAGGTCACCAGGTCGGTGATGGGGCGGCCGATGTCGCTGGCAATCAGTTTGAACACGCTGCGCGCCTCGGTGGTGAAGCGCCGCACGCGCATCTGCTCATCGAGAAACAGGGTGGCAATGGCGGTGCTGTTGAGCAGGTTCTTCATGTCGTCGCTGGCCTGCGACATGTCGGCCACGCGCGCGCTGAGTTCGCGGTTGACCGACTGCAGCTCTTCGTTGATGGACTGCATCTCCTCCTTGGAGGTGGTGAGCTCTTCGTTGGCGCTTTGCAGTTCCTCGTTGGTGCTTTGCATCTCTTCGTTGCTGGCCTTGAGCTCTTCCTGCGAATGCTGCATGTCGTCGCGCGTGGTCTTGAGCTCGTCGCGCACATGCTGCATCTCGCCCGCCATGGCGGCCAGGCGTTCGTCCGGTGCGGGCTCGGGTGCGGGCGCAGCGGTGCTGTCGGCCGGATGCGCGGCCCCGGCAATCAGCACCAGCACCATGCCGGCCAGGGCCTGCGGCTGGGTCAGCGCTTGCACGCTCACATCCACCCATTGCGGGCCATGCACGGTGAGCAGGTGCACGTTGGGCTGCAGCACGGTCTTTTGCTCGCGCACCGCCTTGGCAAAGATCTCGTTCAAGGCCGTGGCCAGGCCACCCCGGGCCATGGCAAACAGGCTGCTGTCGGGCTTGCCGGCGGCCGGCTCCAGGTACTGCCCGGCATGGCCGCAAAGGTAGAGGATTTCACCCTTGCTGTTGGTCAGCACCGCCGACGGGGCAAAGGACTGCAGCAGCAGCTCGTTGGTGAGCAGCAGCAGGTCCGGCGTCTTGCGTGGCGGCGTGGGCTCCGTGCCTTCGACCGGGGCCAGGCCTGCGCGCGGGCGGCTGAACACCGGGGGCAGACCGGCCGGCTCGTAGGTGGTCAGCACGCTGCGGCGCTTGTAGATGCGGTTGCGCCCGGGCAAGGGGGTGAACAGGGTGCTGGGCTCGCTGGTGGTTTCTGAATTGCCCAGCACCAGGTAGCCGTTGCTGCGCAGGCTGTAGTGGAACAGGGGCAGCAGCTTGCGCTGCAGCTCGGTCTCCAGGTAGATCAGCAGGTTGCGGCAGCTCAGCACATCGATGTTGGTGAAGGGCGGATCCATCACCACGTTTTGCTGCGAGAACACCACCATGCCGCGGATCTGGCGGCTGACGCGGTAGATGCCGTCTTCCTGCACAAAAAAGCGCTGCAGGCGCGCCTCGGACACATCGGCGGAGATGTTGGCCGGGTAGATGCCTGCGCGCGCCACCTGGATGGCGTCGGCATCCAGGTCGGTGGCAAAAATCTGCAGCGCAAAGTGCGCATCCGGCTGGAGCTGGTCGAGCGCTTCGCAGAACACCATCGCCAGGGTGTAGGCCTCTTCCCCGGTGGAGCAGGCGGGCGTCCAGGCGCGCAGGGTCATGCCCAGCGGGTTGGCGGCCAGCAGGGCCGGGATGCATTCGAGGCGCAGCTGCTCCCACACCTCGGGGTCGCGAAAGAAACGGGTCACGCCGATCAGCAGCTCCTTGAAGAGCAGGCTGGCCTCTTGCCGGTTCTGGCGCAGGAAGCGCGGGTAGTCGGCCAGCCGGGGCAGCTGGTGCAGCGCCATGCGCCGCTCCACGCGGCGGTAGATGGTGCTTTTTTTGTAGAGTGAAAAGTCCTGCCCGGTCTGCGCCCGCAGGATGGCAATGACCTTGTCCAGGTGGGCCTCGTCACCGCCCGCACCCTCCAGCGGCGAGCGGACCCGCCAGGGCTCGAAGCTCTGGTAGGCCAGCACGCGGGCCGCCAACTCTTGCGGTGCGGCCACCACGTCGGCCAGGCCCGCCGCAATGGCGCTGCGCGGCATGCTGTCGAAGGCGGCGGTCACCGGGTCTTGCACAAACACCGAGCCCGAGGCCTCGCGGATGGCGCGCAGGCCCAGCGTGCCGTCCGAGCCCATGCCGGAGAGGATGACCCCGATGCTGCGCTCGTGCATGTCGGCGGCCAGGGCGCGAAAGAAGTAATCAATCGACAGGCGCACGCCGCGCGGCGACTCGGATTCGAGCAGCAAGAGCTCTCCGTGCAGCACCGAGAGGTCGCAGTCCGGCGGTATCACATACACATGGTCGGGCTGCAGCCGCAGGTGGTCGGTGATCTGCAGCACCGGCATGGCCGTGGCGCGCTGCAGAATTTCGACCAGCACGCCGTCATGGCTGGGCTCGCGGTGCTGCACGATGACAAAGGCCATGCCGCAACCGCTGGGCACGCCTTGCAGAAACAGCTGCAGGGCTTCGAGGCCACCGGCCGAGGCGCCAATGCCCACCACCGGAAAAGTCAGCGCCTCGGGTGGTGGTGGCGGCGGTGTGGGCAGGGCTGCAGGGGCAGCCGGAGCATTCAGTGCCGTGCGGGTGGGGTGGTTGGCACCGCGCTTGCTACTGGATGGCAATGGGCTTGGCTTCGGGTTTGGGGCTGCTGGCCTTCTTGGGCAGCTCCAGGGTCAGCACGCCGTCGGCGTATTTGCCGGTGGCTTTGGTTTCGTCGATCTCCTGGTCCAGCGCAAAGGTGCGCGAGACGGCGCCGTAGTAGCGCTCATTGAAGACCACCTTGCCGCTGTCTTCCTTCTTTTCGCTGGACTCTTGCGTCTTGGCTTCGATGTTGACGACATTGCCCTCGATGCGCACGCTGATGTCCTCCTTCTTCATGCCGGGCAGGTCGGCGCGCACGTTGTAGGTGCCGTTTTTTTCGACCACGTCCACATTCACGTTCATGCCCGGCAGCATGCTTTCGCGCAGACGCATGGAGTTGGCAAAACGGCGTGTCATGGCATCGAGCGAGAGGTTGAAGGACGGGTCCAGCAGCGACAGGCTGGGGCGCAGCATGGCGTCAAAGAAGTTGTCATCCATGTGCCAGGGGTGCGCCATGTGGCGGAACATGGACTGGAAGGTGTCGGGGACGGTGGTGTTGCTAAGGCTCAAGCGGCTCATGGTGGCTCCTATGTGGAAATCAAGAAAAATTGGCAGCGAAGCTGGCATCGAAGGGTCATTGTTTTCGTCGCCTTGAGGGGCCGGATTGCGAATTCTCAAGCGCGCTGGGCGGCTGCGCGATATGTCATTCTGAGACGACGCGACAGGCCTTGCCGCTGGCGCCCCGCGGCAGTTCGACACCGGTTTGTGCATGGATGCGCACCTGCACCATGCCGTGGGTGGCAAAGAATGCCTGCAGGGCCGCAACTGCTTTTGCCAGCTGCGCCTGCGCGGCCGCGCCACTGCGGGGCACTGCCAGCGTCAGGCTTTGCGCATCGTGCTGGCGCAGGCAGAAATCGAACAGGCCGCACTGGTCTTCAAGCACGCTGATGAGGGCCAGCGGCACGATCAGAACGCTCTGGCCGTGGCGCCCGGCCAGGCGCAGGGGTGGGTCATCGCGGCCGCTGACCGCTATCACCGGCAACGGCGAGCCGCAGGCGCAGGGGCGTTCGTCCACGCAGAGCTGGTCACCCAGGTCGTAGCGGATCAGGGGTTGCACCCGGTTGCCCAGGTGCGTGAGCAAGGTGGTGGCTGAAGGCTGGCCGCGCGGCACGGCGCGGTGCTGTTCGTCCACCGGCTCCAGCAGGGCCCAGTCGGTGTTGGCATGCAGTTGGCCGTGGGCACATTCGGCGGCCAGGCTGAAAAATTCAGAGGCGCCGTAGTGGTTGCGCACCGCGCACTCGAAGCTGTCGGCCATGCAACTGCGCGCGGCCGGGCTGAGGGTCTCACCGCCGGTCCAGACTTCGCGCAGCGCCAGCCGCAAGTGGCCTTGTGCCTGCTGTTCGGCCAGCAGGGTGGCCACGCTGGGGTAGGTGCTGAGGATGGTGGGGGCGAAGGCGTTGAGGGCCCGCACCAGTGCTTGCACCGGCTGCAGGATGTCCAGGCAGAGCGTGCTGTGGGCCGCCCACGGGTTGAGGCGTTGCAGGCGGCGCAGGGAGACGATGCTGGCAAAGTGGCCGTGGATGGCACCCACAAAGGCCAGGCGCTCGCCGAGGAACAGCGGGTCTAGCCAGCGCCGCGCGGGCACGGGCGGGCTGCGCCGCACCAGCTCCAGCGCGTCGTACAGGCCCATGCTGCGGCTGTCTTGCACAAAGAACCCCGGTGTGCCGCTGGAGCCCGAGCTCTCCCACACTGTGTACTGGCCCAGATACGGCTCGGCAATGCGCGCGGGGTCGGCGGCAAAGGCCTGCAGTTCGACCAGGGTGAGCCGGGGGTCGCTCACCCATTCGCCAAAGCGCTGCATGAGTTCGGACTTGGTGTGCACCGGCAGCTGGTGCAGCGTGGCCTGCCAAGGGGTGGTGGATGGGCCTGGCCCGCTGCGCCGCAACAGCGCCTGCACCGGGCCCGCGTAGAGCGAGTGGCCCTGGGCCACATCGGTCAAGAGGCTGTGCAGGCGCTGGCGCTGGCGCCAGGCCAGGCCGCTGGCACCCGCGTGCTTGGCCGCCAGCAGGTCCAGCGCCGTGGCGCCCAGCCGGTAGCAATCAAGGGCGGTGGGCATGCTGGCAGTGTTGGCTTTTTTGCAGCCGCAGCGCTGCGAATTGTCAAGCAGCCAAAAAGCCAGATGTTTCCAATCACCAGGACTGGGAGGCTTCACCTGTTCTTTCTTGCATGGAGACTACCAACATGGCGCTTGACGATGTGGACTTCAAAAAGGCGGTAGGCCACCGCGTCAGGCGGCTGCGGCACGGCATTGGCCTGACGCAGGATGCACTGGCCGAACGCTGCGGCATCTACCGCACCTACCTTTCGCGCATAGAAGCGGGCTCGGCCAATCCCACCCTGGTGGTCATGGGGGCACTGGCCGCCGCGCTGAATGTGCGGCTGTGCGACCTGTTTTGCGATGAGGCCAGCCCCGCTGCGGCCGAGCTGGCCGCACCGGAACACAACAGCGCCTGAGGGCGCTGCGGCATGAGCATTCGCAACCTGGACGCGCTGTTCAGCCCGGCCTCGGTGGCCGTGCTGGGCGCCTCCAACCGGCCAGGCCGCGTGGGCACCACGGTGTGGCGCAACCTGCGCCAATGCGGCTTTGCAGGGCCGGTCTATGCCGTCAACCCCAAGTACCACACACTGGACGGCGCACCCTGCGTGGCACGCCTGCAGCAGCTACCGGCGGTGCCTGATCTCGCGGTGGTCTGCACCCCGCCCGACACGGTGGTGGCGCTGGTGCGCGGGCTGGCCGACCTGGGCACGCGCGCCGTGGTGCTGCTTACGGCCGGCCTCACACCCGCGCAGCGCAAGGAGCTGCTGGCCGCTGCCCGGCCCCATGTGCTGCGCATGCTGGGGCCCAACTGCATCGGCCTGCTGTCACCGCACCGCCGGCTCAACGCCAGTTTTGCGCACCGCGATGCGCTGCACGGCGAGCTGGCCTTTGTCTCGCAATCCGGGGCGCTGACCACCGCCATGCTGGACTGGGCCAGCGCGCGTGGCATTGGCTTTTCGCACTGCGTGTCAGTGGGCGAGTTGCTGGACATTGATTTTGGCGACCTGCTGGACTACCTGGCCAGTGACGCGCGCACGCGCGCCATCCTGCTCTACATCGAGTCACTCGAAGGCGCACGCAAATTCATGTCAGCGGCGCGGGCGGCGGCGCGCAACAAGCCGGTGATTGTGGTCAAGGCCGGGCGCTCCACGGCGGGCCAGCATGCGGCCGCCTCGCACACCGGGGGCCTGGCGGGCAGCGACCTGGTGTTTGAGGCGGCCATTGCGCGCGCGGGCATGCTGCGGGTAGACACGCTGCAGCAGCTCTTCAGCGCTGCCGAAACGCTGGCGCGCTTCAGTGGCAACCAGGCCGACTCGCTCACGGTGCTGACCAATGGCGGCGGCGCCGGGGTGCTGGCGGTGGACGAGGCCGAGCGCCTGGGCGTGCCGCTGGCACCCCTGTCGGTGGCCACCCGGCAGGCACTCGATGGCCTGCTGCCCGCCAACTGGTCGCACGGCAACCCGGTGGACATCATTGGCGATGCGCCGGTGCAACGCTATGTGCAGACGCTGCAGGTGCTGCAAGGCGACCCGGTCTGTGGCGCGGTGCTGCTGCTGCACGCCCCCACGGCCATCGTGCCCAGCGCCGACATTGCCCCGGCCCTGCTGCCCCTGGCTACGCGCCAGCCGCCCGGCCTGCTGGCCTGCTGGTTGGGTGGCCAGGCGGTGGCACAGGCCCGCGCGGCCTTTCAGGGCGCCGGGGTGCCTTGCTATGCCACGCCGGAAGAGGCGGTGCAGGCCTTCGGCTTTGGCCTGAGCTACCGGCGCCACCAGGCGCAGCTGCTGCAGGCGCCGTCTGCCCGCCACAGCCAGCCGGTGGTGGACCATGCGGGCGTGCGATCCATCGTGCAAGAGGTGCTGGCCAACGGGCGCGAGTGGCTGACCGAAGTGCAGACCAAGGCAGTGCTGGCAGCCTATGGCATTCCGGTGGTGGACACCCGGCTTGCCGCAGCGACGCCAGAGGCGGCGGTGCAGGTGGCGCAAGCCATCGGCTTGCCGGTGGCGCTGAAGATCGTCTCGCCCGACATCACGCACAAGTCCGACGTGGGCGGTGTGGCGCTGGACCTGGACAGTGCCGAAGCCGTGCGCCTGGCAGCCACCCACATGCTTGAGCGCGTGCGGGCTGCGAGGCCCGAGGCCCGGCTGGAGGGCTTTGCGGTGCAGTCCATGGTGCGCAGGCCGCAGGCCCACGAGCTGATTGTGGGGGCCAGCATCGACCGCGTCTTCGGCCCGGTGATTCTGTTCGGCCACGGTGGCACGGCCGTGGAGCTGGTGGCAGACCGCGCGCTGGCCCTGCCACCGCTCAACGTAGCGCTGGCCCGGGCGCTGGTGGAGCGCACCCGCGTGGCGCGCTTGCTGCAGGGCTACCGGGGCACCCCGCCGATTGCCATGGAAGCCCTGCAGGCGGTGCTGCTGGCGGTGTCGCAGCTGCTGGCCGATGTGCCCGAACTCGCCGAGCTCGACATCAACCCGCTGCTGGCCGATGCCCAAGGCGTGCTGGCGCTGGATGCGCGCATGCGGCTCAGCGCGCAGGCGCCGGGCGGGGAAGACCATTTCGCCATCCGCCCCTACCCGGCGCACTTGCTGGAGCAGTTTGTGTGGCAGGGCCAGCCCCTCACTGTGCGCGCCATCCAGCCGGAAGACTTTGCGCAGCACCTGGCGTTTCTGGACAGCCTGGCACCAGGTGACCTGCCCCTGCGCGTGCTGTTCAGCCAGCGCCATCTGGCGCGCAGTGAGCTGGCCCGGCTGACCCAACTGGACTACGCCCGCGAGATGGCCTTTGTGGCCGTGGCGCCGGACCCGCAGGACGCCCGCAGAGAGCAGATCCTGGGCGTGGTGCATGCGCTGACCGACCCCGACAATGTGCAGGCCGAATTTGCCATCGCCGTGCGCCCGGATTGCCGCGGGCAGGGCCTGGGCCAACGCTTGCTGGAGAAGATGGTGGGCTACGCGCGCGATCAGGGTACGCAGGAGCTGCGCTGCCAGGTGCCGCCGGGCAGCACGGCGATGCTGCACCTGGCAGCGGCCTTGGGCTTTGTGCAGGCGCACCTGCCTGCAGTGCAGCCGGGCATGCTGGTGCTGCCCTTGAACCGGGCCCCAGCAGACGCGGCGCAGGCCTCCAAGCGCTAGGCGTCAGCTTCGATAAACAAGTCGTCGTCGGGGAGTGACATGCCGGATGGGTCTGGTACGTAGTCGGGCACCGGCGCCTGCCCGTTGGACTGCACAGTGACAGTGTCATAGCGGCCCGTGGCCTGCAAAAACTGCGCCCAACTCTGTACCCGTTCCAGCGAGGGCTGCCAGGGCCCGAGGTCAATCTCGCGTTGGCGGATGCCGTTGCGAACGGCCATGGTTTTTGTGACGACACGGTGCATGCCTGGATCTTAGCGGCTGAATTGCCGCTGCTAGGCCCTACCACAACCTGTTTGCAATCCCATCCACAGAAGCTGTGCGCTGAACTGTGGATAAGTTTGTGGTGCAGTTGCCAAACCCGCATGCCTATTGGCCTGGTCCAGGCTGCCTAAATTTCAGGCAGGCCTTTTTTATTTTTTTGAGTCTTGCTTTTTCAGCGCTTCCACTTCTTTTTGCTGGCGGTGGTCAGCGGAATTTCACCGCGCAGGCGGCGCAGGTCTTCAGCGGTCAGGTCTTCGCTTTCTTCGCCATTGTCTGGGTGGTGACTGGCTTGGGGCATGGGTGCAAGCGCCTGTTGGGCAGGCTTTTCGAGCGGGCGCACGCTGTTCGCCTTGCTACGCAGATTCCCCTTCTTCTCTGGCTTGGGAGCTTTTTCCCTGGGCTTGAGCGGCTCGGCACTCACGGCACTCACAAAGGGCTGCAGATACGCGAGGGTCGGGTCGACCTCGACGCGGTAGTAGTGGCCGGATGCCAGCTTGATCTTGATGGTGTTGCCGTCCAGCGTGGCGTGACCGGAGGCAATGTAGCCGCCTGTGTTGGTGGCGTGTCCGAAAAGCATGACGGTACGGCCCCACTGTTCTCTGGGTACGCAGTCAAAGACATTGGCGGTTTCGACGTCTGGTAGTTTTTCCACCAGGGTGAACTTGCCCTCGGTCGGGTCATGGAAGAGCGCCGCACTGCCCTTTTTAAGCGTGATGGCACCCACCACTTCGCTGCGCTGCACCCTGCAGTCCAGTTCGGCCGCATAAAAGCGCTGGAAGGCCTCTATGGCCGCGGGTGTGATGGTGACGGGCTGCATGGATTAGGCCTTTCTTCGGTGCATGTGCATCAGACGGGCAAAGTGCTGGGAAACCAGGGTGACACCCGCAGCGCCCAGCAGAATCACGCCACTGGTGCCGAAGACGGGAATGAGCGCGGCGCTCAAAGCCACCCCTGCGGACTGGCCCATGAAGTAGGACGCGGCAAAGGCGGCGACCGCCGCTCCTCGGCGTTCTGGCGCCATCTGGGTGGCATTGATCTGAAGTGTGTTGTGCAGCATGTAGAACCCCAAGCCAGCGCAGAAGCAAGCCGGAATGGCCGACCACAATGTCGGCGACCAGGCTACAGTGGCGTAGGAAGCTGCTACCAGCAGACCACCCCAGCGGCACAGGCCTGTTTCGCCCAGGCGGTGAACGAAGTAGTAGGCACTGACGGCGAACAGCAGACCACCGAGACCAAACAGCATGACCATCTGCCCCGCCATGGACAGCGAGATGGCGTGCACCTGGTGCATGTGGGTCACCAGGAAGGCCAGTGGGCCGAAGATGGCCGCACCTTCTGCGAACACGGTAATCAGCACCACGCGGGCCCAGGGTACGGCGAGCACCTGGGCGAACTCGGACACCATGCGCTTGCAGGCGGATCCTTGCCCAGGTGCTGCCTTCTTGGCCCCCGGGGGCAGGAGACTATGGGTCCACAGAAGATAGGCACCACCAAACGCGAAGTAGACGGCAATGGCTACAAAGGGCGTTCTCCAGTTCAGATGGTCGGCCGCATAGCCGCCGAACAAGACGCCAGCCGAAACACCGAGTACCTGGCCAATCATGAATTTGGCCAGGATGGGCTGGCGTCGTTCATAGGACGTCACATCGCCGATCCAGGCCATCGCCAAGGGGATGATGGAAGCAGCCGTTATGCCGGCCAGGGCCCTGGCGAACAACAACCATGCAAAGCTGGGGGCAAAGGCACAAGCGGCGGTGGTCAGCGCACAGCCCATGGTGCCCCAGGCAATGACGCGGTACTTGCCGAAGCGGTCGCCCATGGGGCCAAAGACCAGTTGGGACAGGCCATAGGCGATGGCAAAGACGGTGATGACCAAAGCCGCCTGGCCCAGCGTCAAGGAGAACGCATGGGCCAAGCCTGGCAGTAGCGGATCAGATACCCGCATGGATACACCACTCGCGAAGGCCGACATGGACAAGGCCAGCAGTGCGCCGCGGGGCAGTTGGATATCGGCTGGAGCGGAGGGATCTGTAGCACCGCCAGAGTCCCTGAGGCCCGTATGAAGGGAGGTGGTCTGACTCATTCGGCCAGCCACCCCATGAAGGGGGTGGTCAAATCAGTCGCGGCCCTTGTGTTTTGAGTTCTTCCATCAGGTCGTCGGGCGCACCGCCTTGGGCCAGGTGGTTTTTGTACCAGACCGTCAGGATGCTGGTGATGACCGGACCAGGGTTTTGCAGGACCTTCTCGAAACTCAGGTCATTGATCTTGCAGACCCGTTTGACCAGGTCCATGTCCAGATCGATGGCATCGTCGTCACAGCGGCGCAACTTCAGATCGGAGAAGCAATAGCCTTCCGGGAGCTTCAGGGTAAGGACGGAGTCGGTGGTCATGGTGTACACATTGGCAAGGCAATTGGGCATGGAATTGTGCCTGCACACTGGCAAGTTTGCCCAGTCGCAGCACCAACAAAAAAGGCCCACCGAAGTGAGCCTTTTTGCTTGCGTTTACCGCATGCTTTTTTGGTTGCGGGAGAAGGATTTGAACCTCCGACCTTTGGGTTATGAGCCCAACGAGCTACCAGACTGCTCCATCCCGCGGTAAGCTATAAGTATACCTTATTCTGCTGCGATTGCGGCAGCATCTTCAACAGAAGTTTCAGCACGGTCCACCAATTCGACCAAAGCCATGGGTGCATTGTCGCCCACGCGGAAACCCATCTTCAGAATGCGGGTGTAACCACCGGGACGCGCATTGAAGCGGGGGCCCAGGTCGTTGAAGAGTTTGGTGACACTGTCACGGTCGCGCAGGCGGTCGAACGCCAAGCGGCGGTTGGCAACGGTGGCAACCTTGGCCAGGGTGATCATGGGTTCGATCACGCGGCGCAGTTCTTTGGCCTTGGGCACTGTGGTCTTGATGACTTCATGCTCGATGAGCGAGTTCATCATGTTGCGCAGCATCGCCAGGCGGTGCGATGTGGTGCGATTGAGTTTACGTAGTCCGAGTCCGTGGCGCATGGTATTTCCTTCAGTTATGTGCGGGCAGCCGTATCAGGTACTGCCCGTGGCGCAATGCCCTTTCGGGCATTTATTTATTTAATTTCTTCCAAGAAGCGATTAACGCTTCTCGAGTGCGGCCGGTGGCCAGCTCTCGAGCTTCATGCCCAAGGTCAGTCCACGGGAAGCCAGCACTTCCTTGATTTCATTGAGCGACTTGCGACCCAGGTTAGGGGTCTTGAGCAACTCGTTCTCGGTACGCTGAATCAGGTCACCGATGTAGTAGATGTTCTCGGCCTTCAGGCAGTTGGCAGAACGAACCGTGAGTTCGAGCTCGTCCACGGGACGCAGCAGGATCGGGTCGAATTGCGTATTGCCACGCGGTGCGGGTGCGTCGAATGCGGCGAGTTCGCTGCCTTCGAGTTGCGCAAACACAGCGAGCTGCTCCACCAGAATCTTGGCCGAGGCGCGCACGGCATCTTCTGCAGACACGGCACCGTTGGTTTCGATTTCAACAACCAGCTTATCCAGGTCGGTACGCTGCTCCACACGGGCGCTTTCCACGGTGTAGCTCACGCGCTTCACGGGGGAAAACGATGCGTCCAGCACGATGCGGCCGATCGACTTGTTCGGCTCATCGGCATGGCGGCGCATGGTGCCGGGCACATAACCACGGCCTTTTTCCACCTTGATCTGCATGTCCAGCTTGCCGCCGTGCGACAGGTTGGCAATGACGTGACCAGGGTTGATGATTTCCACATCGTGCGGGGTCTGGATATCGGCGGCAGTGACAACGCCTTCTGCGTCTTTGCGCAGGCTCAGAGTCACTTCTTCGCGGTTGTGCAGCTTGAAGACCACACCCTTCAGATTCAACAGGATGTTGACCACATCTTCTTGCACGCCGTCGATGGACGAGTACTCATGGAGCACGCCGGCGATGGTCACTTCAGTTGCTGCAAATCCGGGCATGGACGACAGCAAAACCCGGCGCAGCGCGTTACCCAGGGTGTGACCGTAACCACGCTCAAAAGGCTCCAGAGCCACTTTGGCGCGGTTGGTACCGAGCTGTTCTACGCTAATCGATTTTGGTTTCAGCAAACTATTCTGCATGCAGACTTCCTCTCAATACCCCCGACTCGTTACATCGGTAAGGCTGGTGAAGCACCCCGGCACAGGGCTGGCCTGTGTCAGGGGACGAATTCAAATATTCAAACGAATTAACGTGAATACAACTCAACGATCATCGATTCGTTGATGTCGGCCGCGAACTGGTCACGGTCAGGCACAGACTTGAACACGCCTTCGGCCTTTTCAGCATTGACTTCCACCCAGGCTGGCATGCCAACTTGTGCGGCCAGTTGCAGGGCTTCGACCACGCGGTTTTGCTTCTTGGA
>CANCCF010000029.1 GCA_947374485.1 Comamonadaceae bacterium | reverse complement strand
TCGCGCGGGAAGGGGATACGCCGGGCGACGATTTGGGGTACTCCCGTATGAGGAGCTCGGCGTATCCCCTTCCCGCGCAGCGAGCGGAAAAATCCACCGCAAATAATCCCCTCAATCCCCCGTGCCGTTCTTCAACGCCAGCGCCTGCTCATACAGCGCATTGCGTGCCTGCCCCGTGATGTCAGCAGCCAGCTTGACGGCGGTTTTCAGCGGCAGCTCGGCAAGCAGCAGGGCCAGGATGCGCGCGCCATCGCCCCCCTCAGTAGCCACAGGTGCCGGGTGCAGCAGCAGGGCAAACTCGCCGCGCAGGCGGTTCGCGTCAAGCTGCAGCCAGGCCTTGAAATCCTGCGCGGGCACGGTGGCTATTTCTTCAAACTGCTTGGTCAGCTCACGCCCAATCGTCACCGGCCGCGCACCCAGCGCGCCCAGTGCCTCGGCCAGGGCTTCGATGCGGTGTGGGGCTTCGAGCAGCAGCACTGCGCGCGGCTCCTGCATGAGACCTTGCACGGCGTGCGCACGCTCGGTGCTTTTGCTGGACAAGAACCCTTGAAACACAAAACCGCTCGCCGCACCGCCCTCAGCGCCTATGCCTGCCACCGACAACAAAGTGGTCACGCTGCTGGCGCCAGGCAGCGGGATGCAGCGCAAACCCTGTTGCACCAGCACAGCAGCCAGACGCGCGCCCGGATCGCTCACGCCGGGCGTGCCCGCATCGCTCACATAGGCCACGCGTTGGCCTGCGCGCAGGCGCTCCACCACCGTCTGGGCGGCCTCGCTCTCGTTGTGCTGGTGCACCGCCAGCAGTTGGCCGCCGGTCTTGTCGATGCCGTAGGCGCGCAGCATCTGCTGGGTGTGGCGCGTGTCTTCGCAGGCAATCACATCCACCAGCTCCAGCACGTGCAGTGCGCGCAGGGTGATGTCGGCCAGGTTGCCAATCGGCGTGGCCACCACGTACAGCGCCCCTTGCGGATAATGCTGGTCAGCGGCCGCCTCACGCGCAGCCGCGCGGGCAGAAGAATAAGAAGCGCTCACTATGAATCATCTTTCATCAAAACCGCCGCCCCAAAACGGCAGCACCAAACAGTCGGGCGACGCCGCCGAGGGCGAAGCCCTGCGCTACTTGAAGCAGCAAGGCCTGCAGCTGCTGCAGCGCAATTATCGAAGCCCGGGGCGCGGCGGCGGCGAGATCGACCTCATCATGCAGACCCCGGACGGTACCACTGTCTTTGTCGAAGTCCGCAGCCGCGCATCCACAGCGCATGGGGGTGCCGGGGCCAGCATCAGCTTTTACAAGCAGCGCCGCATTGTCTTTGCCGCGCGCCACTACCTGCTGCGCCAGCGCAGCCTGCCACCTTGCCGCTTTGATGTGGTGCTGGTGGAACCCGCGGGCCTGCAGTGGTTGAAGGCCGCCTTTGATGCGGGGTAAAGAGGGGTGAGCAGGGGTAAGAAGGGGTAATGGGTGGGCAGTTATCATGCGGCCATGCTGGAAAAACGAATACACCAACACTTCATCGACAGCGCTGATCTCAAATACCAGTGCGCCGAATCCCTGAGCAAACCCATTGCCGCTGCCGTGCAGGCCGTGGTGGCCTGCGTCACCAGTGGTGGCAAGGTGCTGGCCTGCGGCAATGGCGGCTCGGCGGCCGATGCGCAGCACTTCTCGGCCGAGTTTGTCGGCCGCTTTGAACGCGACCGCCCCGAACTGGCCGCCATTGCGCTGACCACCGACACCTCCATCATCACCGCCATTGCCAACGACTACGATTTCAACGTCATCTTCTCGCGCCAGGTGCGCGCCCTGGGCCAACCCGGTGACGTGTTGCTGGCCATCTCCACCAGCGGCAATTCGGGCAATGTGCTGGCTGCGATTGAAGCCGCGCACGAGCGCGAGATGGTGGTGATTGGCCTGTCCGGGCGCGCTGGCGGCAAGATGAACCACGCACTGCGTGACACCGACGTGCACATCTGCGTGCCCAGCGAGCGCACGGCGCGGGTACAGGAAGTGCATATATTGACCCTGCATTGCATTTGTGATGCGGTCGATGCCCAGCTTTTGGGCGATCAGGAATTACAGACATGAACACTCACATCCAAAAATCCCTTCTGGGCGCAGCCCTCCTGGCCTCTGTGCTGTCGGTCAGCGGCTGCTTTCCGCTCATGGTGGGCGGTGCGGTGACCGGCGCCATGGTGGCCTCCGACCGCCGTACCTCGGGCACGGTGGTGGAAGACAACGCCATCCAGCTCAAGGCCAGCAACCGCATTGATGACGCCTTGGGCGAGCGCGTGCACATCAACACCGCAAGCTACAACCGCCAGCTGCTGCTGACCGGTGAGGTGCCCTCCGAGCAGGACAAGCAGCTGGCCGAAAAAGTGGTGTCGGGCGTGGAGAACCTGCGCGGCGTGGTCAATGAACTCGCCGTGCTGGGCAACGCCACGCTGACCCAGCGCTCCTCCGACACGCTGGTCACCAGCCGTGTGAAGGCCAACCTGATTGATGCCAAAGACCTGTTTGCCAACGCCTTCAAGGTCACCACCGAGCGCGGCACGGTCTATCTGATGGGCCGTGTGACCCAGCGCGAGGCCAACCGCGCCACCGAGGTGGTGTCGGGCACCTCCGGCGTGCAGCGCGTGGTGCGCATTCTGGAGATCATCAGCGAAGACGAGCTGGCACGCACACAGCCCGCGCAAGACACCAGGAAGTAAACCCGCCCGCGGCCCTGGCATGGACGTCGCAGCACTGCAGGCCAGGCTCAGGGCCTTTGCCGCCGAGCGCAACTGGGCAGCGTTTCACACGCCCAAAAATCTCTCCATGGCCCTGATGGTGGAAGCCGCCGAACTGGCGGAGCTGTTCCAGTGGCTCACACCCGAACAGTCACAGGCCACGGCCCAAGACCGGCAGCTGCAAACCCGCGTGGGCGAGGAACTGGCCGATGTGCTGCTCTACCTGCTGCAGGTGGCCGACCACACCGGTGTGGACCTGCAGGCGGCAGTGGAAGACAAGCTGCGCAAAAACGCCATCAAGCACCCTGTGCCGCAAGCGCCTCAGGCAGGCGCCTGAGGCTTACTTCAGCCGCTTGATCAGGCTGCTGGTGTCCCAGCGGCGTCCGCCCATGTGCTGCACATCGGCATAGAACTGGTCCACCAGGGCCGTGACCGGCAGGCGTGCGCCATTGCGCTTGGCCTCGTCGAGCACCAGGCCCAGGTCCTTGCGCATCCAGTCCACGGCAAAGCCGAAGTCGAATTTATCGGCCACCATGGTCTTGCCGCGGTTGTCGAGTTGCCAGCTTTGGGCGGCACCCTTGCCAATCACGTCGAGCACCTGGTTCATGTCCAGCCCGGCGTTCTGGCCAAAGGCAATGGCTTCCGAGAGGCCCTGCACCAGCCCGGCAATGCAAATCTGGTTGACCATCTTGGCCAGCTGGCCCGCGCCGCTCTCGCCCAGCAAGGTGAAGGCACGCGAATAGGCCATGCCGACGGGCTGTGCCCTGGCAAAGGCGGCGGCGTCGCCACCGCACATCACCGTGAGCATGCCGTTTTGCGCACCGGCCTGGCCGCCCGAGACCGGGGCATCGACAAAGGACAGGCCAGCGTGTGTGGCGGCCGCTGCCAGCTCGCGCGCAATGCTGGCCGAGGCGGTGGTGTGGTCCACAAACACAGCGCCCGCGCGCATGCCGCCGAAGGCGCCATCGGCGCCCAGGGTCACGCTGCGCAAATCGTCGTCATTGCCCACGCAGCAAAAAACAATGTCGGCCTGCGCCGCTACGGCGCCTGGCGTCAGGGCGTGGCCGTGGGCACCCAGCGTGCTGGGCGTGGCGCCAAACTCGGCCAGCCAGGCCTCTGATTTGGTGGCCGTGCGGTTGTAGACGGTGACCCGGTGTCCGGCGCGCGCCAGGTGGCCCGCCATGGGGTAGCCCATGACGCCCAGGCCCAGAAAGGCAACAGAGAAGGGGGAAGTGGTTTCGTAGGTTTTGGCGTTGGTACTGGACATACATCACATGATGGCAAAATTTTCGGTGCCTGCGCTCAGGTCTTGCGCGCGGCCGCGCTGGCTGTTGAGCTTGATCTGCAGGCGCAGGTCGTTGAGCGAGTCGGCGTTGCGCAGCGCGTCTTCGTAGGTAATGGCCTGGCTCTCGTAGAGGTCAAACAGGGCCTGGTCAAAGGTCTGCATGCCCAGGTTGCGGCTCTTCTTCATGATCTCTTTTACTTCCGTCACGTCCCCCTTGAAGATCAGGTCGGAAATCAGCGGCGAGTTGATCATGATCTCCACCGCGGCAATGCGGCCCTTGCCGTCCTGCTTGGGGATCAGGCGCTGTGACACCAGCGACTTGAGGTTCAGCGACAGGTCCATCAGCAGCTGGCTGCGCCGCTCTTCGGGAAAGAAGTTGATGATGCGGTCCAGCGCCTGGTTGGCGCTGTTGGCATGCAGGGTGGCCAGGCACAGGTGGCCGGTCTCGGAGAAGGCCACCGCGTGTTCCATGGTCTCGCGGTCGCGGATCTCACCCATCAGAATCACGTCGGGCGCCTGGCGCAGGGTGTTCTTCAGCGCCGCCTCCCAGCTGTCGGTATCCAGGCCCACTTCGCGCTGCGTCACCACACAGTTCTTGTGCGCATGCACGAACTCCACCGGGTCTTCGATGGTGATGATGTGGCCTTGGGAGTGTTCGTTGCGCCAGTCGACCATGGCCGCCAGGGTCGTCGATTTGCCCGAGCCGGTGGAGCCCACCAGAATGCACAGGCCGCGCTTGGACAGCACAATGTCCTTGAGCACCTCGGGCATGCCCAGCCCGTCGATGGTGGGCAGCGTGGCCGGAATCACCCGCAGCACCAGCCCCACCTTGCCCTGCTGGATGAACACATTGACCCGGAAGCGCCCGATGCCCGGTGGCGAGATGGCAAAGTTGCCCTCCTTGGTGCGCTCGAACTCGGCCACCTGCTTGTCGCTCATGATGGAGCGCGCCAGCGCCAGGGTGTGGGTGGCGTTGAGCGGCTGCGGCGAGACCTTGGTGATCTTGCCGTCCACCTTGATGGCCGGTGGAAACTCCGAGGTGATGAACAGGTCGCTGCCATTGCGGCTGACCATGAGCTTGAGTAAATCGTTGATGAACTTCGTGGCCTGATCGCGTTCCATTTTTTTGCTCCCTACCCCGGGAAGTTATCGGGGATTTTTGCCTTGCTGCGCGCCTCTGCCGGGCTGATGATGTTGCGCTTGACCAGGTCCGACAGGTTCTGGTCCAGCGTCTGCATGCCCACGCTGTTGCCGGTCTGGATGCTGGAGTACATCTGCGCCACCTTGGCCTCGCGGATCAGGTTGCGGATGGCGCTGGTGCCCAGCATGATCTCGTGCGCCGCCACGCGGCCCTGGCCGTCCTTGGTCTTGCACAGGGTCTGCGAGATCACCGCCTGCAGCGACTCCGACAGCATGGCGCGCACCATTTCCTTTTCATCGGCCGGGAACACGTCAATGATGCGGTCAATCGTCTTGGCTGCGCTCGAGGTGTGCAGCGTGCCAAACACCAGGTGGCCGGTTTCGGCCGCTGTCATGGCCAGGCGAATGGTTTCCAGGTCGCGCATTTCGCCCACCAGGATCGCGTCCGGGTCCTCGCGCAGGGCCGACTTCAGGGCCGCCGCAAACGACAGGGTGTGGGGCCCGACTTCGCGCTGGTTGATCAGGCATTTTTTGGACTCGTGCACGAACTCGATCGGGTCTTCCACGGTGAGGATGTGGCCGAACTCGGTTTCATTCAGGTAGTTGACCATGGCCGCCAGCGTGGTCGACTTGCCCGAGCCGGTGGGTCCGGTCACCAGCACCATGCCGCGCGGCTTGAGCGCCAGGTCGCCAAAAATCTTCGGCGCGTTGAGCTGCTCGAGCGACAGGATCTTGCTGGGAATGGTCCGGAAGACAGCGCCTGCACCGCGCTGGTGGTTGAAGGCATTGACCCGAAAGCGCGCCAGGCCGTCGATCTCGAACGAGAAGTCAATCTCCAGAAACTCTTCGTAGTGCTTGCGCTGGGTGTCGTTCATGATGTCGTACACCATGCTGTGCACCTGCTTGTGGTCCAGCGCCTCCACGTTGATGCGGCGCACATCGCCGTGGACCCGGATCATGGGCGGCAGGCCGGCAGAGAGGTGAAGGTCCGATGCTTTGTTTTTGACACTGAAGGCCAGCAATTGGGTGATATCCACAAAGTCCTCTCTCGCTTGATGTAGTTTGATACGCTCAAGCGATTATGACCATGATTGCCAACAATCTCCAAGGCGTGCGTGGCCGAATTGCACAAGCCTGCCAGGCCAGTGGCAGAAGGCCCGACAGCGTGGCCTTGCTGGCTGTCTCCAAAACCTTTGGTGCGGACGCGGTGCGCCAGGCGCACGCCGCCGGGCAACTGGCCTTTGGCGAAAACTACATCCAGGAAGCAGTGGACAAAATCAGCGCCTTGGCCGATTTGCCGCTGGAGTGGCACTGCATAGGCCCCATCCAGAGCAACAAGACGCGTCTGGTGGCCGCGCACTTTGACTGGGCGCATACGGTGGACCGGCTGAAGACCGCGGAGCGCCTGAGCGCGCAGCGCCCACCGCATCTGGCGCCATTGCAGGTCTGCATCCAGGTGAATATCGACGGTGGCCCGACCAAGGCCGGGGTGGCGCCGGCCGATGTGTTGGCTCTGGCGCAGCAGATTGCTGCCTTGCCCGGCCTGCGCCTGCGCGGGCTGATGACGATTCCTGAACCCGCGCCCGACTTTGCCGCCGCCTGCGCCGTGCATGCGCAAACCCGCACGCTGTTTGATGCGCTGCATGCGCAAGGGCTGGCGCTGGACACCTTGTCGATGGGCATGACCGCTGATCTGGAAGCCGCTGTTCACTCGGGCAGCACGATGGTGCGCGTGGGAACCGCGATTTTTGGGAGGAGGTAGCCCCCACGGTTGCTCACTGCGTGTAGCGCCCTGCCCCCCGCGGGGGCCGCATTTCGCCTAGGGGCGGCCCGGCGGCAAAACCTTGTTCAGTCCAGCTTGAGGTGCGAGGTGTTCTTCACCTCTTCCATCACCGCGTAGGTGCGCGTCTCGCGCACGCCGGGCAGCTGCCACAGCACGGTGCCGGCGAAGTCGCGGTAGGCGCCCATGTCGCCGATGCGGGTCTTGAGCAGGTAGTCAAAGCCGCCCGCCACCATGTGGCATTCCTGGATCTCGCCGTGCACCTGCACCGCGGCCTTGAAGGCGTCAAACACATTCGGCGTGGTGCGGTCCAGCAGCACCTCCACAAACACCGTCAGGCCCGCATCGAGCTTTAGCGGGTTGAGCCGCGCCTCGTAGCCCAGGATGTAGCCGTCCTTGGTCAGGCGCTGCACCCGCGAGAGCACGGCGGTGGGCGAGAGCGTGACGGTTTCGGCCAGCTTCAGGTTGGACATGCGCCCATCCTGCTGCAGGCAATGCAGGATCTTCAGGTCAATGCGGTCCAGGTCTGCAAGACCGTTGGCGGCGTGGGTCATGGTTGTTATTTTTCCCTGCATGAATGACCAGAGGAGCCCGGCCGAGGCTGCAGCATTCACTATTGCAAAGCCCGATCCTAAGACAAATCTGATGAAGATGATCAATAGTTTGAATATTTTGATTGAAATTGATCAGCTTTCAGAATATTGAAAGAAATGGATTAAATACTGAATATTCTCGTAAATACAGTCAGTAATTCAATGCTAATTGCCGGAGTATTGCGTTTATTGCTAAATCCTGGAGACGCCTGTGTTAACCAAAGCCCGATTGTCTTTTCCCTACCGCCCCGAAAATGAGGTCGTGGCCCGCCACCTGCAGGTGGTCACCACTGGCCTGGACTGGGCGGCCGCCGCCCGTGCTGCGACACCCTGGGTGCAAGCCGTGCGTGACAACCCGCCCCCCTTCTGGGCCATGGAAAGTCTGCTGCGCGAATACCCCATCTCGAGCGCCGAGGGCCTGGCCCTCATGCGCCTGGCCGAAGCCCTGTTGCGTGTGCCCGACGCCGAAACCGCCATCGCCCTGACCGCTGACCAACTCGGCCGCGCCGACTTCGAGGGCAGCAGCGACAAAGTGCTCTCGCGCCTCTCCAGCACTGCCATTGCCCTGTCCAAACACTTTTTGCCCGATCCGCAAAGCGGGCAGGGCCCACAGGCCGAGCCGGGCCTCATGGCCAAGCTGGGCGCCAAGACGGTGGTGGCCGCCACCTTGCGCGCGGTGCAGCTGCTGGGCCGCCAGTTCGTGCTGGGCCAGACCATGGCAGAGGCCATGCACGAGGCGGACGCTGCGCGCAAGAAGCACCTGACCAGCGTTGCGCCGCTGGGCCGCCCCGAGGCGCAACAGCCCCCTGGGGGGGCAGCGACGGCACGCAGTGCGGGAGCGTGGGGGCTCACCTATTCGTATGACATGCTGGGCGAGGGCGCAAGGACGGATGCCGACGCCCTGCGCTACCTCGACAGCTACACCAAGGCGATTACCTTCATTGCCAGCCACAGCGACCCGGCACGTGCGCCCGAGCACAACGACGGCATCAGCATCAAGCTCAGCGCCCTGCACCCACGCTACGAAGACGCGCAAAGCAGCCGTGTGATGGACGAGCTGGTGCCGCGCGTGTGGGGCCTGTGCGAGCTGGCCGCCCGCGCCAACCTGAATTTGACCATTGATGCCGAAGAGGTGGATCGCCTGGAGCTGTCATTGGATGTGTTCACGGCCTTGATCCAGCGCGTGGCCCAGCATTACCCAGCGTGGGCGGGCTTTGGCTTGGCCCTGCAGGCCTACCAGACGCGTTCATTGGAGCTGATCGAACACCTCACCGCGCTGGCGCGCCAACACAAGGTGCGCCTGATGTGCCGCCTGGTCAAGGGTGCCTATTGGGATGCCGAAATCAAGCGCGCCCAGGAGATGGGCCTGCCCGCCTACCCGGTGTTCACCCACAAGCACCACACCGATGTGTCCTACCTGGCCTGCGCCCGGCGCCTGCTGGAAGCGCCTGACGCCATCTACCCCCAGTTCGCCACCCACAACGCCGCCACCATCGCTGCCATCCTGCAAATGGCCGCGCGCAGTGGAGGCCCGTTTGAATTGCAGCGCCTGCATGGCATGGGCGAGGGCGTGTACCGTGAGGTACTCAAAAACCCCACGGTCGCCTGCCGCGTCTATGCACCCGTCGGCGCGCACCGCGACCTCTTGGCCTACCTGGTGCGCCGCCTGCTGGAGAACGGCGCCAATTCTTCCTTTGTGCACCAGATGGCCGATGAGTCGGTGCACATGCAGGAACTGTTGATTTCGCCCCTGCGCCTGGAGCCACTGCCCTCGCTGCCCTTGCCTGTGGATCTGTTTGGCGCCCACGTGGGTGCCCGCAAAAACAGCACCGGGCTGGATTTGACCGTGCCCGCCATGCGCGCGCCGCTCTTGGCTGCGCTGCAAGGCACCCCCGTGCCTGCGGTGGCCGAGGCCACCGATGCCGACGTGGCCCGCGCCTTTCAAACCAGCCAGTCCTGCTTTGCCGCCTGGAGCCACACCGGTGTCAGCGAGCGCGCCGCCACCCTGCGCCGCGCCGCGGATGCCATGCTGGCCGACACGCCGCGCCTGTGCGCCATCCTCGTCAAAGAGGCTTTCAAGACCTGGGGCGATGCGGTGTCCGAGGTGCGTGAGGCGGTCGACTTCCTGCGCTACTACGCCGATGAGGCCGAGCGCATCATGCAGCCCATCGCCATGCCCCAGGTGCACGGCGCAAGCCCTGCGGCCTACAGTTATGCCTTTGGTGTGACGGGCGAAACCAACACCCTGCGGCTCACCGCGCGCGGCGTCTGGGTCTGCATCAGCCCGTGGAATTTCCCCTTGGCCATTTTTGCGGGCCAGGTGGCCGCAGCGCTTGCCACCGGCAACACGGTGCTGGCCAAACCGGCCGAGCAAACCCCGGGCATTGCACTGGCTGCGGTGCAGATCCTGCATGCTGCAGGCGTGCCTGTTGAGGCCCTGCAGCTGCTGCACGGTGCCGGTGAAACGGTGGGTGCGGCCGTGGTGGCGCACGCCGGTGTGGCCGG
Source organism: Comamonadaceae bacterium (assembly GCA_947374485.1). GTDB lineage: Bacteria > Pseudomonadota > Gammaproteobacteria > Burkholderiales > Burkholderiaceae_C > Allorhodoferax. The sequence continues at coordinate 21,400 of CANCCF010000029.1, read as the reverse complement.
TGTGGTGTTCACCGGCTCCACCCAGGTGGCCAAGATCATCCAGCGCGCGCTGGCCGCCAAAGACGGCGCCATCGTGCCGCTGATTGCCGAGACCGGCGGCATCAACGCCATGGTGGTGGATTCATCGGCCCTGCCCGAGCAGGTGGTGGATGCGGTGGGCATGAGCGCTTTCCGCTCGGCTGGCCAGCGCTGCTCGGCCTTGCGTTTGTTGTGCGTGCACGAGTCGATTGCCGACGGCGTGATCGAGATGGTGCAGGGTGCGGCGCGTGAACTGGTCACCGGCAACCCGGCCGACATGGCCACCGATGTTGGCCCGGTGATTGACCGGGAAGCGTATGACGCCATCCAGCGCCAGATCCAGCGTCTCTCCAAAGAAGCCAAGGTCGTGGTGGCGCCCGGTGCCGGTATGAAAAGCGCCATGCCCAACCTGATTGCGCCACACGCCTTTGAAGTAAAAAACATTGCCGATGTGACCTCCGAAATCTTCGGCCCGGTGCTGCAAATCGTGCGCTGGTCGGGCGATCCGTCGGTGGTGGTGGCGCAGGTCAACGCCCTGGGCTACGGCCTGACCTTTGGCATCCAGACCCGCATCGATTCACGCGCCCAGGCCTTGGCCCATTCGGCCCATATTGGCAACGTGTATATCAACCGCAACATGATCGGTGCGGTGGTGGGCGTGCAGCCCTTTGGCGGCGAGGGGCTGAGCGGCACCGGCCCCAAGGCCGGTGGGCCGCACTACCTGTACCGCTTCTGTGCCGAGCAGACCATCACCGTGAATACGACGGCGGCCGGGGGCAATGCCGCCTTGCTGGCGCGGTAAGTCAGGACGGGGATCGCCGCCGTTGCCCATGCTTGATGCATTTTTTAGGGAAGCCTAAACTGGGCTCCCAACAAGACAGATAGCAGGCAGACGCAACACCATGACGGCACTCCTCCAGGTTCTCACGCGCTTCAAGGTGCCGGGCGATGTGTGGGGCGGTTTTGCCTCCATGCTGGTGGCGCTGCCCGCCTCGGTGGGCTTTGGCGTTACCGTCTATTCCGCCATCAGCCCACAGTACGCGGTGTTTGGCGCCCTCGCCGGTATTCTGGGCGCCACCGCGCTGGGCCTGATTGCCCCCACCTTTGGCGGCACCGACCGCCTCATCAGTGCCCCCTGCGCACCGGCGGCCGCAGTGCTCTCGGCCTTTGCGATTGACATGGTGCAGCAGGGCACGCCGCCGGCCAGCATCGTGCTGCTGCTCACCGTCATGGGCCTGCTCACCGGCGTCATCCAGATGTGCATCGGCTTGATGGGGGCCGGGCGGCTCATCCGGTACATCCCCTACACCGTGGTCAGCGGCTACCTCAGTGGCGTGGGTCTGATCATTGTGGGCAGCCAGATTCCGCACTTCGTGGGCGCCAGCCCCGAGCAGCACTGGTGGCGCGCGCTCACCCAGCCTGAAGCCTGGGATGGGCGCAGCCTCGCCATCGGTGGCGCCACCGTGGTGGCGGCCTTGGTGGCGCTGCGCGGCAAGCGCGCCATACCGGCCACCATCGTCGGCATTGCCGCAGGCACGCTGGCCTATGTGCTGCTGGCGCGCAGCGACCCTTCCATGCGCACACTCGACAACAACCCGCTGGTGCTGGGCGCCCTGGGTGCCACCGGCGCGGGCTATCTGCAAACCATTACCAGCCGCTGGACGGATATCGGCGAGCTGCGCCTGTCGCAAATCGCCGCCCTGCTGGGCAGCGCGCTCACGCTGGCCGCGCTCTTGTCCATTGACACGCTCAAGACCTGCGTGGTGATCGACCAGATGACGCGCACCCGCCATGAACCCAACCGCGAACTGCTGGCGCAGGGGCTGGCCAACATTGCCTCGTCTGCGGTGGGCGGCATGCCTGGTGCGGGCACCATGGGTGCGACCATGGTCAACCTCTCCAGCGGGGCCGCGACGCGCGTCTCCGGCATTGTGGAAGGCGTGCTGGTGCTGCTGGCCGCGCTGCTGCTGGGCCCGTTTCTGGCTTGGGTGCCGGTGGCCACGCTGGCGGGCATTTTGATGGTGGTGGGCCTGCGCATGATCGACACGCGACCGCTGCGCTTTCTGGAGTCGCGCGCCACGGTGTTCGACTTTGCGGTGGTGCTGGTGGTGATTGGCTGCGCCCTCACCGTAGGCCTGATTGCCGCCTCGTTGACCGGCGTGGCCTTGTCCATCTTGCTGTTTGTGCGCGAGCAGGTGGGCGGCACGGTGGTGCGCCACAAGACCTTTGTCAGCCAGCGCTCCAGCACCTGGTACCGGCCTGAGGACGAGATGCGCCTGATTGCGCAGGAGGGCGACAAAGCGGTGATCTTCGAGTTGCAGGGCAGCCTGTTCTTTGGCACGACGTATGAGCTTTACACCTTGTTGGAGCCCGAGCTCAAGACGCGCGACTACGTGATTCTGGACATGCGCCGGGTGCAGTCGGTCGACATCACTGCCGCCAACATGCTGGGCAACGCGCGCGACCTGCTGCGCGAGCGCGGCCGCCACCTTTTGCTCAGCCATGTGCGCGAGCAGCTGCCCAACGGGCGCAAGCTGCGCGAGTTTCTGGTGCAGACCGGCCTGGTGGAAGATGCCACGGTGCAGGTCTTCAAGGACCTGCCCGCCGCCATCGAATGGGTGGAAGACCGCATCGTTGGCCAGATCGTGCGCCCCAACGCCAGCCAGGCCGCCCTCACCCTGCAGGAAATGGAGATGTTCAAGGACCACCGCGACGACACCATGGCCGACCTGGAGGCCAGCCTGCAGCCGCGTGCGTTCAAGGCCGGCGAAACCATTTACGCCATTGGCGACCAGGTGCCCGAACTGTTCCTGATTCGCAGTGGCGAGGTGCGCATCACCGCCCCCATTGCCGCGAGCCGCCAGGTGCACCACATCGCCACTTACGGGCGCGGCGATTTTTTTGGCGGCATGTCCTTTCTGGACGAACACGCGCGCAGCGAGAACGCCATTGCACAAACCGACATTGCGCTCTTTGCCCTGCCGCTGGCGCAGTATGTGCGTTTGAGTGAGAACCACAAAAAGCTCTCGCTGCTGCTGATGACGGCCATCTCGCGCACCCTGGCGCAGCGCCTGCGCCATGCCGACGGCGAGCGCACTTTGCTGCACGCCTGAGGCACCGGTTATTTACTTATTTTTGGGTCGCACTGAGGCAAGAGGCCGTAGCCGGGATAAGGTACGGTCCCACTCTTACACCGCAACAGAAAGCCCGCACCCATGGCAGCCAAACGCCCCAACATCCTGTTCATCATGGCCGACCAGATGGCCGCCCCCATGCTGCCCATGTACAACCCGAAGTCGGTGGTGCAGATGCCCCACCTGAGCCGCCTGGCCGCCGAGGGCGTGGTGTTCGAATCGGCCTATTGCCCCAGCCCCTTGTGCGCGCCTTCGCGCTTCAGCCTGGTCAGTGGCCAGCTGCCCTCGCAGATTGGCGCCTATGACAACGCGGCCGATTTTGCCGCCGACATTCCCACCTATGCCCACTACCTGCGGGGCCTGGGCTACCGCACCGCACTGAGCGGCAAGATGCACTTCTGCGGCCCTGACCAGTTGCACGGCTATGAAGAGCGCCTCACCGCCGACATCTACCCCGCCGACTACGGCTGGGCCGTGAACTGGGACGAGCTGGAAACGCGCCCCAGCTGGTACCACAACATGTCGTCTGTGCTGCAGGCCGGGCCCAGCGTGCGCACGAATCAACTCGACCACGACGAAGAAACCGTTTTTAAAGCGCGCCAGTACCTGTATGACCATGTGCGCAATACGCCCGATCAGCCCTTCTGTCTGACGGTGTCCATGACGCACCCGCATGACCCGTACACCATTCCGGCCGAGTTTTACGACCTGTACCGTGACGCGGACATTCCCATGCCAGAGCACGTCTTCGCGCAAGAAGACCAGGACGCGCATTCCCAACGCATCCTCAAGGTGATCGACCTGTGGGACAAGCCCCTGTCTGACGAGGCCATCCGCCGTGCGCGCCGTGCCTACTTCGGCTCCTGCAGCTATGTGGATTCCAAGATTGGTGAACTGCTGAAAACCCTGAAGGACTGTGAGCTGGCGGACGACACCATCATCGTCTTCTCCGGCGACCACGGCGACATGCTGGGCGAGCGCGGCCTTTGGTACAAGATGCACTGGTTTGAAATGTCGGCGCGCGTGCCCATGGTGGTCCATGCGCCTGCGCGCTTCAAGGCGGCCCGCGTGGCGAACAGCGTCTCCACCATCGACCTGCTGCCCACCTTTGTGGCCATGGCGGGCAGCGCGGTGGACCCGCTCTTGCCACTGGACGGCCGCTCGCTGATGCCGCACCTGCAAGGCACCGGCGGGCACGACGAGGTGATTGGCGAGTACATGGCTGAGGGCAGCAAGACGCCCTTGATGATGATCCGCCGCGGCCCTTTCAAGTTTATGTATTCGCAGGACGACATCTGCATGCTGTACAACCTGCAGACCGACCCGTCCGAACTGAACAACCTGGCCAACGACGCCGCCCACCACGACACGCTGCAGGCCTTTCTGGCCGAGGCCGCCAAGCGTTGGGACCTGCCCGCCCTGCACCAGCAGGTCCTGAACAGCCAGCGCCGCCGCCGCCTGGTGTTTGCTGCGCTGACCAAGGGCAAGCTCACCTCCTGGGACCACCAGCCTTTTGTGGACGCCAGCCAGCAGTACATGCGCAACCACATTGATCTGGATGACCTGGAGCGTCGCGCGCGTTTTCCGCGGCCCTGAGCCATCACGCCTGCGCACTACAAAATAGTTGTTTTGCGCCAGTGGCGCAGGGCTAAGATGGTGGCTCCCATGCTGGATGGGAACTACAACAAAGCGAGAGACACCATGGCCACCAAGCTACCTCCGTCCGCCCGCGCCCTGCTGGGCGACAAAGTCTTGCTGGTGGCCATTGGCCTCAGTGCCCTGGCCTGTGTGGCGCTCGGCATGCAGTTTGTGGAGTCCGGCCTGGCCATAGGCGCCACGCTGGGCCTGCTGGTGCTGTCAGCGGTGGGATATGCCAGTGGCGCTGGCTCCAAACCCAGCCGCTATGTGCTGACCTTTGTGCTGGTGTCCTTCGTTGCGCTGCACATCCAGTTGGCGCGCGGCATGCTGGAGATGCACTTTGGCGTGTTCGTGGCGCTGGCCTTTCTGCTGGTTTACCTGGACTGGAAACTCATCCTCTTTGGCGCCGTCCTCTTTGCCGTGCACCATGTGCTGTTTGACCGCCTGCAGGCCGCGGGCTTCGGCTTCTATTGCACCACCCAGGCGGACTTCATGCGCGTGGTCCTGCACGCCGTCTATGTGGTCATCCAGTCGGGTGTGGAAGTGGTGCTGGCGCTGAGCATGCGGCGCGCTGCGCTCGAAGGCGAAGAGCTCGCGCGGCTGGTGCAAAGCGTCAACCGTTCTGAGGGCATTGCGCTGGATGTGCAGGCCATGCAGCTGCAAAGCCCCGGTGGCCTGGCCCTGCAAAGCACCCTGGTGCGCATGGACCAGGCCGTGTCGGCCGTGCGCCATGGCGCCCAGGGCATGGATGTGGCCAGCTCCGAAATTGCCAGCGGCAACCAGGACCTGAGTGACCGCACCGAGCAGACTGCGGGCAACCTGCAGCGCACCAGCAGCAGCATGGCCGCCCTCACGCAAACCGTGCGCCAGAGTGCCGACAGCGCCCAGCAGGCCAACCAGCTGGCCATGAACGCCAGCAAGGTGGCGGCCCAAGGTGGCGCGGTCGTGGCCCAGGTGGTGCAAACCATGCAGGGCATCAACGAGAGCTCGCGCCGCATCTCGGACATCATCAGCGTGATCGACGGCATTGCCTTCCAGACCAACATCCTGGCCCTCAACGCCGCGGTGGAAGCCGCCCGTGCGGGTGAGCAGGGCCGTGGCTTTGCGGTGGTGGCCAGCGAAGTGCGCAGTCTGGCAGGACGCAGTGCCGAGGCGGCGCGCGAAATCAAGAGCCTGATCAACGCCAGCGTGGAGCGGGTCGAGCAGGGCAGCAGCCTGGTCGGCCAGGCCGGCACCACCATGGCCGAGGTGGTGGACAGCATCCGCCGCGTCACCGACATCATGGGCGAAATCAGCTCGGCCAGCAACGAACAGGCTGCCGGTGTGGCCGAGGTCAGCGGCGCGGTCACCGAGATGGACCAGGCCACCCAGCAGAACGCCGCGCTGGTGGAGCAAATGGCCGCCGCCGCTGCCAGCCTCAAACACCAGTCGCTGGAGCTGGTGCAGACGGTGGCGGTGTTCAGGGCGTAGCTGCTGTCGGTGGCAAGGGCTTGCCGGTTTCCATAAAGGTCTTGAGGTTCGACAGCACCACCGGCCAGCCGCCCGACACGCCGGCGAACATGGCAGGGTCTTTGGCGAGGTCGTCGTGCATGACGGTCAGTTTGACCAGGCCATTGCTGTAGGGTTCGATCTCAAACGACACGCGTGAGTGTTTGCTTGTATCCGCCACTTCGCTTGGCCGGGCCCAGCTGTAAACCAGGCGTTTGGGCGCCTGGGCTTCGATCACGGTGTCCGCCATGTCGACCACGCCCGAGCCATCTGCGCGCTGGTGTTGCCAGGTGGAGCCGGGCGGCCAATCCGACACATTGACGCGGGCACAACCAGCGTTGGGGTTCACCCACCACTGCGCCATGGAGTCCACATCCATCAGCGCCTGCCAGAGCTTTTCGGGCGTGGTGGCGATATAGGTCACGTACACACAGTCAGGTTTTTTCGGGTCCACGGTCAGCTCCTTCGAGTCGGGTTTTGAGGGTGTGCAATACGCCCAGGCGATTGCGTTCGAACTTCCTGATCCAGCGCTCCTGTATGTCAAACAGCGGCACCGGGTTGAGGTAGTGCAGCTTCTTGCGGCCCTGCCACACCACCGCCACCTTCATCAGCTGGTCCAGCACATGGTCAGCATGGGCTACGCAATTGAACCCGGCGATGTAATCGCATATCGCTTCCAGGTCCTGTTCCGCGCCTGCCGTCAGCCGGACTTCAAATGGTTTGGCTCCGCCCGCCACCAGGCCAGCGCGTGCTAGGCGCGCAGACGGACCACCACATCACCGACGGGTTTGAGTTTGCCCGCGGCCACGTCCTGGCGTCCCAGCGCCAGAATTTTGAGCAACGCCAGCGTTTCCTGGGTTTCCTGGGTTTCCTCTTAGGAGGCGACATCCTGCAAGACCGCCCGCGCTTCCCCGTTTTGGGTAATCAGCATGGGCTCCCGTTGCGCGGGGAGCTGCGCCAGCACCTCGGCTGCGTTGGCTTTCAGGTAGCTGATGGGTTTGACGTGGGTGGAGTAGCGCATGGCGGTGTTGTCGGGTTGGGTGCGACTGGATGTAGCCTTTTAAAAGTCTTGCTACAAGAATCCCGCATTCACGCTGCACCGCCTCCCGCTTCCCTGGCGCGTATGAGCGCAGCTATGGATTCATTGAACGGCGTGGCCAGGCCGTGCGCCTGGCCCATGCGGACGACGGCGCCATTGAGGTAGTCGATCTCGGTGGGTCTGCCTGCCTCCACGTCCTGCAGCATGGACGAGCGGTGCGCCGCACCCTTGGGCATGACCAAGGGTGTCAGGGCATTTTCGAGGTAGTCGACGCCGCTTGACGCCAGCAGGCACTGGCGCTCGGCTTGCACGGCCAAGATGGTTTCCCCGGCCATGCTGGCAATCAGGTGGCGGGTGTGGGTGTTCGTCAGCAATTCCCCGTAGGTCATGCGGGTGAGGGCGCCCAGGGCGTTGAGGCAGGTGTTGAAGAGGAACTTGTTGAGAATGGCCGCTTCAATGGCGTCTTCGTAGACGATGGGCAAATAGCCCGCCTGGCCGCAGGCCACGGCCACGCGCATGGCCTCGGGCGCGGCGCCAAACAGCGTTCCCACACGCACCGGACTGGCCTGCACATTGATGTGCACGTGGCTGGGTGTTCTGCGCTCCAAGCCAATCATCATGATGCTGGAGAACACCGCCACGGTCCCGGGCAGCAGGTCGCGCACCTCGCTGGCGGAACCCCAACCGTTTTGCAGCAGCAGCACCGCGCGTGGCAGGCCAGCGCGGTCTGTCTTTTGCATCAACCGGGCCAGCGCGTCACGCACCTGGTAGGCCTTGGTGGCCACAATCAACACATCGCAGCCGAGGTCTTTTGCACCCGGGTTCTCCACGTCAGACACTTTGATTTGCCGGGGCGCAAGGTGGTGCTCACCGCACACGCCACTGACGGTGATGCCAGCCTCGCGCAGCGGCTGTATGGCCGCTGCGCGGACCAGCAGGGTGACATCGGCGCCTGCCTGCGCGTAGCTCGCTGCAATGGCGAGCCCCACGGAGCCGCCGCCCAGCACGGTGATGCGAAGTGCGGTCACAAGCTTGTGGCCACTATTGCGCGTAGTTGGCGCCACTGGCGTCCAGTCGCCGCAGCAACGCAGGCCAGGCCAGGCCGAAACCGGCACCGCGCGTCACCACGTCCATCTGGCGCTGCGCACCGTCGAGCACCGGGGTGCTGATGCGCCGCAAGGGCGTGCCACCGGCCATGGCGCGCAGCTGGATCATGCAGGTGGTCTCGAAGAAATACATGGCCACAAAGGCCTCCGCCACAGAGCGCCCCACGGTGAGCAGGCCGTGGTTGCGCAGCATCAGAAAGCGCTTGTCACCCAGGTCGCGCACCAGCCTGGGTTTTTCATCGGCCTCCAGGGCCACGCCCTCGTAGTCGTGGTAGCCCAGCGACGACAACACAAAGATGGAATGCTGCGACAAGGGCAGCACGCCGTCCTCCTGCGCGGACACGGCCACGCCGTTGATACTGTGCACATGCAGCACGCAGTTGGCATCGTCGCGCGCGGCATGCACGGCGCTGTGGATGGTGAAGCCGGCCGGGTTGATGTCATGGGGGCTGTGGTCCACCTTGTTGCCGTCCAGATCGACCTTCACCAGGCTGGAGGCGGTGACTTCACCGAACATCAGTCCGTAGGGGTTGATCAGGAAATGGTGCTCCGGCCCCGGCACCCGGGCCGAGATGTGGGTGAAGATGAGGTCGTCCCAACCATAGAGCGCCACCAGCCGGTAGCAGGCCGCCAGCTCCACGCGTTGCTGCCATTCGGCAGCACCCATGTGCGCACGCTCGGGGGAAGGTTCACTGGACGACTTCATCGGGTTCATATGCGTTTCCTCCGGGTGGACAACAGGTTCAGGTCTTGCGCATCAGGGTGCTCTTGCCAAACAGGCTCTCGATCAAATCCACCGCCAGCTCGGCCGTGCGGTTGCGCTCATCGAGCGCGGGGTTGAGTTCCATCACGTCCATCGAGGCCATGCGGCCGGTGTCGGCAATCATCTCCATGCACAGCTGCGCCTCGCGGTAGCTGGGGCCGCCGGGCACGGTGGTGCCCACGCCGGGGGCGATGGCCGGGTCCAGAAAATCCACGTCAAAGCTCACGTGCAGATGGGTGTTGTCATCCATGCCCGAGAGCGCCTGCTCCATGGTGGCGCGCATGCCCATCTCGTCAATGAAACGCATGTCAAACACCTCCAGGCCCTGTTCGTGCACAAAGCGCTTTTCACCCTGGTCGACGCTGCGGATGCCGATTTGCCGCACGCACTTGGCATGGATGGCTGGCACCTGGCCACCGATTTCAATCAGCGCCTGCGGGCCAAAGCCACACAGGCAGGCCACCGGCATGCCGTGGATGTTGCCGCTGGGTGTGAGGCTGTTGGTGTTGAAGTCGGCATGGGCATCGAGCCACAGCACGCGCAGCTGTTTGCCGGTGTCGCGGCAGTGGCGCGCCACGGCGCTGATGCTGCCGATGCCCAGACAATGGTCGCCGCCCAGCACCATGGGCAGGCGGCCCTGTTTCAATTCGGCATAGACGGCATCGTGCAGGGTGCGGTTCCAGGCCACGACCTCGTCGAGATGGCGGTAGCCGTTGGCGGGCGGCAGCCAGGGGTTGCTGGGTCCCGTGAGGTTGCCACGGTCCTGCACCTGCAAGCCGTGCGACTCCAGCGTGCGGGTGAGCTGGGCCACGCGCAGGGCTTCAGGCCCCATGCTGGCGCCGCGCATACCGGCGCCGATGTCGGTGGGGGCGCCTATCAGGCTGATCTGTGTGTTCATGGAATTTGCATCCGGAAAAGGGGAAGCCGCTCGCCGACTTTCAGGCCGCGCGCATTGCGCAGGGTGCGCGCACGCCAGGGCTCCAGCAGTTTGCGCTGCGCGTCATCGAGCCAGCCCAGCTGGTCCAGCACTTCCACGCTGGTGGCAAACAGGGCGGGCTTGTTGCCGTCGATGATCTTGATGGCCAGCGCCTCGCCCCGGCTCTTGCTGCCGATCACTTGCACACCGTCGGCGCCCACCTTGCTGACCCAGTCGCCGCGCCCGGCCTGCATGAAGGCCAGGTCGTTGCGGCCGGTGCCGCTGACCATGAAGGGCTGCGCCGTCATGGCGTCTGACAGCGTGGCAAAGCTCTGGCCAAATTCCGCGTCCGCCGCGCCACTGGCCAGGCGCGCATAGCCATAGGCCAGCTTGGACAGGGGCATGGCGTAGTTGGGCGCCGAGCAGCCGTCTATGCCCATTTTGAGATCGTCAGCGTCCATGCCCACGGCGCGGGCCACGTCACGGCGTATGGCCTGTTGCAGCGGGTGGTCCACCGCGATGTAGTCCTCGGTAGGCCAGCCTTGTTGAACACAGTGCGCCAGAAAACCGGCGTGCTTGCCGCTGCAGTTGTTGTGGCGCTCGTCAAATTCCAGCCCTTCGGGGGGAGCCTGATCGAGCAGGGTAAACAGGCCCGGTATGTGGCAGCCGCAACGCAAGGTGCGCACGTTCAGGCCCGCTTTGCCCAGCATGGATTCGGCCGCCGCCACGTGCGCATCTTCGCCGTTGTGGCTGGCGCACAGCATGGCCACTTCCGGCTGGGTGAAGCCCATCTGCGCGGGGCCACCGGCCTCCACAAAGGGCAGGGCCTGCAAGGCTTTCAGGGTCGAGCGGCTGAAGGTGCGCAGGTGCGCGTCGCCCACGCAGGCGGTGAGCTTGCCGCGCGTGTTGACGACGGCCACCGCGCCAAAATGCAGGCACTCCTGCAGGCCGCCGCGGGTGAGTTGTATCAGGGGTTCCAGGTTCACAGATGCTCCACAAAAATCCGGAGCCACGGGCTCCAAGGCCGTAGCATAGACCCATGGCCCCACCCACTCCACTCACCCCCGCACAAATCCAGCATTTCCAGCAGCAGGGCTACCTGGCCCTGCCGGATTTCAAAAGCACTGTTGCAATGGCCACGCTGCGCGCGCGTGCCGAACAGATGGTGGAGGCCTTCGATCCGGCCAGCAGCAAGACCATCTTCACCACCAACGAACAGGTGCGCGCGGTGGACCGCTACTTTCTGGATTCGGCTACCCGCAGCAGTTGCTTTTTCGAAGAAGAAGCCTTTGATGACCAGGGTCATTTGAAGCAAGCCAAGGCCCTGTCCATCAACAAGATCGGCCATGCCATGCACGACCTGGACCCGGTGTTTGGCGCCTTCTCGCGCGGCGCGGCGCTGCACGCGGTGGCGCGCAGCCTGGGCCTGGCTGAGCCGCAGATATGGCAGTCGATGTACATCTTCAAGCAGCCCGGCATAGGCGGCGAGGTCGGCTGGCACCAGGACGCCACGTTCTTTGACAGCACGCCCATCAGCGTCACCACCTTCTGGTTTGCGCTGGAAGACGCCACCCTGGACAACGGCTGCCTGTGGGTGCAGCCCGGCGGCCACCGGGGTCCCTTGCGCGAGCGCTTTGTGCGCGCAGGCGATGGAGTACACATGGAAAAGCTGGACGCCACGCCCTGGCCCGACCGCAGCACCGCCGTGCCGCTGGAAGTGAAGGCCGGTACGCTGGTGGTCTTCCACGGCCTGCTGCCGCACTACAGCGCGCCCAACCGCTCAGCCCACTCACGCCATGCCTACACCTTGCATGTGACGGATGCGCGCACCGCCTATGCCAGCACCAACTGGATTCAGCGCGGCACGGAGCTGCCGGTGCGCGGGTTTCTGGCGGGAGCGGAAAACGCCCCGGCGTGCTAAGCTGGTTTCCCCTTTGAGACCACAACAACGTAACGGAGACACACCATGGCAGGACTCGTACCCCAGATCGACCCGGACGGATTGCTTGAGTTTTCGGTGGTCTACACCGACCGCGCGCTCAACCACATGTCGCAGCGTTTTCAAGGCGTGATGCGTGACATCTCCGCCATGTTGAAAGAGGTCTACCACGCGCCCTCGGTGGCCCTGGTGCCCGGCAGCGGCACATTCGGCATGGAAGCCGTGGCGCGGCAGTTCGCCACCGGCAAAAAAGCGCTGGTGATTCGCAATGGCTGGTTCAGCTACCGCTGGACGCAAATCTTCGACATGGGCCACATCCCCAGCGAGTCCACCGTGCTCAAGGCGCGCCGCGTTAATGACAGCAGGCAGTCCCCCTGGGTGCCCTGCCCGATTGCCGAGGTGGTGGCCACCATCCAGGAGAAAAAGCCCGATGTGGTGTTTGCCCCGCACGTGGAAACCTCGGCCGGCATGATCCTGCCCGACGACTATCTGCGCGCAGTGGCCGATGCGGTGCACGCGGTGGGTGGTTTGTTTGTGCTGGACTGCATAGCCTCCGGCGCCCTGTGGGTGAACATGGAGGCGCTGGGTGTGGACGTGCTGGTCACCGCGCCGCAAAAGGGCTGGAGCGGCTCACCCTGCTGCGCCATGGTGATGCTGAGCGCCCGCGCGCGCGCCGCGATCGATGGCACCACCAGCTCCAGCTTTGCCTGCGACCTGAAGAAATGGCTGCAGATCATGGAGACCTATGAAAAGGGTGGCCACGCCTACCACACCACCATGCCCACCGACGCGCTGATCCGCCTGCGCGAGGTGATGGTGGAAACCCGTGGCTACGGTTTTGAAAAGGTGCGCCAGGAGCAGATCGCCCTGGGCCAAAAGGTGCGCGCGCTGTTCGAACGCCGTGGCATCCCCAGCGTGGCCGCCGACGGTTTCCAGGCCCCGGGTGTGGTGGTGAGCTACACCGGCGACGCCGAGATGCAGAGCAGCAAAAAGTTCCTCGCCCTGGGCCTGCAAACCGCTGCCGGTGTGCCGCTGCAATGCGACGAACCGGCTGACTTCATGACCTTCCGCATTGGCCTCTTTGGCCTGGAGAAGCTGCACAACGTGGACCGCAGCGTGGCCCACCTGGCAGCCGCCCTCGACGCCATGGGCATCCGGGAGGCCGAGGCACTGGCGGCTTGAACCTGCGGCGCGCTACAGAACCAGCAGGGCCCTGAAATCGTTCACGTTGGTGTGCGTGGGGCCGGTGACAAACAGGGCGCCCAGTGCGTCAAAGAAGCCGTAGGCGTCGTTGCGGTCCAGGTAGTCGCTGAGCTTCATGCCCTTGGCCATGGCCTGCGCCAGCGTGTCGGGGGTAACAAAGGCGCCGGCGTTGTCTTCCACGCCGTCGATGCCATCGGTATCGGCCGCCAGCGCATACACCCCTGGCTGCCCCTGCAGGGCCAGCGCCAGGCCCATGCAGAACTCGCCTGCACGCCCGCCGCGTCCACGCGCCGCACCGGGTTGGCGCGGGCGAATCGTCACCGTGGTCTCGCCCCCGCTCAGGATCACACAGGGCCTGGCAAAGGGTTGACCCTTGAGCGCCACCGCGCGCGCCAGCGCCGCGTGTACCTTGCCCACTTCGCGCGACTCGCCTTCGATCTCGTCGCTCAGGATGTAGGGCGTGATGCCCGCCGCACGGGCTGCTTCGGCCGCCGCGTCCAGCGACTGCTGGGGCGTGGCAATCAGGTGCACGGCGCTGTTGGAAAACACCGCGTCGCCCGGCTTCACCGTCTCCAGCGCGCCACTGCGCAGGTGCGCGGCCACGGCTTCGGGGATGTCGATTTGGTAGCGCGCAAGAATCGCCAGCGCATCGGCACAGGTCGTCGCGTCCGGCACGGTGGGGCCGCTGGCAATCACGCTGGCCTCGTCACCGGGCACGTCGCTGATCAGCAGCGTCAGCACGCGCGCCGGTGCGCAGGCGGCCGCCAGGCGTCCGCCCTTGATGCGCGAGAGGTGCTTGCGCACGCAGTTCATCTCGCCAATGCCCGCGCCGCTTTCCAGCAAGGCTTGGTTGACGCGCTGCTTGTCTGCAAGGCCCATGCCCTCGGCGGGCAAGGTCAGCAGCGACGAGCCGCCACCCGAAATCAGGCACAGCACCAGATCGTCTTCGGTCAGGCCCTTGGGGAATTCCATGATGCGTTCGGCCGCGGCCAGCCCGGCGGCATCGGGCACCGGGTGCGAGGACTCCAGAATCTCGATGCGCGGCGCCAGGCCCGCGGGGCGCTCGGGCGTGTGGCCGTAGCGCGTAACCACCAGACCGGTGAGCGGTGCGTCCTGTGGCCACAGGGCTTCCACCGCATGCGCCATGGCACCAGCCGCCTTGCCCGCACCCACCACCACGGTGCGGCCTTTGGGGGGTGGCGGCAAAAAGGCGCCCAGGGTGTGCAGCGGCAGGGCGCGGCGGACAGCTGCTGCATAGAGCTGCTGCAAAAATTCCAGTGGTGCGGCGCGGGGGTCTATCGCTTCAGCGGGTATCGAGGTGGGTGTGTGCATGAACGCAATTTAACCCGGTCTAGCGCACCAGGCAGGGCGACTTGGCATCAAAACTCCAGCCGGGGATGAGGTATTGCATGGCCATGGCATCGTTGCGCGCACCCAGGCCTTCCTGCAGGTAGAGCTGGTGTGCCTTTTCCACTTCCACCATATCCAGCTCCACGCCCAGGCCGGGTTTTGTGGGCACGGTGATGCTGCCGTCCACGATCTGCAGCGGGCTTTGGGTGAGCCGCTGGCCGTCCTGCCAGATCCAGTGCGTGTCGATGGCGGTGACCTTGCCGGGTGCGGCGGCGGCCACATGGGTGAACATGGCCAGCGACACATCGAAGTGGTTGTTGCTGTGCGAGCCCCAGGTCAGGCCCCAGGTCTGGCAGGTCTGCGCCACGCGCACGCTGCCCTGCATGGTCCAGAAGTGCGGGTCGGCCAGCGGAATATCCACCGACTGCAAAGCCAGGGAATGGGCGAGTTCGCGCCAGTCGGTGGCCACCATGTTGGTGGCGGTGAGCAAGCCGGTGGCGCGGCGGAATTCAGCCAGCACCTCGCGCCCGCTGAACACGCCTTCGGCACCGCAGGGGTCTTCGGCATAGGCCAGCACCGCGTGCTGGTCACGGCACAGGCGCACCGCGTCTTTCAGCAGCCAGCCGCCGTTCGGGTCGAGGGTGATGCGGGCCTTGGGAAAGCGCGCATGCAGGGCCTGCACGGCTTCGACTTCTTCCTCACCGCGCAGCACTCCCCCCTTGAGCTTGAAGTCCTGGAAGCCGTAGCGCGCGTGCGCGGCCTCGGCCAGGCGCACCACGGCGTCGGCATCCAGCGCCTTTTCGTGGCGCAGGCGCTTCCAGTTGTCGGCCTCATCAGGCTCGCTAGCGTAGGGAAGGTCGGTCGCACTGCGGTCGCCCACGTAGAACAGATAACCCAGCACAGCCACCTTGTCGCGCTGCTGCCCATCACCCAACAGGGCGGCCACCGGCACATTTAAAAACTGGCCGAGCAAATCGAGCAAGGCGCTTTCCACGGCGGTCACGGCGTGGATGGCAATGCGCAAATCGAACGTCTGCAGGCCGCGCCCACCGCTGTCGCGGGCGGCGAAGGCTTCGCGCATGGTATTGAGCAGGGCGTTCCACTGGCCCAAAGGACGGCCGATCAGCAGGGGCTTGGCGTCTTCCAGGGTCTGGCGGATTTTTTCGCCACCGGGCACTTCGCCCACACCGGTGCGCCCGCTGCTGTCGGTCAGCAGCACCAGGTTGCGCGTGAAGAAGGGGGCATGCGCGCCGCTCAGGTTGAGCAGCATGCCGTCGCGCCCGGCCACGGGAATGACGCGCATGGCGGTGAGGGTGGGGCTGGCGCCGGGGTTTGTGCCGGGGTGGGCGGGCGAAGATGAAAAAGACTCTGACATGGGCGGCGCTCCAGGTTCCGGCAGCCGGGATGCCACCGCTAAATATCAGTCATCATACAACTAGACGGATTCAGTCTGGGATCTTTTCAGCCGGTCCTTGCTGTTGGCCAGGTGGGTGCGCATGGCGGCGCGGGCCGCATCCGTGTCCTGGTTGCGGATGGCGCTGAAGATGCTTTCGTGCTCGCCGTGCACCCGGCGCAGGTAGGCCAGGCGGCCTTCGGGCGCACTATTGGGGGTGTTGACGCGGGTGCGCGGAATGATCATGGTGCCCAGATACGTCATGAGATCGGCGAAGTGGCGGTTGCCGGTGGCGCGCGCCACCTCCATGTGGAACTGGAAGTCCGAGGGCACGGCGTCCGAGTCTTCTTCAATGGCGGCAGTAAACGCATCCAGCATGTCCTGCATGCTCTTCAGGTTGGCATCGGTGCGGCGCTGCGCGGCCAGGCCTGCGGCTTCGGTTTCCAGGCTGATGCGCAGCTCCAAGAGGGCAATCACGTCGGCCACGGTGGCAAAGTCCACCGCCGCGATCTTGAAGTTGCCACTGGCCTCGGGTGCCAGCGCAAAGGTGCCCACGCCGTGGCGCGTTTCCACCAGGCGGTTGGCCTGCAAACGGGAGATAGCCTCGCGCACCACGGTGCGGCTCACATCAAAGCGGGCCACGATTTCACCCTCGGTGGGCAGCTTGTCGCCGGGTTTGATGTCACCTTGGCGGATGCTGGCGGCCAGGCTTTCCATGACTTCGTTGACCAGTCCACGCACACGGCGTGGCCGCGTGGTTGGGGCGGCCAGCCCGGCTCCCGTGGCGGGTGGCGTGGGTCTAGGGGTTTGTACCAGGTCCATGGAAAAGTCCTTGACGGGGCTGCTTGCGGTCTCGACAATTTAACACATCAGACAACGTACAACAGACAAGAATTTAGTTTTTAATGACCATGAAAGTACACCACACATTGCTCTTGACCGGTGCCGCAGGCGGCATTGGCATTGCCCTGCGCGAGCGCCTGAAGGCCAACTGCGATGTGCTGCGCCTGTCGGACCGGGTGGATATGGGACCGGCCCAGGCCGGTGAAGAGATGGTGCTGGCCGACCTGTCTGATGCGGCGCAGGTGTCCACGATGGTCCAGGGCTGCCAAGCCATTGTGCACATGGGCGGCATGGCCACGGAAGGCGCCTGGGACACCCTACTGCAAGCCAATATCGTCGGCGTTTACAACCTGTACGAGGCCGCGCGCCAGCATGGCGTCAAGCGCGTCATCTTCGCCAGCTCCAACCACGTCACTGGCTTTTACCGCCAGAACGAGACCATCACCCCGGCGCACCCAGCGCGCCCGGACAGTCTCTACGGTGTCTCCAAGGCCTTTGGTGAAGACCTCTCGCGCATGTACTTCGACCGCTACGGCATCGAGACCGCCTGCCTGCGCATTGGCTCCTCGTTTGCCGAGCCCAAGGACCGCCGCATGCTGGCCAGCTGGCTGAGCTTTGACGATTTGCACCGCCTCATCACCGCCTGCCTGACCACGCCGGTGCTGGGCCACAGCATCATCTTCGGCATCTCCGACAACGCGGTGGCCTGGTACGACAACAGCAGTGTGCGCACCATTGGCTACCGGCCGCAGGACAGCTCGGACGTGTTCCGTGACGCCATCTATGCCCGCACCCCCGAGCCCGACCTGAGTGACCCCACGGTGCAATACCAGGGCGGCGGCTTTCTCATGGCGGGCATTCCCATGACCGCCCACAAGAACGGCGCCTGAGCCCATGGCCCTGACCAGCGTGACCCGCCTGCAGGCCGAGCTGGCACTGCAGCCGCGCAACAACACCGGTGAGAGCCCGGTGTGGCATGCCACCGAGCAGGCGCTGTACTGGGTCGACATTCCCGAGAAGCGCCTGTACCGCTACCGTCTGCAAAGCGGCCAGAGCCACAGCTGGAGCGCGCCGCAAATGCTGGGCTGCATCAGCCTGGCCAGCCAGCCCGGGCAACTGCTGTGCGGCGCCGAGAGCGGCTTCTATCTGCTTGACGTGAGCCGCGACGAGGCGCTGGGCTTTACCGCCATCGCCCAGGCCGACCACGCCCTGCCCGGCATGCGCTTCAACGACGGCCGCTGCGACCGCCAGGGCCGCTTCATGGCAGGCAGCATGTTCATCGACATGCTGGCCGGGCGCGCGGTGGGCCAGATTTGCCAGCTGCAGCCCGATGCCAGCTTGCGCCGCCTGCTGGGCGGTTTTGTCACGCCCAACGGCATGGCCTTCAGCCCCGACGGCCGCCGCATGTACCTGACCGACTCGCACAAGACCGTGCGCCAGAGCTGGGTCTATGACTACGACACCCACACCGGCACGCCCAGCGCGCCGCGCCCCTTCATCGACATGGCGGGCTTTGCCGGGCGACCCGACGGCGCGGCCATGGACAGCGATGGCTGCTACTGGATCTGCGGCATCGATGCCGGGCTGGTGCACCGCTACACCCCGCAGGGTGTGCTGGACATGACGGTTGCCGTGCCGGTGAAAAAGCCGTCCATGTGCGCCTTTG
This sequence comes from Comamonadaceae bacterium, assembly GCA_947374485.1. GTDB lineage: Bacteria > Pseudomonadota > Gammaproteobacteria > Burkholderiales > Burkholderiaceae_C > Allorhodoferax. The sequence continues at coordinate 2,904 of CANCCF010000029.1, read as the reverse complement.
GCGGCGCCGATCTGCACACGCTGTACATGACCAGCATCAGCCCCACCGTGGCTGCCGACCAAAGCGAGCACGACGGCGGCCTGTTCGCCATCCATCTGCCCCAGGTGCAGGGCCTGCCCGAGCCTGCCGCCCGGTTTTCCATGCCAGCCACACCCGTTCCAATAACCCCCACCTGAACCACTGAAGGAGACTCCCATGACATTTCGCCGCCAACTTCTCACGCTCGCCATGGCATCCATGGCCGCATTCACGCTGTCCGCGCCCTTGAGCGCCTCAGCACAAACCGTGCTCAAAGCCGCCGACGTGCACCCCCCGGGCTACCCCAATGTGGTGGCGATCGAGAACCTGGGCAAGAAACTGGAGGCCGCCACCAACGGCAAGTTCAAGCTGCAGATGTTCCCCAGCGGTGTGCTGGGCGGCGAGAAGGAAATGATCGAGCAGGTGCAAGTGGGCGCCATCAACATCCTGCGCACCTCGCTCGGCCCCGTGGGTACCGTGGTGCCTGAAGTTAACGTGTTCAACATGCCCTTTGTGTTCCGCAACGAAGCCCATATGCGCGCCGTGATCGACGGCCCCATAGGGCAGGAGCTGCTGGACAAGATCACCGCCAGCCCCGCCAAGATGGTGGCCCTGGGCTGGATGGACGGCGGCTCGCGCAGCCTCTATACCAAGAAGCCGGTCAAGGTGCCGGGCGACCTCAAGGGCATGAAGGTGCGCATGATGGGCAACCCCCTGTTTGTGGACACCATGAACGCCATGGGCGGCAATGGCATTGCCATGGGCTATGGCGAAGTGTTCAGCGCACTGCAGACCGGCGTGCTCGATGGCGCCGAAAACAACCCGCCCAGCATGTACACCTCCAACCACTACAGCGCCGGTACCAAGTACTACGCGCAGACCAACCACCTGATCATTCCTGAAATCTTCGTCATGTCGCGCGTCACCTGGGACAAGCTGAGCAAGGACGAGCAGGCCCTGGTGCAGAAGTTCTCCAAGGAAGCACAGCAGGAACAGCGCGTGTTGTGGGACAAGAGCGTGGCCGAATACACCGTCAAGCTCAAGGCCGCTGGCGTGGAATTTGTCGCCGTGGACCAGAAGGCCTTCTATGACGCTACCGCGGGTGTGCGTGCCAAATACGGCGCACCCTACGCCGACCTGATCAAGCGCATCGAAGCGGTCAAGTAAAACCTGCACGCAAAACCTACACGCCGATTTGTATGAATGAACCCCTCCACAGGATGCTGGACCGGCTCTACCTGTTTGCCATCTGGTCCGCAGGCATTGCCATCTTCTTCATGAGCATCATCATCCCCATCGGCGTGTTTGCCCGCTATGTGCTGGGCTTTGGGGCGCAGTGGCCCGAGCCCATTGCCATTTTGCTGATGGTGATCTTCACCTTCACAGGAGCCGCCGCGGCCTACCGCGCCGGTGCCCACATTGCCGTGGCCATGCTGACCGACCGGCTGCCCGGCGCCCTGCAAAAAGTGTGTGAATACGCGGTGGATGCGGCCATGGCCGCGGTCTGCCTGTTTGGCATGTTTTATGGCAGCCAGCTTGTGATGGGCACCATGGGCCAGACGCTGGCCGAGCTGCCCTGGCTGCCGGTGGGTGTGACCTACATTCCGCTGCCCCTGGGTGCGCTGATGACGCTGGCCTTTGTGCTGGAAAAGATGGCCTATGGCTCGCAGCATGCGCGCGCCGTGGTCGTGTTTGACCACGCGCTGGAAGAAACCACCGCCACCCCCGAAGGAGCCTGAGCATGGACGCACTCGTATTGATGGGCAGCTTTGTGCTGCTCATGTTGGCGGGCATGCCCGTGGCCTACGCGCTGGGCCTGGCCTCGCTGTGCGGCGCCCTGTGGATCGACCTGCCGCTGGACGCGGTGATGATCCAGCTCGCCAGTGGCGTCAACAAGTTTTCGCTCTTGGCCATTCCCTTCTTCGTGCTGGCCGGGGCCCTGATGGCCGAGGGCGGCATGTCGCGCCGCCTGGTGCAGTTTGCCAGCGTGCTGGTGGGCTTTGTGCGCGGCGGCCTCTCGCTGGTGAACATCCTGGCCTCCACCTTTTTTGGCGGCATCTCCGGCTCGGCCGTGGCCGATACCGCCTCCATCGGCACGGTGCTGATTCCCGAGATGGAGCGCAAGGGCTACCCGCGTGACTTCTCCACCGCCCTCACCGTCAGCGGTTCGGTGCAGGCCATCCTGATTCCGCCCAGCCACAACATGGTGATCTACTCCATGGCTGCAGGCGGTTCGGTCTCGGTGGCCGCACTGTTTCTGGCGGGGCTGGTGCCCGGCCTGTTGCTGGGCGCCATGCTGGCGGCGTACTGCCTGTTTGTGGCACGCAAGCGCAACTTCCCCAAGGGCGAGGTGATCCCCATGCGCCAGGCGCTGAAGATTTGCGTCGAAGCCATGTGGGGCCTGATGACCATGGTCATCATCCTGGGCGGCATCATGAGCGGCGTGTTCACGGCCAACGAGTCGGCCTCCATCGCGGTGATCTGGGCCTTCTTTGTCACCATGTTCATCTACCGCGACTACCAGTGGCGCGACCTGCCCAAGCTGGTGCACCGCACGGTCAAAACCGTCACCGTGGTGATGATCTTGATCGGCTTTGCCGCCACCTTCGGCTATGTGATGACCTTGATGCAGATTCCGCTGAAGATCACCCTGTTGTTCACTTCACTCAGCAGCAACCCCTATGTGATCCTGTTCCTGGTCAACATCATGCTGCTGATCCTGGGCACGCTGATGGACATGGCGCCGCTGATCCTGATCCTCACACCCATCCTGCTGCCGGTGGTCAAGACCCTGGGCGTGGACCCGGTGCACTTCGGCATCATCATCATGGTGAACCTGGGCATTGGCCTGCTCACGCCGCCCGTGGGCTCGGTGCTGTTTGTCGG
>CANCCF010000028.1 GCA_947374485.1 Comamonadaceae bacterium | reverse complement strand
CGCCTACCTCGCGGTGGCTGATCAGCGATTTTTTGGACGCATGCACATACTCCACCGGGTCTTCCACGGTGATGATGTGCCCGGCCGAGGTGGCATTGCGGTAGTCAATCAGCGCCGCCAGCGTGGTGGACTTGCCCGAGCCCGTGCCGCCCACCACCAGCACCAGGCCGCGCTTGTTCATGATCACCTCCTTGAGCACCGGCGGCAGGTCGAGCTTTTCGAAGTTGGGGATCTCGGAGGCAATGGTGCGCACCACCATGGCCACGTTTTGCTGCTGCACATACACGTTGACCCGAAAACGCGACACGCCGGGGATGGAGATGGCAAAGTTGCACTCCAGTTCCTTGGCAAATTCGGCGCGCTGCTTGTCGTTCATCAACGACTCGGCCAGCAGCCGCGTCATCTCGCCATTGAGCTTTTGCTGGGTGAGCGGCTGCATGCTGCCGTTGGCCTTCATGCTGGGCGGGAAGTCATGCGCAATGAACAGGTCGGAGCCACCCGACTGGCTCATGGCCGCCAGCAGCTTGTGCATATAGGCGCGAGCCTGTTCGTCGTTCATCAGGGCCATGGCTTGTATGTTGTTGGCGCCGCCGGCGTGGTGGCGCGCAAAGTATCAGCGGCAAAGCCATCGGGGTCAACCGCAGGGGCGTCGCGGCCCACCAACACACAGCCTGCGGGCCTGAGCGACAATGGGCCAGCCAATAAAAATGCCGTGCCCGCCCCAGGGCCACGGCGCACACGAGGGTCCAAGGGTGAGCACATGAAAGCCGTACGACAAGTCCTGTTTGTGCTGCGCCTGGAGCTGCAGTTTTTTGCCCGCTTCCCCAAGCTGATTGGCGCCACGGTGCTGGTGGTCTTCATCCCGGCGCTGTACGCCTTCATCTACCTCTCCAGCGTGTGGGACCCGGCCGCGCGTATCAACACCCTGCCGGTGGGCCTGGTGAACCTGGACGCCGGGGTGGAGTACCGGGGCCAGGTGTTCAATGCAGGATGGGAGGTGGCCAACACCTTGCGCCAGCGCCAGACCTTTGGCTTCCAGGATTTCAACAGCGAGCTCGAGGCGCGCGCCGCAGTGCGCAGCGGCCGCCTGGCCTTTGCGCTGGTGATTCCGCGCGACTTCAGCTCCAACGCCATTCCCGGCCACGAGGCCGGGGCGGGCAAGCTCACGGTGGTGGCCTCGGAGGGCAACAACTTCGAGAGTGCCCTCTTGGCGCGCAACTTTGCACGCGAGCTCGGCCACGATGTCAACGAGAGCCTCAACGAGCGGCGCTGGAAGCTGGTGCTGCTCAATGCCGCCGGTTCGCAGCGCAGTGTGGAGCGGCTGCGCGAAGGCGTGGACCAGCTGCGCGCCGGTGCGCACGAGTTGAACAAAGGCATGTTGCCCTTGACCACCGGCGCGCGCCAGGCGGCCAGCGGCGCGCAGCGCGTCAACAGCGGCGTGGACCAGCTCAGCGGCGGCTTCAAGCAGTTGGGCGCGGGCCTGAAGACCCTGGATGCCAAGCACCCGCGCAACAGCGAGCTCGAACGCCTCAAGGCCGGGGCCGAACAGCTCGCCGCCGGGCAGCTTGAACTCGGCCACGGCATGACCGAACTGCAGGCTGGCAGCCAGAGCGTGCGCGATAGCGTGGGCAGCTTTCGCAACCAGGCGCGCGACAGTATCCTGGTGCCCGCCCGGGTGAACGACAACCTGGACCTGCTGCTTGATGGCGTAACCCAGCTCGACATCGGCATGCATGCGGCTTCCGAGGCCCAGGGCAAGCTGACCGAGGGCGCCGACAAACTCAGCAGCGGGGTGGGGGCGCTTGCCACCGGCGTGCGCGCCATGAACCAGGGCATTCGCAGCATGGTGCAAAAGCTGCCCGAGGACAGCCTGCTCGATGAACTGGACCACGGCACCGACACGCTGGCCACAGGCACTGCCACGCTGGCCGAGGGCACGCAAAGTGCCAGGCTGGGCGCCGAACGCCTGAGTGCCGGGCTGGACCTGCTGGCCGCCAGCCTGCCCGTTGAGGTGGACAAGCCCGATGGCAGTGCCCAGGGCCTGGCCAATTCAGTGCGCCCCGTGGTGGAGATGCAGGCCCCGGTGCCCAACAGCGGCAGTGCCTTTGCGCCCAACATCATTCCCGCCGCCCTGTGGCTGGGCGCGGGGGTGGCGGCCTTTCTGATCCACGTGCGGGTGCTGCCCAAACATGCCCTGCACTTTGTGGCACCGGCCAAGCTGCTGGCCAAGCTGGCCATTCCGCTGGCCATCGTGCTGCTGCAGGCGGCCATGGTCTATGCCACCCTGGTCTGGGGCCTGCAGATCCGGCTGGCGCAACCCGTGCTGTTTGCAGGCACCCTGGCGCTCTCCTCGGTCACCTTCCTGTGCATCGTGATGGCGCTCACGCGCGTGATGGGCGACGCGGGCAAGGCGGTGTCCATGATTTTTCTGGCGGTGCAGCTGTCGAGCTCGGGCGGCATTTTGCCGGTGGAACTCAGTGGCTCGCTGTTCAGTGGCATCAGCCCCTGGCTGCCACTGACCTGGGTGGTGCGCGCCATGAAGATCAGCATGTTCGACGCCTACGGTGGCGACTGGCAGCACCCCATGGTGGTGATTGCGCTGACCTGCCTGGCAGCGCTGCTGAGTGCCTGCTGGCTGGGCCGCTGGCGCTATGTCAACCCGTCGGCCATACGGCCCGCGGTGGATTTTTAGCAACAGGGCGGTAAAGACCCCTCTGTTTGCCGTGCAGGGGCGTGGGCCTGTGCTTGAATGGTGGTGTGTTCCGCTTGGTGTGTGGATTGACAACTCTTGCACAGGAGGCCTCCATGGAAACTCGCAACGCTGTTCCCCAGTCTTCTCCTTTTCTCTTGCCGGTGGCGCAGATGCGCCGCGTCTTCGCCCCCGAAGACGTCGAGCGCAAACTGGCCAAACTGCAGAGCGACGAGCACGACAGCCTGCGCAGCACCTACCGGCGCATGCTGGAGCGCGGCCCGCAGCGCTTCCAGGTCAAACCCTCGGGCGTGCCCGACATGGCCGCGCTCTACCAGACCTTGCCCAACTTCACCGAGGTGCTGGACGACGTGAAGCGCCACGTGGCGCTGGCGCAGGATTGCCCTGACGGCATCGAGGTCACGCCGATATTGCTGCTGGGCCCGCCCGGCATTGGCAAGACCCACTTTGCCAAACAGCTGGCCGACCTGCTGGGCACCGGCATGAGCCTGGTGCCCATGAGCTCCATGACGGCGGGCTGGCTGCTCTCGGGCTCGAGCGCGCAGTGGCGCGGCGCCAAACCGGGCAAGGTGTTCGAGGCCCTGGTGGACGGCGAATATGCCAACCCGGTGATCGTGGTGGACGAGATCGACAAGGCCAGCAGCGACGCCCAATACGACCCGCTGGGTGCGCTCTACAGCCTGCTGGAACACGACACCGCGCAAGCCTTCACCGACGAGTTTGCCGAAGTGCCGATTGATGCCAGCCAGGTGATCTGGATCACCACCGCCAACGACGAGCGCAGCATTCCCGAGCCGATTTTGAACCGCATGAACGTGTACGAGGTGCAGGCCCCCTCGCTGCAGGCCGCGCGCCAGATTGCCCGCAACCTGTATGTGGGAATCCGCGCTGCGCATGGCTGGGGGGCGCATTTTGAGCCCGAGCCGCGGGACGATGTGCTGGACCAGCTGTGCGAGCTGCCGCCACGCGAGATGCGCCGCGCCCTGATGACCGGCTTTGGCAACGCGCGCCTGCAGCAGCGCGAGGCGGTGCAGGTGGCAGACCTGCCCAAGGCGGGCGGCAAAAAGGGCAGCATGGGCTTCTTGCAATAGGCCCTGTTCGTCACCGGGCGCTTGCCACCCATTGGCTGAACTGCGCGTCCGACACCGGCCCGAGCACCACCCAGCTTGCGCCCTGGCCTGAGAGCCCTTGCGTGCGTGGCAATTCCCCCAGCCAGTCGGGCGCGATGTCGTATTGCAGGCGCTCGACAAAGTCATCTGCATAGACCATGGAACGCGCAGGTTTGACGCCGTACAAAGCCAGGCGGCGCGCGGCCGCTGCGCTCTGGCGCGCGCCATCCGTGTTGATGAACACAAAGGCCACACCCGGATTTTTGCGGATGCGCTCGGCCCACTGGGGCATCTCGGCCAGACAAGGCGCACAGGTCAGGGACCAGATATGCAGCAGCAAGGGCCGCCCCTTGAAAGATGCGCGGATTTTCGCCATGTCGCCGACACGCAGGGGTTCGGCCGCCTCAGCCTGCGCCCAGGCAGGCACCAGCATGGCCAGCCACAACAGCACGGCAGCCCGGCGCATCACAGACCTGCACCATGGAGCCGCGTGAGGGCATAGCCCTCCAGGCGGGTCAGCCAGGACAGGTAGACCGCATCGCCATGGGCCAGCAATTGGGGATGGTCGCTCGCACCCGATGTACGGGCTGCTTGCACAGCAGCGCCCCAGCTCGCGCCAGCGTCGCTGGAGTGCTGCACCAGCACCGACGTGGTCTGCCCGTCAAACTCTTTCCAGGCGCGCCAGACGTTCTGCCCGGGACCGGCCACCACCTGCGGGCGCGTGGGCTTGTTGGCGGGATTGCCCAGCACCTGCGGTGCGCTGAACGTTGCCCCTTGGTCCGATGAGCGCGCATAGTACAAACCGGCCTTGCCCGGCGCGCCGGTGAACCAGGCCGCGTGCCACATGCCGTCCGTGCCGATGGCAAGACTGGGGCCGTGCATGGGGCAGGCGTCAATCTTCCAGCCGTCTTCGGCGATGCGCCGCAGCGGGCCCAGGGTGCCGTCATCGTTGAGCCGGGCTGCGGCGTGGTCGCGCGTCGTGCCCTCAAACACCTGGCGCCAGGCGAACACGGCGTGGCCATCGGCTGCCACGGCCCCTGCCATGCGGCAACAGTCGCAGGCGTAGTCCGCAAGAATGCCTTTGCCCTGGAAGCTCTGCCCGTTGTCATCGGACCAGGCCACGGCCACTCCGGTGTCCTTGTAGACCTGACCCCGCGCTTTGGCCGCCTTCTGGTTGCGCAGATCCAGCCACGACAGCACCAGGCGCCCGCTGGGCAGCAGCAAGGGCGTGCCAAAGCGTTGTCCGGCCTCGCTGAGCAGGGGCTGCGGCGTGGAAAACGTGCGCCCCTCATCTACCGAGCGCGCGGTAAACAAGCGCCCGGTGTAATGGCTGTCACGCTGGGTGAAGGTCAGCAACAGGCTGCCGTCGGCCGCGCGCGTGAGCCGGGGGCGCGCCTCCGAGTTGTCGTCCAGCGTGGGCATTTTCTCGGTCACTGCACGCACTGCGGGGAAGGTGGCACCGCCATCGACCGAGGCCGACACATACACCACATCAGCAAAGCTCCAGACCAGCCAGACCCGGCCGTCCGGGCCGAAGGCGGGCGATGCGGAACGGGCACATTCGATGGAGGCTTTCGCGCAGGCTGCGCCAGCCGCGGGCGCTTTCTCTGCCGTGCCATGCCCCTCATGGGCAAACGCGGGATGGAGCAGCGCCATGGTCGTAACAAGCACGGCCCTGACAGAACGGACCACCCAGGCTGGCGACAGGGGTGAGGCACTTTTCTTACAGGTTTCAGAAGTCATATTTCAGCTCCGCGGTGAAGGTACGTCCCGGGTAGGGATGGAAGTTCCAGTATTCGGTGTTGGTCAGGTTGTCGATACCGAAGGCCGCCACCAGTTTGGGCTGGATGGCGTAGCGTACCCGCAGGTCCAGCACGGTAAAGCGGCTCGCAGCGGTGTAGGCAAAGCCGTTGACATCCGTGTTGTTGAGCGACGAGAACTGGTCACCGCTGTAACGCAGGCCCAGCGAGGTGCTGAGCTGGTCGTCCCAGTGGTAATTGGCCAGGGCGCTGGCGCGCCACTGCGGCACACGCGGCTGCAATTTGCCGATCGTGTCGCCCGGGGTGGCGACATACGAGCTGTTGGCCTTGATGCGCGAGTCGGCATAGGTGATGCTGCCCGACAGGTCCAGCCCCCGGGTGATGACGTTCTCGCCCTGGAAGGCGATCTCGATGCCCTGGGTGCTGATGGCATCGATGTTCTGAACCATATTGACCGCAGTGCCGTCGCTCTTGGTCCCCACCGCCTGGGAGTAGAGCGAGTCCGTTACGTCTTCGTTAAAGAAGGTCAGGCGCAACAGGCCGTCGCCCAGGTCTTTCTCCATAGTCAGCTCGGTGGTCCACGATTTTTCAGGCCGCAGCGTGGGGTCATTCAACCAGGTTTGGCCCGCAGGGCAGGCACTGGCCAGGGTCTTGGTGGCGATGTCCGCGCACTTGCTGGTCGAGCCGTAGAGCTCGGACACGGTGGGCATGCGCACGGCGCGCCCGACCGAGCCCTTGAGCACGGTGTCTGCATTCCATTGATAGGCCAGGGCCGCTTTGGGTGAGGCAAAGACTTCGTTGCGCGCCCCGTAGCTGTCGGTCTTGACCGCACCGGACACCCCGCTCCTGGCATAGCCGTCGGACGCGCTCCAATTCTCCAGACGCAGGCCCAGCACGGTTTTCCAGTCGGTGGCAAAGGCCCAGGCGTCCTGGCCGTAGAGGCTTTGCAGCCTGCTTTGGCCACCCACATCGGCATTCAGGCCGGCGATGCCACTAGCCGCGCTGCTGGTGAACCAGTTGTCCGTGGCACTGAGGTTGACCTTGTTGATGTGCAGCTGGTAGCTGTCTTGCTGCACGCCAAAGTCCACCCGGTGGGCGCCCGCGCTGCCCTCGGGGCGCCAGATGCCTTTAGCCGCCAGGGTGGTCCAGCCCGTGCCCTTCTGGTCGGTCAGGGTGGCCGTGTTGCCACCGGTCATGGTGCCATTGAGGTTGGCCGCATTGTTGATGCTGGACTGGCGCGCCTGGTCAGTGCTGTAGTCCACCAGACTGGCCGCAAGTTCCCAATCAAAGACGCCCTTGGTATGGCTCTTGACCGAGAGGCCGTGCATCCAGTGGTCCAGGTTTTCCTTGGTGGCGTTGAAGAGGCCGGCCAGACCATAGGTGTTGCCGTTGATCACATAGTTGCCGCTGTAGACCGGTGCGCCGCTGGCGTCCTTCAGGTAGCTGGTGGGCTTGCCGTCCGAGGTGTTCTTCCAGTTGCCCAACAGGTAGCTGGCGCGCACGGTGGGTGTCAGGTCATACGCCAGCTTGAGCTTGGCATGGTCTTGCACCGTGTGGTACTGGGTGTTGGTGCCCAGGAGGTACCAGGGCGTGTTGGTCTTGTCCAGGCCATAGACCGCGCCGCTGGCCACCGGGTTGGCTCCTGCTGCGGTGCTGGAGAGCGACTTGGTGGCGAGCACCAGGGGTTGGCCCTGGCTGTCGGTGTGGTTCAGGTCCAGCCACCAGGCCCAGTCGCCGCTTTTGCTGCCCAGGGCGGCACTGGCTTGTGTGGCGTAGTCTTTTTCGTGGCTGTTGTAGAGATCAAAGCTTTGCTCGGAGGTGAATATCTTCGCGTGGCCCTCGAACTGCGTCGGCATGCGCGTGACGTAGTCCACCACTACGCCCACCGAGTTGCCGGGATAGGCGGCAGAGAACGGCCCATACATGACGTCGGCGCGCTCGATTTCCTCTGGCGTGACCATGCCCCAGCGCGGCGCGTAAGTGGCGCCATTGCCCAGGTAGTTGGAGAGCAGGATGCCGTCTGCATACACGGCCGAGCGCGCGCTGTTGCCGGTGCCAGAGGCGCGGCTGGAAAGCACCGCGTGGTTGTAGTCGCCAATGTAGCGCCGGCGCACCACCAGGCTGGGGAAGTACTTGAGCACGTCTTCGCTGTCGGTGGCGTTGATGGTCTGCTCAATCTGCTCACGGGTCACACCCTCGATGGTGGTGGGAATCTGCGTGGGCAGGGAGGTGGGCTGGCCGCCGGTGACGGTGACCACGCCCAGGGACTTGACCGGCGCGCTGACCTCTGCGTTGGCGGCGGCCGACTGGGCCTGCACGGCGGTGGACAGGCACAAAGGGAAGGCGATGGCAATGGCTGCGGCTATGCGGCTTTTGCGGGAAAGCGGCTTGGGCGATGGGGTACTGGCGTCCGCTGCAGTTTGGGTTTGCATGAAAATTTCCTCCACATGAATTCGAGATGGCTGGCACAACGCAGCAAGGCGACGCCAGAGGGCAGGCCCGGGGCCTGTCAGATCACATTCAAATGGCAGAGGGAGGGCCGCGCGGGGGCGCCCACAGGGAGGTCTTGTCGAAGTAGAAAAAGACCTGGCACTCCGCTATCTCCTGCTGTGGGCCCTGGTCCGTCAAGAGGTATGGCAATGCGGGGGGCGGTGGAGCACAACGGTCTGCCTGGTGCAGGCAAAACGGGCAATGGGTCTGGGTGCTGGCGGATTCTTGCCCGGCAGGGGAATCCGCAGCCTGCGCGCTGTCCGGCGCAATCGTTTGGGGACCCTGGGTGGTGCAGATGTCGATGCGCTGTGCACCCGCCACCCCGGCAAAGGCCAGCGCATGGGTGAGCGTAGGGGCAAGGGCGAACAACACGGCCACGAGCACAGCCCACCACACCGCCAAGGGGCGGCGAAGCTGTTCTGTGGACAGGGTGCGTGTCATAGGTGGGCGGTGCTCTTGGAGGCTTACTTCTGAGCGGATTCGCTCGCGTCGATGTGCCTGGCCTGCTGGGCAGGTGCCATAGGCACCAGGGTCCGCACGGGGACGGTCACCTCCGTCTGGCTTTGCGTGCCCTTGGCATCCACAAATACCAGACTCACGGGAATGGTGCTGTCCTTCAACAAGGGCTGCTTCAGATCCATCAGCATCAGGTGGTAGCTGCCGGGCTTGAGTTCCACGGTTTTACCGGCTGGCAGTTCGAGTCCATTCTTGAGGGCCTGCATTTTCATGATGTCACCCTCCATGCGCATGGCATGGACCTGCCCGAAGGCGGCCACTGGCGACGAGGCCGACACCAGGCGCAGGTCGCTTGCCGAAGTCAGCCGCATGAAGACGCCGGCCGCCTTTTGCCCTTGCACGGTGGCTCGCGCCCAGGGTTCAACCACGGTGACCGGTTGGGCGAAGGACAGGTTGGAGGCGAGTGCCAGCAACAGGGCGGGCAACAGGCGCGAGGCCTTGCCAAGGGATGGCCAGGCAAAAGAAGTCGTATTTTTCATAGAAACCGGTTCGATGCGCAGCAGGTTCAAAGCACATGCTGGCGCGATGGAAGATGGGAAAGCCGTGGGCTGGCAGTGGCAGGTCGACTGCAAGCCTCTGCGGCACAGGCCGCTCAGGACTTAACAGGACCGAACCGAAAACCCAGACACTTCCCAGGAAAGAAAGGCGCCGGAACTGCCCCATGCGGGACAGACCCGTGCTCGCTTCAGGCGCGTGCCGGGGGACCGCGCGCCGGAGGAGGCTCGGCCAGAATCACAAATTGGGCTTCTGCCAGAACCTGCGGTGGCACATAGGCCCGGGGCTGCGCCGCCCCGAACACCACGATGTCCATGGGGGGCGGTGCACTGATGCTGGCACACAAGGGGCAGTCCAACGTATGGCTGCTCACAGGCGCCTTGCCCGTATCGCCTGCCAGCACCACTTTCATGGAACCCGCACCGGAGCAGATCAGCTGCATGCCCTGCGGATTGACCAGGGGCGAGGCCACGGCCACACCAATGGACAGCGCAAACCACAACAGCACGAAGCGTGCGATGAGTTTGGCGTTGCGCAGGGTTTGCATACGCTGATTATTGCAGGCTTGCAAACGGCCGGTAAACCTGGCGGCGCATGAAAGCCGGCGACAAACGGGTAATTTGTCGCACTCACCGTGCCTTTTTTGCGCGGCCCCAAGCCGCCCGGGGCAAGAAGCCAGGCCGGGCTTACAAATCCTTCACCAGCCGCAGTGCGTCATAGATGGCCGCATGGGTGTTGCGTGCGGACACCGCGTCGCCAATGCGAAACAGCTGGTAGCCCTGCCCCACCGATTGGCTGTGCGGCTGCGGCTTGCCCGCCAGCAACGCGTCGTAGTCCACCGCGCCGCCATTGAGCGCATCGGCCTTGAGCTCCAGGTACAAGTCGTCGAGCGGGCGCGTGCCGTGGTTGATGACGACCTGGTCTACCAGGCGCTGCTGGTGAATGCCGCCATAGTCGCTGCCCACGTGGGCGATGAGGCCGGCGTCCGTGCGCTCTACCGACATCAGCCGGTAGGTGACGGTGAAGGTGACGTCCAGTTTTTGCAGGCTGCGCATATAGGGCACCAGGTTCATGGCCATGACCTCGGGGGCGAAGCTGCGGTCCGGCGTCATCACTTCCAGATGCGCGCCGCTGGCGGCTATCACCTCGGCGGCCTGCAAGGCGGCGTGGTCACCGGCGTCGTCAAACAGCAGCACGTTTTTGCCCGGTTTGATAGCGCCGCTGATGAGGTCCCAAGTGCTGTCGACCAGCTCATTGCCACTGCTGAGAATCTCGGTATGCGGCAGGCCGCCGGTGGCGATGATGACCACGTCCGGCTTTTCGGCCAGCACGCGCGTGCTGTCGGCCAGGGTGTTGTAGTGGAACTGCACACCGGCCTCTTCGCAGCGCGCCACGCGCCAGTCGATGATGCTGATCATCTCGCGGCGGCGCTGGCTTTGCGCGGTCAGGCGGATCTGGCCGCCGGGCTTGTTGGCGGCTTCCAGTACCACCACTTCGTGGCCACGTTCAGACGCCACACGGGCTGCTTCCACACCGGCCGGGCCTGCGCCCACCACCAGTACTTTGCGATTGATCAGTGCCTTGGGGATCTCATGCGGCATGGTCAGCTCGCGCCCGGTGGCCGGGTTGTGCAGGCAATAGGCCTCGCCGCCCTGGTAGATGCGGTCCAGACAAAAATTGGCGCCCACGCAGGGGCGAATGGTGTCTTCGCGGCCCATGATCATTTTCTTCACGATATGCGGGTCGGCCATGTGGGCGCGGGTCATGCCCACCATGTCGAGCTTGCCGCTTTCAATCGCAAAGCGCGCCGTGGTTACGTCCTGGATCTTGGCCGCATGAAAAGTGGGGAAGCCGGTAGCCGCGCGGATGGCGCCTGCAAACTCCAGGTGTGGCGAGCTGCGCATGCCTTGCACGGGGATCAGGTCCGTCAAACCCGCATCGGTGTCGATGTGGCCGCGCACCACGTTCAAAAAGTCCACCAGGCCGCTGTCTTTGAGGCGCTTGGATATTTCCATGCCCTCCTTGGGGCCAAAGCCGCCGGGCAAATCTTCGTCGCCGGTGTAGCGCACGCCCACCAGAAAGTTGGGACCCACGGCCTTGCGGACGGCACCCAGCACCTCAAAGGTGAAACGCAGGCGGTTGTCCATGGAACCACCATAGGGGGCATCCAGGTGGTTGGTCAGCGGCGACCAGAACTGGTCCATCAGGTGGCCGTAGGCCTGGATTTCCAGGCCATCCATACCTGCTGCCTGCATGCGCTGGGCAGCCGCCACATAGTCCTTCTGGATGCGGGTGATATCCCAGTCTTCCATCTTCTTGGGAAAGGCGCGGTGCGCGGCCTCACGCTCGTGCGAGGGCGAGAGCGCGGGCAGCCAGTCGCCCTTGTTCCAGCCGGTGCGCCGCCCCAGGTGGGTGAGCTGGATCATCACCGCCGTGCCGTGTTCGTGGCAGGCATCGACCATGTCTTTGAGGTAGGGAACCACTTCATCCTTGTACGCCAGGATGTTGTTGAACACCGGCGGGCTGTCGCGCGAGACGGTGGCGCTGCCTGCGGTCATGGTGAGCGCTATGCCGGCCTTGGCGCGCTCCACATGGTAGGCGCGGTACTTGGCCTTGGGCATGCCGTCCTCGGGGTAGGCGGGCTCGTGCGAGGTGATCATCATGCGGTTCTTGAGCCGCAGGTGTTTGAGCTGGAAGGGTTGCAGCAGGGGATCGTTTTCGGGGGACATGGGGTCTTGGTTTCTGTTCAGTGCATCAATACCATTGGTCGGTCTGGGCGGCTTTCTTGCGGTTCACATAATCCTTCAGGGCTTCATCGGTCGCAACATCCATGCCGGGCGCCTCGTAGTCGGTCAGGGCGGTTTTCCAGCGCGTGTTTGCACGGGTGGCGCTGTCGGTGCTGCCGGCTTCCACCCAGGACTCGAACGGCGTGTTGTCGGAAATCGTGGAATCAAAAAACGCCGTGGTGTAGTTGGCCATGGTGTGGGCGCTTCCCAGGTAGTGGCCGCCGGGCGTGACTTCCTGGAACGCGCCCATCGCCAGCGTGTTGTCGTCCACCACCACACCGCCCAGGTAGCTGTGCAGGGCGCCGCAGAAATCGGCATCCATCATGAATTTCTCGTAGCTCATGGACAAGAGACCGTCCAGGAAACCGGCCGAGTGCAGGATGAAGTTCGCACCGCAGTGGATGGCGGACAGCATGGACATCACACTCTCCTGCATAGCCTGGCCATCCGGCAGCTTGGAGGTGGTGAACGAGCCGGCGCAGCGCAGCGGCAGGTTCAGGCGCCGGGCCAACTGACCAATCACCATGGAGCCAATAGCGGGCTCGGGCGTGCCAAAGGTGGGCGAGCCCGAGCGCAGCGACATGCTGGAGAGAAAGTTACCGTAGATGACCGGCGCACCCGGGCGCTCCAGTTGCGTGATGGCGCAACCCACCATGGTTTCGGCGTGGGCCTGGGCGATGGCCCCGGCATTGGTCACCGGCCCCATGGCGCCGCCCAGAATAAAGGGCACGATGACGGCGGCCTGGTTGGCGCGCGCATAGGCGCGTGCCGACTTGGTCATGGTGCCGTCCCACAACAGCGGCGAGTTGACGTTCACATTGCCCAGGATGACGCAGTTCTGGTCCACGAAGTCTTTGCCGAAGAGGATGCGCGACATCTCGATGGAATCTTCGGCGCGTTCCTCGGAGGTGATGGAGCCCATGAAGGCCTTGTCCGAATAGCGCATGTGCGAATACACCATGTCCAGGTGGCGCTTGTTCACGGGGATGTCGGTGGGCTCGCACACGGTGCCGCCGCTGTGGTGCAGCCAGGGGCAGGCGTAGGCCAGCTTGATGAAGTTCTGGAAGTCTTCCAGCGTGCCGTAGCGCCGGCCACGGTCCAGGTCCATCACAAAGGGCGAGCCGTAGGACGGGGCGAACACCACGCTCTTGCCGCCGATTTGCACGCTGCGCTGCGGGTTGCGGGCGTGCTGGGTGAATTCCTTGGGTGCGGTTTTCAGGATCTCGCGCACATGACCGGGCTCGAAGGTGACATGCATGCCGTTCACCTTGGCACCGGCCTTTTTGAACATCGCCAGGCACTCGTCATCGTCGCGGATGTCCAGGCCCACTTCGGCCAGAATGCGCTCGGCGGTGGCTTCGATTTTCTGCAGGTTTTCTTCACCCATCACGTCGTAGGTGGGGATGTTGCGGTGGATGTAAGCCGGGCCATTGATCTTGGCCTTGGGGTCGCGGCGTTCGCGGCCACCGGCGCGGCGGGGCTTTTTGTGGTCTGGGGTGGATTCAGTCATCACGCAACCATATGCCAACACCAGTCCGCTGTGAATGGCAACTCACCTCATGCGTGCCATAAACTCAGTTCATGTCCAAAGCCCCAGTGCCACCCAAAGCCAAACCCAACCAGTCCCTCAACAACCTGCTGGTCTTCGAGTCCGCCGCACGGCGTGGCAGCTTCACCCGCGCCGCAGAAGACCTGCAGATCAGCCAGCCTGCCGTCAGCCACGCCATGCGCCTCTTGGAGGCCGACCTGGGTGTGGCCCTGTTCGAGCGCCAGCACAAGGGTGTGCGGGTCACTGATGCGGGCAAGTATCTGCTGGAGCAGGTGGGCATGGGCCTGTCCTTGATAGACCAGGCCCTGCGCGAGGTGCGCAGCATGCAGGCACACCAGGTCACGCTGGCCGTGTCCACCGCCACCGCCACCTGGTGGCTGCTGCCACGCATCGCGCGCTTCAAGCAACAGCACCCGGATATTGAGCTGCGTGTCATCACCACCGACACCGATCTGGACATGGCGCGCGAGCGCATCGACCTGTCCATCACGCTGGGCGCGGACGATTTTGCCAACTACCAGAAGTGGCATTTTGTGGACGAGGAAATCTTTCCGGTGTGCAGCCCCAGGTTCCTGAAGGCCAATCCCCTGCCCGACCTGCAGGCCCTGGCCAACAGCCCTTTGCTCTTGCTGGAAGAACGCTATGCGCCGCGCATGGACTGGAAGGAGTGGCTAAGCCGCTTCAACCTGCGCCTGCCGCGCAAGCCGCAGCTGTTCCGCTTCAACGATTACTCCATCGTGCTGCAGGCCGCCATCGAGGGCCAGGGCGTGGCGCAGGGTTGGCGCCACATCGTGCAGCCGCTGATCGTGCAGGGTCTGCTGGTGCGGCCCCTGCACCACAGCGTCACTACCGACCAGCCTCTGTTCATCACCGCGCCGCAGGGCAAGGCGCTACGAGCGGACGTAGCGTATCTCAAGGACTGGCTGGTAGCGGAAGCGGCGACAACCTGAGGGAACGCCTGGACTGACCCTCGCTTCGACTGGCCGTGCGCAGTGGCCCGTCACTGTCGCCCGGGACCAGAACCGGCACACGCAGACGCTGCAGCGTTTCAACCGGCGCACCGTTGAGCCGTGCCAGCATCAGGTCGGCCAGCACCAGTCCCACCTCACTGGGGGTGGGTTGCATGACGGCAGTCACGCTTTTGCTGAGCACCGAGTCGCTTGGTATGCCGTCATAAATAATCAGCGACAAGTCCCGCCCGGGTGCCAGCCCGCTTTGCAACACCGCGTGCAGCGCCCCTACGCCGGCCAGGTGGTTGTCCACTAGAATGGCCGTGGGCGGCTGCGGCAAGGCCAGCAGGCCTTGCATGGCAATGTAGCCCGAACGCCGGTTCAGGGAGTCGCGCCGCACCGCGTCTTGGAACAAAGGTGTGGAGCGGGCCGCCAAGGTTTCACAAAACCCCTGGTAGCGTAACGCCGCAAAGTTGTAGCCCGGCGGGGCGCCCAAATAGCCAATGCGGGTATGGCCAAAGTCGAGCAAACGTTCGGCGGCTATGCGGCCTCCGGCCACGTTGTCAAAGTCAACCCAGGCAAACGGACTCTGGAGTTCCGCACTGCGCCCGTAGGCCACAAAGGGCACGTCTTGCGCTTGCAGGAGCATGAGCCGTTCGTCATGCACGTGGGTGCGGGCCACAATGAAACCGGCAACCCGCCGGCTGGCGATGGTGCGTTTGTAGGCGGCCAATTCGTCCTCGGTGGCAGCGGAAATGATGAGCAAGTCCAGCCCCGCCTGGGCAAAGCGCTCGCTCATGGTGGCGGCCACTTCCAGAAACATCACATCGCCCAGGTCGCCTGGCGTGATGGGAAACACCAGACCAATGGCGTCCGCCCGCCCGAGGGCCAGACCACGGGCCCGCGCATCGGGTTGGTACTGCAAGCGCGCGGCGGCCGCCTGCACAGACTGCCGGGTACCCAGAGCCACCTCCGGAAAACCGTTCAGGGCCCGGCTGACGGTGGTCAGCGACAGGCCCAGCTCCTTGGCAATTATTTTGAGGGACATGGGAAAACCCTGGATACAAGCTGCAACTATGACACAGCTTGGCAGGCTATCCGGAACTTCAAAAATCCTTCCACGGGTTAACACCAGTTGCCTCCAAAGCGCTTTGAAATACGATTCAAAGCGCTTTGACAGACTTTTGAGAGCTACAACTACAGAGAAGGACTTTTCATGCGCATTTTGAATTTGAAAGCCACCGTCTTCGCATTGGTCTGCGGTTTTGCGGGCGTGGCGGCCCAGGCTGGTGTCACGATCACGGTGTCCTGCGGCACGGTGGGGCAGGACTTCGAGTTCTGCAAAAAGGCCACCGACGAGTGGAGTGCCAAGACCGGCAACACCGTCAAACACCTGACCATTCCGCAGTCCACCTCTGACATCCTGGGCCTGTTCCGCCAGATGTTTGCGGCCAAGTCCACTGCGGTGGATGTGGTCAACATCGACGTGGTCTGGCCCGGCATCATCAAGGAGCACCTGCTGGACCTGACCCCTTACGCCAAGGGTGCCGAGAAAGAGCATTTCCCGGCCATTGTGGCCAACAACACGGTGGGCGGAAAGCTGCTGGCCATGCCCTGGTTTACCGATGCGGGCGTGCTGTACTACCGCAAAGACCTGCTGACCAAATACGGTGAGAAGCCCCCTGCCACCTGGAGCGAGCTCACAGCCACAGCCAAGAAGGTCATGGACGGCGAGCGCAAGGCGGGCAACGGCGACATGCAGGGCTTTGTGTTCCAGGCCAAGGCCTATGAGGGCCTGACCTGCGACGCGCTGGAGTGGGTGTCCAGCTATGGTGGCGGCAGCATCGTCGATGCCAGCGGCAAGATCAGCATCAACAATCCCAACGCGGCCAAGGCGCTGGACACGGCTGCCGGATGGATCGGCACGATTGCCCCGACGGGCGTGCTCAACTACGGCGAAGAGGATGCACGCGGCGTGTTCCAGAAGGGCAACTCCGTCTTCATGCGCAACTGGCCCTATGCCTGGTCCCTGAGCCAGGGCGCGGACAGCCCGGTCAAGGGCAAGGTCGGCGTGGTGGCCTTGCCCCGGGGCGATGGGGGCAAGAGTGCCGCCACCCTGGGCGGCTGGCAACTGGCGGTGAGCAAGTACTCGCCCAACCCCAAGGAGGCGGCAGATCTGGTGATGTACCTCACCAGCAGTGCGGTGCAAAAAGACCGTGCCATTCGCGGCTCCTACAACCCCACCATTCCGGCTCTCTACAAAGACGCCGACGTGCTCAAGGCCAACCCCTTCTTTGGTGACCTCTACAACACCTTTGTCAATGCCGTGCCGCGGCCAGCCACCGTCACCGGCGTGAAGTACAACGAGGTGTCCGCCGCCTTCTGGAACGCGGCCCATGATGTGCTGTCGGGCAAGGCCCGGGGCAAAGAGAGCCTGGAAAAGCTCGACGGCAAGATCGACTCCATCCGCCGCGGCCCCAACTGGTAAGCCACGGCCCATGGCGCAACCCCCATCGGCCCTGACGCGCGAGCGCACCCGCAGCGCGTGGATCTTTCTGGCCCCAACCCTGATCGTCCTGCTGCTGGTGGCGGGCTGGCCTTTGGGGCGCACCATCTGGTTCAGCTTTACCGATGCGTCCCTGGAAACCATTGGCGAGTCCAACTACCACATGGTGGGGCTTGCCAACTACTTCGGCAAATACGGCGTGTTCCAGTTTGGCACGCCCGAAGGTTTCTGGAAAACCGACTGGGGCATGGCCATAGGCAACACCTTCAAGTTTGCGCTGGTCTCGGTGCTGCTGGAAACCCTGCTGGGCGTGGTCTTCGCCCTGGTGCTGAATGCCGAGTTCTGGGGCCGCTCCTTTGTGCGCGCCGCCGTGCTGGTGCCCTGGGCCATACCCACCATCGTGTCGGCCAAGATGTGGGCCTGGATCATGCACGACCAGTTTGGCGTGATGAACGCCTTGCTGCGCAGCGTCGGCCTGATAGACCACAACATTGCCTGGACGGCCGACCCGGCCTATGCGCTGTGGGCGGTGGTGCTGGTGGACGTCTGGAAGACCACGCCCTTCATGGCCTTGCTGACGCTGGCGGCCCTGCAGATGCTGCCGCGTGACTGTTATGAAGCGGCCTATGTGGATGGCATCCATCCGGTGCGGGTGTTCTTCAAGGTCACGCTGCCGCTGATCTGGCCGGCGCTCATGGTAGCGGTGATCTTCCGGCTGCTGGACGCGCTGCGGGTGTTCGACATTATTTATGTCATGACCTCCAACAGCGTGGACACCATCAGCATGTCGGGCTTTGTGCGGCGCGAAATCGTGGACAACAACTATGTGGGCTTTGGCTCGGCAGCCTCCACCATTCTGTTCCTGATCATTGGCGCCTGCACCCTGATTTACCTCAAGGTCTCGCGGGTGGACCTGGGCGGAAAAAAATAGGAACGCAGCATGGACACCACGAACCAAAAACGTCTGGGCCAAGTGGGGCTGTATGCCCTGGTGGCACTCATTTCCCTGTTCTGCCTGTTTCCGTTTTACTTTGCCATCGTCACCTCGCTGAAGTCGGGCACCGAGCTCTTCAGTACCTCGCTGTGGCCCGTGGCCCCGTCCCTGAAAAACTATGTGGCGCTGTTCACAGTGGCAGAGCAACCGTTTGGGCGCCACATCCTCAACTCCCTGGGTGTGTCCTCCCTGGTCGTTGTGGCTTCCCTGCTGCTGGGCGTGACGGCGGCCTATGCACTCGGGCGCATCCAGTTCAGAGGCCGCGGGCTGTTGCTGTTGACGGTGCTGGCGGTGTCCATGTTTCCGCAAGTGGCGGTGTTGTCGGGCATGTTCGAGCTGATGCAGGCGATTGGTTTTTACAACCACTGGTGGGGCCTGACCCTGCCCTACATGGTGTTCACCCTGCCCTTCACGGTGTGGGTGCTGACGACCTTTATCCGCGACCTGCCCAAGGAACTGGAAGAGGCCGCCATCATGGACGGCTGCACGCCCTGGAGCATCATCACCAAGGTGTTTTTGCCCGTCATGTGGCCGGCCTTGGTGACCACCGGGCTGCTGGCTTTCATCGCCGCGTGGAACGAGTTCATGTTCGCCCTCACCTTTGTGCTGGACAACAACGACCGCACCGTGCCCGTGTCCATCTCGCTGATCAGCGGAGCCGACAAGTACGAAATCCCCTGGGGCAAGATCATGGCCGCCTCGGTCCTGGTGACCCTGCCGCTCATCATTCTGGTGCTGGCCTTCCAACGCAAGATCGTGGGCGGCCTGACCTCTGGCGCCGTCAAGGGCTAGGTCCCTCACAAGCCGTGACAGAGTTTGCAAAGAACAAGAACCCAACGGAAATCACCCCATGTCTGAAATCAGTTTTCGCAAGGTTTGCAAACGCTACCCTGGCGCCGCGGCCGACACCATCAACAACGTCAATCTGGATATTGACAGCGGTGAATTCATCGTCTTTGTCGGCCCCTCGGGTTGCGGCAAGTCCACCTTGCTTCGCATGGTGGCCGGTCTGGAAGACATTAGCAGCGGGGAGCTGTGCATCAAGGGCAAGCGTGTCAACGAGGTGCCGCCCGCACGCCGTGGCGTGGCCATGGTGTTCCAGAGCTACGCGCTCTACCCGCACATGACCGTGTACGAGAACATGGCCTTTGGCCTGCGCCAGGCCAAGACCAACAGCAGCACGGTGGACCAGCGGGTGCGCAAGGCTTCCAAGATATTGCAGCTCGATGCCCTGCTGCAGCGCCTGCCCAAAGAGCTCTCCGGTGGCCAGCGCCAGCGCGTGGCCATCGGGCGCGCCATTGTGCGCGAGCCCGATGTCTTCCTGTTTGACGAACCCCTGTCCAACCTGGATGCCTCGCTGCGGGTGCAAACGCGCCTGGAAATTGCCAAGCTGCACAAAGACATTGGCTCGGCCAGCATGATCTATGTAACGCACGACCAGGTGGAGGCCATGACCCTGGCCAGCAAGATTGTGTTGCTCAATGCCGGTGACGCCGTGCAGCGCGATGGCAGCGTGGCCCAGTTTGGCGCACCCTTGCAGCTCTACCACCATCCGGTCAACAAATTCGTGGCCGGTTTCATTGGCAGCCCCAAAATGAATTTCATCGCGGCGCGCCTGCAACAGGCCGACCCGCGCATGGCCACGGCCAAAATTGGCGAAGTGAGCTGCCTGGCAGAAGTCGACGCCACGCACCTGCCGGCCAACGCCGAGGTCACCCTGGGCGTGAGGCCCGAGCATGTGCAGATCGTCCCGCCCAATGGCAACAATGTGGTGACCGGTCTGGTGGCCTTTCTGGAACAGTTGGGCGAGGCCAGCTACATCTATGTGCGCCTAGCGGGCGGTGAGTTGGTGACGGTGCGCGAGAGCGGCTTCTCCAGTGTGTCGATTGGCAACCCTATCCACCTGCATTTTCCGCAGCACAGCCTGCACCTCTTTGACAGCAACGACGTGGCGGCCAAGCGCACCACCGACCCCGGCGTCCTGGGCCAGCCGCTGGTGGCTGGCGTATCCATTTCGCGCACCAACAGCGCGAACTAGGCTCTGCGCCCTTGCGGCGTTCAAACACTCAATACAGCATTCCAACAGGGGGGGTGCCAGGCAAACCGGGTAGCGGCTTTTGGTCGACCCGGGTCTTTGCATGGCATTCGGTGTCACCGCCATGGTCAAAGGCGTCTAGGAGATTTGACTGTTTTTTAACCCTTGGAGTATTTCAAATTGAATCAACCTAAATTAAGTATCACCGCATTCGCCTGCCTGTTGTTGGTGGCAGCAGCCAGTGCTTCGGCGCAGGTGAGCGGTGCGGCAGCGGCTGCCGGGCAAGGCTCGGTCCTGCAGCAGGCGGAAACGGTCGCCAAACGGGTAGCCCAAGCCACCGCACTCGAGTTCTCCGGCTATTTGCGTTCCGGCTTTTACTCCGCCCCCAGCGGCGTGCAGGCTGGCGGCTTTGCGCTGGGCGGCGACCTGCAGAAATTCCGGCTGGGCAATGAAGGCGACAACTACTTTGAACTCAGTATCGGAAAGAAGTTTGATGTGGAGGGCACGAAATGGGGCGTGTACTACATGCCCGCGGTGTACAACGGCAATACCAGCACCAAGCAAATTTACGCCGACATCTCCGGTCTTTCTTTCGCGCCGGAAGCCACCTTCTGGGGCGGCCAGCGCTACCACCGCATCCAGGACATCCACATTGTGGACAACTGGTTGATGGAAGACGGCGACAACTACGGTGCTGGCGTGGACGGTATTGGCGTAGGTTCGGCCAAGCTCAACGTGGCCATTTATACCGATGGCAATGCCGACAACAAGAATTCCAGCTCCAACAATGCCAAACGCATCAATTTGCAGCTGCGGGACCTGGCAACCAACAGTGGCGGCAAACTGTCGCTCACCGCGGCCGCCATCAACGGCGACTTTGCGCAGGGCTCACAAGGCGGCGCTCTGGGCTTGTTGCACAACCAGGAAGATTTTCTGATCAAAGGGATGAACAACTCCTTCTTCTTGCAGGCATCCAACGGACACGCCAGCCTGAGTGGCAAGTTCTACAACCTCGACAGCAGCACCACGACAACCTTGGCACCTGCCGGAGGTGGTCCTCTCTTCACAACGACAACCGTCAGCTCGCAAATGGGTGCTAACCAGGCCCGCATTGCCGATGCCATCAACTGGCAATTGGGTAAATGGGGTGGTCAGGCCCTGGTGGGCTACCAGACCCTATCCCCCGACAGCGGGCCCAAAGTCAAGGACATCTCCTTGGGCGGGCGTGTGTCTTACGGTGTTGCCGCCAATGTCAAACTGCTGGGCGAACTGGGGCTGACCTCACGCGACGTCGATGGCCAGTCCACGCAGCTGCTGAACAAGGGAACCGTGGCGGTGGCCTTTGCACCCAACACGGATTTCTGGAGCCGGCCTGAGTTCCGCATTTATGCCACGACGGCCAACTGGAATGATGCAGCGGGTAGCGCCAATGCCGGTGGCTTTGGTGCAAATGGTCGCAGCAACGTCAGCACCTTTGGTGTGCAGATTGAGGCCTGGTGGTAAGTTCGTACCAAAAAATGGCTGGTGAATAAATGCAAAACCCTCCGTGCGCGATGCCCGCGTACGGAGGGTTTTTTCTGCCAGACCCCGTCTGCGCAAAACGTCAGGTGTGGATCATGTTTACGCCATGAGCACCGGTGCAGCGACAAGGTCCAAGTCACTGAACCGGATGGTTGAAATCGGCACCGGTTCGTCAATCATGGCAGGCAATGGCAATAGACCAGGCAAGCGGTCATCGATGATGATCACAGGGCCTGTGAGATTGGAAATGGCATGCGTCACCAAGGCTTGCAACTCGGCTTGGGTGTCCACGGCGGCGTGCGTTACGGCCGTCAGTTCTGCGCGGACCGCTTCGATGATGCCGCCGCGTTGACCGGTATTGATTCCCAGAGCCAATAAATCGTTGTAGGTCAGGGCTGCTGCATCGGTAGACGTGCCGCCCGCTGCTGCCATCACGTGGCTGGCTGCATTGGCCATGGCCTGCAGTTCGGGAACCGTGTCCACTTTTGCCGTGGCGCTGGCGTCCACCACGCTGTCCAGCAGATGCAGGGCGCTGCCCTCCGTGGCGGTGCCGCTGACACCGGTCACACCCACGGCGGTGTACTGGGCGCCCGTGAGTGCCGTGGCGGTGTTGTCGGCCACACCATCGGCACTTTGCAGAATGGCGCTGTAGGCATCCACAATGTGCTGCAGCTCTCCCGACCTGGTGACCAACAAGCCGTCAATGGCATCGCTGTTGAGGGCACTGTTGATGGAGGACAGATTGCCGCTGTTCACACCATTCACGCCCGCGGTGGCAAACACGCTGGCGCTGAGCGTGGTGTTGTTGGCGGAGTTGAGCAAGGCCTCGAGGCCAATCATTTCCACTGCGCTGATTTGGTTGTGCCCCAGTGTGGCGTTGACGATGGTTTGCACGCCGTACTTGGTGGCCACTTCAAAGTCGTTGCTGATGGCGTGCATGACGTTTTGCAATGCCCCGATGTTGCCTGCGGTGACACCCGTGACGTCCAGGGCTGCCATATCCTGCACGGTGAGGGCTGCTGCCTCGGCCAAGCTACCACCGGCTGCCGCTATCACGTGGGTGGCGGCGTCGGCTCGGGCTTGCAGTTCAGGCACGGTGTCGGCGGCCGCGCGGCCAGCGCCAAACAGCGAATCATCCATGAGGCGCACGGCTGTGCCCAGGTCGCTGGGGCCACTCAATCCGGTGACGCCCACGGTGGTGTACTGTGCGGCGCTTGGAACCGGTGTGGGCTGACCCAAGAAACCATCGGTGCTGGCCAGGATGGTGTTGTAGGCGTCCACCAGGGCCTGTACTTTGGCGGTGGTGTAGACGGCTGCACCGTCCACCACAGAGCTGTCCAGGGCACTGTTGTAAGCGCCCAGGTTGGTGGCCTGCAAACCGGTGGCACCGGCGGCGGCGTACACCTTCAGGGCGGGCGAAGAATCGGTGGCTGAGTCGTGCTGGGCAACGTAGCGCAGAATGGACAGGGCTCTTGCAACGCTGTCACCTGCTGCAATGGGTACCAGGGCCGCGTTCACCACGCCCTGCAATTCCGCTTGGGTGTCGACCGCATTGTCCGTGGTGGAAGCTTCAATGGCCATGCGCACGGCTGTCATATTGCTCGATGTCACGCCGGTGATGCCCAGCGCTGCCAGATCCTTGATGGTCAGGCTGAGCGCTTGCGCGCCCGTGCCGCCCGCAGCGGCCATCACATGGCTGGCCGCATTGGCCAGGGCCTGCAGCTCGGGGACCGTGTCTACTTTGGCTTGCGCACTGCCATCCACCACGTTGTTGAGCAGGTGCAGGGCGCTGCCGTCGGTGGCGGTGCCGCTGACGCCAGTCACGCCCACCGCACTGTACTGGGCACCCGTAAGAGCGGTGGCGGTGTTACCTGCGACGCCGTCGGCGCTCCGCAGGATGGCGTTGTAGGAATCCACAATTTTTTGCAAATTGCCTCGACCAATCACCGCAAAAGCATCGACGGGCGCACTGTTCATCGCGCTGTTGATGGCGTCCAGGTTGCTGCTGTTCACACCCGTTACCCCGGCGGTAGCATAGACGCCCGCGCTCAGGGTGGTGGCATTGGCAGAGTTGAACCCCGCCTCCGTGAGGATGATGTCGACGGCGCTTTCCACGCTGGTGCCCAAGGTCGCGTTCACCCGGTTTTGCAGATTCTGCCGTGTGTCGACTTCGCCATCGCGGGTCACTGCGCGCAGCACCGTGCGAATGGTTTCCAGATTCTGGGCAGTGACACCGGTGACGTGCAGCGTGGCAAAGTCTTGCAAGGTCAGCGCAGCTGCCTGGGCCGCCGTGCCGCCAGTGGCCGCCATCACCCGCTTGCTCGCATTGGCAAGGGCCTGCAATTCGGCCACGGTATCGGCTGGCGCTTTGCCGACACCAAACAGTTCAGAGTTGAGCAAATGCAAGGCCGTGCCGTAGTCGCTGGAGCCACTCAGGCCCGTGACGCCAATGGCCGTGTATTGTGCCGCCGTGGGAACGGGGATGGGAACGCCACCGTAACCGTCCGTCAGAGTCAGGATGGTGTTGTAGGCATCCACAATGGCTTGCACTTCGGCCGTGGTGTCGGCGCGGGCGCCCGTGACGACGGCACTGTCGAGCGCACTGTTGTAGGCGGCAAGGTTGTCATTGAACAAACCGGTAACGCCAGCGGCTGCATACACGCCGATGGAAGGCGCAGTGGCAGTAGCGTTGTTCTTCTGGGCTGCCATGCGGATGGTATTGAGGGCGTCTGCCTGCGTTACCAAGATGGTCGGAGAGGTCATGGAAGGTTCCTGAAGTTAAGACTGCGGTGCGCAGCAGGGGTGATGGTCTGTGCGTTACAGATCCGGGAAGCGCAGAGTGTTGCTTGGCGATCTGTTTTGGAAGACGTACTTTGTCCAAGGTGAAACAAAGTCCCGGTCTGTGCTTGGGCGATAATCGCGCCTGCTAGAGGTGCCACCGCCGGTGGCTGAGAAATACTCTTTGAACCTGATCTGGGTCGTGCCAGCGTAGGGAAGCCCGCTTCACTGCACCTGCATGGTCCTGTTCCTCACCACTTTAGGACGACCATGACCCTGCTCTCCCCCACCGACATCTGGAACGACATCACTGCCGTGCGCGAGCGCGCGCCGCTGGTGCACAGCATCACCAATTTCGTGGTGATGAACCTCAACGCCAATGTGCTGCTGGCCGCGGGCGCTTCACCGGTGATGGCACATGCGCACGAAGAGGTGCTGGACATGGTGGGTATTGCGCAGTCCCTGGTGCTCAACATCGGCACGTTGGAGCCCGCCTGGATCGAGAGCATGCGCCTGGCCCTGGCGGCCGCCAGTGCGCGTGGCATTCCCACGGTGCTGGACCCGGTGGGCGCGGGGGCCACGCCCTACCGCAACCGCAGCATCGAGTTGCTGCTGGACACCGCCTCGCCCACGGTCATTCGCGGCAATGGCTCGGAGATCATGAGCGTGGCTGGCGCCAGTGTGCAGACCCGGGGCGTGGACAGTGGGGCTGCAGCCAACGATGCGCTGTCGTCGGCGCGTGCGCTGGTGGGCCGCACCGGTGGCGTGGTCTGCGTGAGCGGTGCCACCGACCACATCGTGGACGGCAACCGCTGGGCCCTGCTGGCCAATGGCCACCTGTGGATGACCAAAATCACCGGCGTAGGCTGTTCGGCCACGGCCCTGATTGGCGCCTTTTGCGCGGTGCAGCCCGATGCCTGGCGCGCCACCGTGTCGGCCATGGCGCTGATGGGTGTGGCAGGCGAGGTGGCAGCCGAAAAGGCCGTGGTGCGCCGCCAGGGTGTGGGCAGCATGCAGGTGGCCCTGCTGGATGAACTGCAGCTGCTGGACCAGGCCACTTTCGAGCAGCGCCTGAAAATGGAATTCAAACCTTGGTAAGCCCCCATCCGGCCAACGCCCCCTGGAGCCCCGAGCGGCTGCGAGCGGCGCTGCGCCTGTATCTCGTCACCGACCAGGCCAGCCTCATGGGCCGCAGCCTGAGCGACGTGGTGCTGGCCGCCGTGCACGGTGGCGTGGGCTGCGTGCAGCTGCGCGAAAAGGAACTCAACAGCCGCGACTTCCTGGCGCAGGCCATGGCCCTGATGGCGCTGCTGCGGCCACTGAAGGTGCCGCTCATCATCAACGACCGCATCGACATTGCACTGGCCTGTGCCGCCCAGGGGGTGCACCTGGGGCAAAGCGATATGCCGGTGCATCAGGCGCGCGCACTGCTGCCGCCCGAGGTGTTCATTGGCTGGTCAGTGGAAACCCCGGAGCACGTCGCCCAGAGCGCCGCTTTGCCGCTGGACTACCTGGGCGTGAGCCCGGTGTTTGCCACGGCCACCAAAACCGACACCGCCACACCCTGGGGCCTGGACGGCTTGCAGCGGGTGCGCGCGGCCACCACCCTGCCGCTGGTGGCCATAGGAGGCATCCACGCGGGCAATGCCGCTGACACGCTGGCGGCAGGCGCCGACAGCCTGGCAGTGGTGAGCGCCATTTGTTCCGCAGCCGACCCGCGCGCCAGCGCCTACGCCCTTCGGAGATTGATCGATGCCCCTTGACCTGCCACCGGGTGAGCTGCGCTTTGCCTACCCCCGCGTGCTCTCCATTGCCGGGTCCGACAGCGGTGGGGGTGCCGGTATTCAGGCCGACCTGAAAACCATCAGCGCCCTGGGCTGCTTTGGCATGACCGCCATCACGGCGCTGACGGCACAAAACACCCAAGGCGTGCGCGCCATCCACGCCGTGCCCGCGCAGATGCTGGCCGACCAAATTGACGCCGTGCTGGAGGACATCGGCGTGGACGCCGTCAAGATCGGCATGCTGCATGCGCCCGACATCGTGCGCACCGTGGCAGAGGCCGTAGACCGGCATAGCTTGCCCCATGTGGTGCTGGACCCAGTGATGGTGGCCACCAGTGGCGCGGTGCTGATAGACCGCAGCGCCGTCGACGTGCTGGTGCAGGCGTTGTTTCCACGTGCCACGTTGGTCACCCCCAACCTGGACGAAGCGGCCCTGCTGGTGGGGCGCGCGTTGCACACCGAAAGCGATATGCAAGCGGCGGCGGCTGAACTGCTGGCCATGGGCGCACGTGCGGTGCTGCTCAAGGGTGGTCACCTGGCGGGCGATGTGGTGAGCGACTTGCTGGTCTTGTCCAGCGGCGAAGCCTTCTGGATGCGCGATGCCCGCATTGCCACGCCCAACACCCATGGCACGGGCTGCACCCTGTCATCGGCTATCGCCGCGTATCTGGCATTGGGGCAGGACCTGGTGCAGGCGGTGCAGTCGGCCCGAGGTTTCATCCGTGGCGCCTTGCTGCACGGCGCGCAGGTGCGCACTGGTGCGGGCAGTGGCCCGCTCAACCACGGCTACGCGCCGCAGCCCATGGTGCTGCGGCCGCGCTGAAGGTTCAGGCGACTGGCAATTCAGCGCCTGCGGCTTGCTGCGGCCAGCACGCCGGTGAGCAGCAAGGTGGGTAGCGTCGCACCCCACTGCGGTGCCAGGTTCGTCAGCGCCTGGAACAGCGCAATGCCAAGCAGCCAGATGCCGGCGGCCAGGTAATCCACCTTGTAATTCACTCGGGCCGCAGGCGCTGCAGCACCCATGGCGGCAAAGCCCAGGCGCCCCAGAATCACGCCGTACAGCGGCACAAACACCGAGCTCAGCATCAGCAAAAAGGGCTCCAGCCCGCGCATCGGCAAAACCAGCGCCAGCACGGTGCAGAGCGCCGCCAACAGCAGACCCCAAGCGCGCACAGACCCTTGCGGCAACAGGCTGTGGCTGGAGACCGCAGCGCTGTAGACATCGCCATAGGCGTTGTCGATCTCGTCCACCAGAATCAGCGAGAGTGCAATCAGACCGCCCTGCGCCAGCAGCAACGTGGCCACCAGATCGGCGTCTGGCGCAGAGACGCTGGCCACCATCACACCCAGCGCATAGCACCAGATGTTGGCCACGGCGTAGCCCACCCAGGTGCCACTGAAGGCGCTGCGCCCGCTCTTGCCGTGGCGCGCATAGTCGGCCACCAGAGGCAGCCAGGAGACGGGCATGGCAATCACCAGGTCCATGGCCGGAAGCAGCCCCATGCTGCCGTCGCCCGCGCGCTGCACAAAGGCATCCAGACCACCGGCCAGCACGCGGCTGCCAAACTGCCAGCTCAGCCACAACAGCGAGGCCAGCACCAGTGGCAGGCCATAGCGGCTGATGATTTTGCGCACCAGCTGCGTCATCGAGCCCGAGAGCATCAGCGCCAGCACCGCGCCCCACAGCAGCGTGGTAGCGGCCATGCCGCCCAGGCCATCGAGTTGCCAGCCAAAGGACTGTTTGCCGATGGCGGCCGTGCCGTCGCGCATGATGACCAGCTCGAAGGTGGTCCAGCCAATCAACTGCGCAATGTTCAGCAGCACGGGCAGGCGGGCAAACCAGCTGCCATAGGTGTGGTGCATCAGGCCCGCGCTGGTCAGGCCGCTGTCGGCGCCCAGCTTGGCCGTCCAGGCCAGCAGGCCCGCGCCCAGGGCCGTGCCCAGCAGAATGGCCAAGGCCGCATCGCGCGTGCCGGTAGCAGGCACCAGGTAGGCGCCCATTTGCATGACCAAAAGGCCCACGCCCAGACTGAACCAGAGCGCGGCATGGTCGTGCCAGCCAAAGCTACGTGCGGCCATGGGCAAGCTGGCCAAGGCCTGGTTGCTGACGGGAGGGGAGGCGCCGGGCGTTGAGCCGGTGAAGGTGGCGGCGGGCGTGCCGGAATTTGAAAGTGCCATACGTTTGCTCCAAGCAATAGGTTGGCAGGAAGGCACGTTCCACGGCGAAGTGCCGCTTGTTTTGGATCTGCTTCCCTGCGCGAGGATTACCTCAATCAGGTTCAAAGGGACTGTCTCAGTCGGCTTTGCTGCTGCAAAGCCAACACCCCTAGCGAATGTGTTGTGTCAGAACACCGCCTTATTGTAGGCGGTGTGGGCGGCGGCGCTGGTGGTGGAGCGGGTGGTGGCGCGGCTGGCTAAAAGGTTTCCCATTCGCCGTCGGCCTCTGCGGTCACCGGCTTGGGTGTGGGCGCATGCACGGGCGCGTGTACTGGCGCGTGTGCCTGTTTGGGCGCTGGCCTGGGCAATGCCTTGGGTGCCAAGGCAGGTTTGGACGCAGCAGGCTTGGCATTGCTGGTCAGCCGCGCCCGGGCGGCCGGTTTGGCCAGTGCATGCGGCACATGGCGCGGCGCAGTCGGCACGGTGCGCGGCGCAGTCGGCACGGTGCGCGGCGTAGCCGGCACCTGGCGGAGCGCAGGCCGGGCGATTGCCACAGCATCGTTGCGCAGCTTGAACTGGGACACCACCTGCACCAGGTCGCCCGCCTGCGCTTTGAGGCTGCTGGCAGAGGCGGCCATTTGCTCCACCAGTGCAGCGTTTTGCTGGGTCACCTGGTCCATCTCGTTCACCGCCTCGCCCACCTGGCTGACGCCTGCGGCCTGCTGGCTGCCAGCGGCACTGATCTCGGCCACGATGTCGGTGACACGGCGGATGGAGCTGACCACCTCCTGCATGGTCACACCGGCCTGGTCGACCAGGGCCGTGCCGTGCTCCACGCGCTCTACGCTCGAACCAATCAGTACCTTGATCTCCTTGGCCGCTTCGGCCGAGCGCCCGGCCAGGGCGCGCACCTCGCTGGCCACCACCGCAAAGCCGCGGCCCTGCTCACCCGCGCGGGCCGCTTCCACGGCCGCGTTGAGGGCCAGGATGTTGGTCTGGAAGGCAATGCCATCGATCACGCTGATGATGTCGGCGATCTTGCGCGACGAGTCGTTGATGCCCTTCATGGTCTCCACCACCTGGCCCACCACCGCGCCGCCCTTGATGGCGACCGTGGACGCATTTTGTGCCAGCTGGTTGGCCTGGCGCGCACTGTCGGCGTTGTGGGACACGGTGGCGCCCAGCTCTTCCATGCTGGCGGCGGTTTGCTCCAAGGCGCTGGCCTGGCTCTCTGTGCGCGCTGACAGATCATGGTTGCCCTGTGCAATTTCCGCACTGGCGGTGGCCACCGAATCCGAACCCTGGCGCACCCGGGAGACCACCGACACCAGCGACTGGCGCATGGCCGAAAGCGACTGGATCAAGCGCGCGATTTCGTTGTGTCCTTCGGCCGCCACCTCCTGCGTCAGGTCGCCTTTGGCCACGGCATCGGCCAGGCCCTGGGCCTGGCCCAACGAGCGGGTGATGTTGCTGATCAGCGAATAGCCAAACAAACATGACAGTACCACCGCCAACGCAATGGCGCCCACCGCCCACTTGACCGTGTCCTGGTAGGCCCGGGTCTCGTGTTCGTAGAGGTTTTTGGCCTCATCCACCTGGATCTTGACCAGGGCATTGATGTCGGAGCGCACCGGCAAAAATGCGTCGGGCACCACGTCGACCGCCATCCGGCTGGCTTCCTTGAAATCCCTGGCCTGCAAGGCTTTGACCATGGGGCTGCTGGCGCTTGCTTCCTGCGCGGCCCAGTGTTGCTTGAGGCTTTTGGCCAACACGGCCTCGTCGGGCGTGAGGGTAGTAGCTTGGTAATCGGCCCAGCTCTTTTGCATGCCCGCGGTATTGACTGCTATTTCGGCCAGGTACTTTTGCGTGGTTTCGGGCCGTTGGTCCGCCACCGACATGAGCAAGGCGAGCTGGTTGCGAAAATTGAAACGCATGACTTCGGCCAGCTGTGCCAGGGCCACCGTGCGGTCCTCGTACACCGATTGCATCGCCGCGTTGGAAGCGGCGATGCCGCGCAAGCCCAGCGCGCCTATGCCCAGCATGGCGAGGCACAGCAAGCCAATGAGCAGCTTGAGGCGCGTTGCAATCATGAGGTTATTCATGGCCTGACTCCCTTGAGAATGGTTGGATGGTGGTTTTGTTTCCCAAGCCATCTTTGCAGCAAAGAACGGAATGTGCAACCAATCGTACATTTCAGGCCGATTACAACCCGTGGCTTGCCCAGAGGCAGGCCAAGCCGCTTCGGTTCAGCCCTGTTTTGCCAGGTACGCGCGCCAACCGCCGAGGTGCGTGATGTCCTCAGCACCCACCACGGCTTGGTGCTCGCAAACAAAGCCCTGCACCGCGCCGCCATCTTCCAGAAGCACCGCGCCTATGCCCAGCGGTGCCGGAATGCCCGCCACAAAAGAGCCGAACTGGCTGGCGGGCATCTCCCATATCTCCATTTCAATCGCGCCGCCGCCCTCGGCCACGCGCACCATGCCGGGCCGCTTGGGCGGGCCGCCGGGCAGGGCAATGAACTGGTAGCAGGCGGCGCTTTTCGCGCTGCGCAACAGGCGCGCGCCGCGTGAGGTGAGTTGCCCGTTCAGCGGGAGGCCGCTCAGGTGCGCGCCGCATACCGCCACCTGCACCAGACCGGAAGGGAACAGTTGGCCGTCCGGCGCTGCCGATGGCAGGCGGTGCGGCGCATGCGTCGTGGCGCCGACCACGGGCACAGCGCGGCTGTGGAGGCGCCCAGCCAGGTCCAACAAAGGCAGGTCCTGCCCGGCCTTGGCCACCAGGGTGACGCCCCAGGGCATGTGGTCCATGGAAGCGCCCATGAAGCCGGTGGGCACGGCCACGGCGGCCAGGTCCAGCAGGTTCACAAAGTTGGTGTAGTGGCCCAGGTTGGAGTTCAGGCGGATCGGGTCGGCCTCTACATCGGCAATCTTGTAGGCGGTGCTGGCCGTGGGGGTGACGAGCAGGTCGATGGCCTCCCACACCGTGCGCGTGCTGCGCTCCAGGTCTTTGAGTTTATATAGCGCGGCAAAGGTGTCGGGGGCGCTGATGGCAATGCCCTTTTCGGTGATGGCACGGGTGACCGGGTGCAGCGACGCGGGGCTGTTTTCAATGAAGGCGCGAATGGCCTGGTAGCGCTCGGCCACCCACGGGCCTTCGTACAGCAACGTGGCCACGGCGCGGAACGGCGTCAGGTCCACGCTGACCGGCGTGCCGCCCAGGTCAATCAGGTGCTGCACCGCACTGGCGAACTGCGCCGGGCCGTCCGGGTTGCCATGAAATTCGAGGTCTTGCGCGCGCGGCACGCCAAAGCGGAAGGTATTTGCCGCGCCGAAGTTGTGGCCACAGGGGCCGAAGTTGCGTGAGTAACTGTCCGCCGCGTCTTCGCCCTGCGCTGCGGCCAGCACGGCCGCCGCGTCACCCGCAGACAGGGCAAAGACCGACACCACATCCAGCGTGCGGCAGGCGGGTATGACACCGGTGGTGGGCAGACGCCCGCAGCTGGGTTTCAGGCCCACGATGTTGTTGAGCATGGCGGGCACCCGGCCCGAACCGGCCGTGTCCGTGCCCAGCGAAAAACTGGCCAGGCCCAGCGCGACCGACACCGAGGAACCTGCCGAGGAACCACCCGACACGTAATCCGGGTGGATGCTGTTGCGGCATGCCCCATAGGGCGAGCGTACGCCCACCAGACCGGTGGCGAACTGGTCCAGGTTGGTCTTGCCCACGGGGATGGCACCGGCGTCGATCAGGCGCTGCACCACGGTGGCGCTGACCTCTGGCGTATAGGCAAAGTCGGGGCAGGCGGCGGTGGTGGGAATGCCCGCCAGATCGATGTTGTCCTTGATGGCAAAGGGGATGCCGTACAGAGGCAGATCGGCCGGGTCTTTGCCTTCCAGCGCGGTGGCATAGGCCAGCATTTCGGCTAGCGTCAGGCGACGGATCCAGATGTTGCGCTGCAGGGCCGCGTCTTCGGCCAGCATGGTGGCGTGCAGCTGCGTGAGCAATTGCGTGGGGGTCAGCGTGCCCGCCACATAGGCCGCGCGCAGGTGGGGAATGGAGAGATCAAGTCGCATAGGGGTCTTTCACATCGGTCTTCAGAAAATCTTTGTCAGGCCTG
>CANCCF010000027.1 GCA_947374485.1 Comamonadaceae bacterium | reverse complement strand
CAGTAGATTCAAGCTTGATTTTTTCGCGTCCGCCTTTGGTTGCCATGGTGCTACTCCTTAAGCTTGGCCACGTGCGCGCAGATCTGCGAGCACAACATCAATACCGTTCTTGTCGATCAAACGCAGACCCGCGTTCGAAATCCGCAGACGGATCCAGCGGTTTTCCGATTCGACCCAGAAACGGCGGTATTGCAGGTTCGGCAGGAACCGGCGCTTGGTTTTGTTGTTGGCGTGGGAAACATTGTTCCCGACCATCGGGCCTTTACCCGTTACTTCGCATACGCGTGCCATGAGGACACTCCGATATAAACGGCTGTTACTGACGACCCAAGCGGTTTGCGGTTTGCAAACTGCCAAAGTCTCGCTTCAGCCTCACCTCGCCAAGAAAAAGGGTGGCGGTAACCCTGTGCTGTTTCCAGCAAAGCCTGAGATTATAGCCTGACTGCAGCGCAGGCCCTTTAGGACCCGCTCCGGGCGCTTACTCTTGCTCTAAAAAGCGCTGTGCGTCCAGCGCGGCCATACAGCCCGTGCCCGCACTCGTAATCGCCTGACGGTATACGTGGTCGGCCACGTCACCGGCGGCAAACACGCCGGGCACGCTGGTCATGGTGGCAAAGCCGTTGAGCCCGCCCTTGGTCACCAAGTAGCCGCCGTTCATTTCCAGCTGGCCATTGAAGATTTCGGAGTTGGGCGCGTGGCCGATGGCAATAAAGCAGCCCTTCAAGGTCAGCTCTTCGGTGCTGCCGTCAACCGTGCTTTTGAGGCGGATGCCGGTCACACCGGAGGCGTCGCCCAGCACCTCGTCCAGGGTCTGGAAGGTCTTGAGCTCGATCTTGCCCGCAGCCACCTTGTCCATCAGCTTGTCGATCAGGATAGCTTCGGCTTTGAACTTGTCGCGGCGGTGCACCAGGTAGACCTTTTTGGCAATGTTGGAGAGGTACAGCGCCTCTTCCACCGCGGTGTTGCCGCCGCCCACCACGCAGCACACCTCTTCGCGGTAGAAAAAACCGTCGCAAGTGGCGCAGCCGGAGACACCGCGGCCCATGAAGGCGGTCTCGGAGGGAAGCCCCAAGTACTTGGCTGAGGCGCCGGTGGCCAGGATCAGGCTGTCGCAGGTGTAAGTGTCTGTATCACCTTGGAGCGTGAAAGGGCGCTTGGACAGGTCGACGGTGTGGATGTGGTCGAAATTGATTTGCGTCTTGAAGCGCTCGGCATGCTCCAGAAAACGCTGCATCAGCTCGGGGCCTTGCACGCCGTTCACGTCGGCGGGCCAGTTGTCCACTTCGGTGGTGGTCATGAGCTGGCCGCCCTGGGCAATGCCAGTGACGAGCATGGGGCTGAGGTTGGCGCGGGCGGCGTAAATGGCGGCGGTGTAGCCAGCGGGGCCGGATCCCAGAATCAGGACCTTGGCGTGTTTGGATGCGGACATGGGGGGCTTTCAAGGAGGAGCAAAAAAGGCGGAGGCGGGGGCCGTGGCGGGCGATGGCCATGTTGCCGACCGCCGCGTGTCTGCATTGTAAATAGGTGCACTTGGGCCAACTGCAAGGCAGGGTATGCAAACCATGCTTGGGGTAAGCTTGGCGGCAATGCTTTTCCTGCCATGACCTATTCGCTTCATACGCTCCAATCTTCCGCGCCGCGCGCCGCAGCACCGGCCACGGGCCTCGGCCGCTTCGCCAATGAAATGGCCCTGGTGGCAGGCTTTGTGCTGCTCGCCATCTGGCTGCTTGCCATTCTGAGCTACTCGCCGCTGGATGCGGCGTGGTCCACCTCGGGAACAGGTGCGGCCGTGCTCAACCGCGCCGGGCGAATCGGTGCCTGGATTGCCGACATGGGTTATTTTTTGCTGGGCTACTCGGTCTGGTGGTGCCTGGCCGTGGCCTTGCGCCAATGGCTGTCGCTGCTGGCGCAGCGCCTGCGCGGTGACGGCCTGACCAGCGACGCGCAGCACACGGCTGAAGAGCGTGGCGTGCTGCACCACCGCTGGACCTTCTGGCTGGGCCTGGCCTTGCTGCTGTACGCCAGCGCCACGCTGGAGTGGAGCCGCATGTACCGCTTTGAGACCCAATTGCCCGGCCACAGCGGCGGCGTGCTGGGCTATCTGCTGGGCGTCTGGAGCGTGCGCTGGCTGGGCTTTGCGGGCTCTGGTCTGGTGGCCATTGCGCTCGGTGTGGCGGGCTGTGCGCTGGTGTTCCGCTTTTCCTGGATGCAGGTGGCCGAGCGCCTGGGGGCCTGGGCGTATTCCTTCATTGAGCAGCAGCGCGAGAAGCGCGAAATTGCGCAGGACATGGAGATTGGCCAACAGGCCATGCGCGAGCGCGAGGAAGTGGTGTTTGAGGAACGTGAAGAGACCCTCCAACACCACGCCCCGCCCGTCATCATCGAGCAGGCCGCGCAGGTTGAGCCGGTACAAAGCATGCGGGTGGCCAAGGAGCGGCAAAAGCCCTTGTTCACCGAGATGCCCGACAGCAAGTTGCCCCAGGTCGCCCTGCTCGATGAGGCGCTCTTGCGCCAGGAGACGGTGTCGCCCGACACGCTGGAGATGACCAGCCGCATGATCGAAAAGCGCCTGAAAGACTTTGGCGTGGAAGCCCGTGTGGTGCTGGCCCAGCCCGGCCCGGTGATCACCCGCTACGAGATTGAACCCGCCACGGGTGTGAAGGGTTCGCAGATCGTGGGCCTGGCCAAAGACCTGGCGCGCTCGTTGAGTCTGGTGTCGATCCGCGTGGTGGAGACCATTCCCGGCAAGAACTACATGGCACTCGAATTGCCCAATGCCAAGCGCCAGAGCATCCGCCTGGCCGAAATTCTGGGCTCACAGGTCTATGGCGAGGCCAAGTCGCTGTTGACCATGGGTCTGGGCAAAGACATCATCGGCAACCCCATCGTGGCCGACCTCGCCAAGATGCCCCACGTGCTGGTGGCAGGTACCACCGGCTCGGGCAAGTCGGTGGGTATCAACGCCATGATCCTGAGTCTGCTGTACAAGGCCGAGGCGCGCGATGTGCGCCTCTTGATGATCGACCCCAAGATGTTGGAAATGTCGGTGTACGAGGGTATTCCGCACCTGCTGGCCCCCGTGGTCACCGACATGAAGCAGGCCGCCAATGGCCTGACCTGGTGCGTGGCCGAGATGGAGCGCCGTTACAAGCTGCTCAGCAAAATGGGCGTGCGCAACCTGGCCGGCTACAACACCAAAATCGACGAGGCCAAGGTCAAAGGCGAATTCGTCTACAACCCCTTCAGCTTGACACCCGAAGAGCCCGAGCCGCTGGAGCGCCTGCCGCACATCGTGGTGGTGATCGACGAGTTGGCCGACCTGATGATGGTGGTGGGCAAGAAGATTGAAGAGCTGATTGCGCGCCTGGCCCAAAAGGCCCGCGCCGCCGGTATCCATTTGATTCTGGCCACGCAGCGCCCCAGCGTGGACGTGATCACCGGCCTGATCAAGGCCAACATCCCCACCCGCATTGCCTTCCAGGTCAGCAGCAAGATCGACAGCCGCACCATCCTCGACCAGATGGGCGCCGAGGCCCTCTTGGGCATGGGCGACATGCTCTACATGCCCAGCGGCACCGGACTGCCCGTCCGCGTACACGGCGCCTTTGTGAGTGACGAAGAAGTGCACCGCGTGGTGAGCTACCTCAAAGAGCAGGGCGAGCCCAACTATGTGGAGGGTTTACTCGAAGGCGGCACCGTAGACGGAGATGACGGCAACGGTGGCGGCGCGGGCGACACCTCGGGTGAAAAAGACCCGATGTACGACCAGGCCGTGGAAGTGGTGCTCAAAAACCGCAAGGCCAGCATCTCGCTGGTGCAGCGCCACTTGAAGATTGGTTACAACCGAGCCGCCCGTTTGGTGGAAGACATGGAAAACGCCGGTCTGGTGAGTGCCATGAGTACCAGCGGCCAGCGCGATATTCTGGTTCCGGCCCGCAACGAGTAATGACATGGTCAAACACAAAATAGTAGTTGGATTGTTGGCGATTGGTTCCAGCCTGGCCCAGGCCAGCGGCATGGACAGCCTGGAGCAGTTTGTCAAAACCGCCAAGACGGGCCGCGCCGAATTCACCCAGGTGGTCACCGCCCCGGCCAAGGAAGGGCAGGCGGCGCGCAGCAAAACGTCCAGCGGAACTTTCGAGTTCTCGCGCCCCAACCGTTTCCGCTTTGTCTACAAAAAGCCCTTTGAGCAAACCATCGTGGCCGACGGCCAGACCCTGTGGCTGTTTGATGTGGACCTGAACCAAGTCACTTCCCGCAAGCAGTCCATGGTGCTGGCGTCCAGCCCGGCCGCGCTGATTGCATCCGCGGCCGACATCAAGGCGCTGCAGGCCGACTTCAAGCTCAGCAACGCCAGCACCGCGCCCGACAAGGATGGCCTGGAATGGGTGCTGGCCGAACCCAAGGCCCGCGAGGGCATGCTGCAGTCGGTGCGCGTGGGCTTCAAGGGCGCAGAGTTTTCGGCGCTGGAAATTGTGGACAGCTTTGGCCAGCGCTCGGTCATGCGCTTCAGTGCCTTGCAGGTGAACACGCCACTGGGTGCTGCCACGTTCCAGTTCAAGCCGCCAGCGGGTGTGGACCTGATCCAGCAATAGCGAAAAGCCCATGTCTGATCTGTTCGCACGAGAGCCCGTGCCGCCCCTGGCCGAGGCCCTGCGTCCGCGCACGCTCGACGAGGTGATTGGCCAGTCGGATCTGCTGGGCCCGGGCAAGCCGCTCAAGCTGGCCTTCCAATCCGGCAAGCCCCATTCCATGATTTTGTGGGGGCCACCGGGGGTGGGCAAAACCACGCTGGCGCGGCTCACTGCCAAGGCCTTTGCCTGCGAGTTCATTGCGCTCTCGGCGGTGTTCTCGGGCGTGAAGGACATTCGCGCGGCGATGGAGCAGGCTCAACAAAATTTGTCCCAGGGCAAGCACACCATCCTGTTTGTGGACGAGATCCACCGCTTCAACAAGTCGCAGCAGGATGCGCTGCTGCCCTATGCCGAGTCCGGCCTGGTGACCTTTATCGGCGCCACCACCGAGAACCCTTCCTTCGAGGTCAACTCGGCCCTGCTGTCGCGCGCGCAGGTCTATGTGCTGAAGTCGCTCACCGATGACGAGTTGCGCCTGCTGCTGGAACGCGCCAAAGAACAAGCATTGGGGCATCTGGACTTTGACGAGGCTGCGGTGGACACCCTCATCGGCTATGCCGATGGCGACGCGCGGCGCTTTTTGAATTTGCTGGAGCAATGCGGCACCGCGGCCGGTGCGGCAGGTATCACGCACATCGATGCCACCTTCATCGAGAACGCCTTGACCCTCAATGCACGGCGCTTCGACAAGGGCGGCGACAATTTTTATGACCAGATCTCGGCCCTGCACAAGTCGGTGCGCGGCTCGCACCCGGATGCCGCACTGTATTGGCTGACCCGCATGCTCGACGGCGGTGCGGATGCCAAATACCTGGCGCGCCGCATTGTGCGCATGGCCTGGGAAGACATCGGCCTGGCCGACCCGCGCGCCATGCAAATTGCCAACGACGCCGCGCTCACCTACGAGCGTCTGGGCTCGCCCGAAGGTGAGCTGGCCCTGGGCCAGGCCGTGATCTATCTGGCCGTGGCCGCCAAGAGCAATGCGGGCTACATGGCCTACAACGCAGCAAAAGCTTTTGTGAAAAAGGACAAGAGCCGCGAGGTGCCGGTGCACCTGCGCAACGCGCCCACCAAACTGATGAAAGAACTCGGCTACGGGCATGACTACCGCTACGCCCATGACGAACCGGGCGCCTATGCCGCAGGCGAAACCTATTTGCCCGATGGCATGCCCGAGCCTGCGTGGTACCAGCCCGTGCCGCGTGGCCTGGAGGCGAAGATCAGCGAAAAATTGGCCCATCTGAAAGACCTGGACGCCCAGGCCCACGCCAAAAAATAGGGGCGCCCGCGCAGCTTGGCCAACACCTGCACTGCGGCATTGGAATCCTCCCGGGCGCGTGCCTACACTGCGCACAAGGGAGCCTCACACAAGCCCTGTGCAAAGGAGTTTTCCATGCCCCCAAAAGTCTGGTCCCCCAAAAGCGAACGCCAATACCAGCATGTGAAAGAGAGCCTCGAAGAACGCGGCAAGCCCGAGTCGCAAGCCGAAGAAATTGCCGCACGCGTGGTCAACAAGGAACGCGCCCGCAGCGGTGAGGCCGCAGAGGCCAGCCAGCGCGGCCTCCAAGGGCGCTCAAAAATGAACAAGGCAGCACTCGAGCAGGACTTGAAAAGATAAGCCACGCTGATGGCCCATGATTCCCTGCGGCGCGAGGGTAAACCCCCGCCGCAGCGTGCCTGAATCGGCCCCCCCTTTCGTTACAATCCGCCACACTCAAGCGCCACGGAACCTAGGTGGCGAGTTTCTTGCTTAAGGAACTGGTAGAGCCCACAAGGCCGAGCCGCTTGTCAACAAAATGCGAACACAAATTGTTGGTCCAGGCGCCGGCCACAAATCGGAGATAAGTTTATGGATATATTGGTACAGCAGATCATCAACGGTCTGGTGTTAGGGAGCATGTATGCGCTCATTGCCCTTGGCTACACCATGGTGTACGGCATCATCAACCTCATCAATTTTGCCCATGGCGAAGTGATGATGGTCGGGGCCCTGACGAGTTGGACCATCATCGGCTGGATGCAGGGCGCCATGCCCGGCACGCCCGGCGCCATCATTCTGCTGATTGCCCTGGTCATCGCCTGCATCGTGGCCGCCTCGCTGAACTTCGTGATCGAGAAAGTGGCTTACAGGCCGCTGCGCAACAGCCCCAAGCTGGCCCCGCTGATCACCGCCATCGGCATGTCCATCCTGCTGCAAACGCTGGCCATGATCATCTGGAAGCCCAACTACAAGTCGTACCCCACGCTCTTGCCCAGCACCCCGATTGATATTTTGGGCGCGGTGATCACACCCACCCAGGTGATGATCCTGGGTGTGACCGCCGTGTCGTTGGCCCTGCTGATGTGGCTGGTCAACTACACCAAATTGGGTCGCGCCATGCGCGCCACCGCCGAGAACCCGCGCGTGGCGGGCCTCATGGGCGTGAAGCCCGACATGGTGATTTCGGCCACCTTCATCATTGGTGCCATCTTGGCGGCCATTGCCGGTGTGATGTACGCCTCCAACTACGGCACGGCCCAGCACGCCATGGGCTTTTTGCCTGGCCTGAAGGCCTTTACCGCTGCCGTGTTCGGTGGCATCGGCAACCTGGCCGGTGCGGTGGTCGGTGCGATTCTGCTGGGCCTGATCGAGTCGATTGGCGCGGGCTACATCGGTGACCTGACCGGTGGCGTGCTGGGCAGCAACTACTCCGACATCTTTGCCTTCATCGTGCTCATCATCGTCTTGACCCTGCGCCCCTCGGGTCTGCTGGGCGAACGTGTTGCAGACCGTGCCTGAGGACTTCCCCATGACACAACAAAAGAAAATTCTCGCCTTTATCGCCACCGGCATTGCGCTGCTGGTGCTGCCCCTGTTGCTGCAAACCGTTGGCAACGCCTGGGTGCGTATTGCCGACGTGGCGCTTCTCTATGTGCTGCTCTCGCTGGGCCTGAACATTGTGGTGGGCTACGCCGGTCTGCTCGATCTGGGTTATGTGGCCTTCTTTGCCATTGGCGCCTACATGTATGGCCTGCTGGCCTCGCCCCACCTGACCGAGTCCTTCCCGGCGCTGGCGGCCATGTTCCCGGACGGCCTGCACACGCCGCTGTGGGTCATCATTCCGGTGGGTGCCGGTGTGGCGGGTCTCTTTGGTGTGCTGCTGGGTGCCCCCACCTTGCGCTTGCGCGGTGACTACCTGGCCATCGTGACGCTGGGCTTTGGTGAAATCATCCGCGTGTTCCTGAACAACCTGGACGCGCCCATCAACATCACCAACGGCCCCAAGGGCATCAACTCGATCGACTCGCTGCACTTCTTCGGCTTGGACCTGGGCAAGAAGATAGTGGTGGGTGGCATCGAGCTGGCCTCGGTCTCGCTGTACTACTACCTGTTCCTGGCCCTGGTGCTGATCAGCATTGTGATTTGCCACCGCCTGGAGCTCTCGCGCGTGGGCCGCGCCTGGATGGCCATTCGTGAAGACGAAATTGCCGCCAAGGCCATGGGCATCAACACCCGCAACATGAAGCTGCTGGCCTTCGGCATGGGCGCCACCTTTGGCGGTGTCTCGGGCGTGATGTTCGGCGCCTTCCAGGGCTTTATTTCGCCTGAATCCTTCACGCTGATGGAGTCGGTGATGATTGTGGCCATGGTGGTGCTGGGTGGCGTGGGGCATTTGCCCGGCGTGATTCTGGGCGCGGTGCTGCTCTCGGCCCTGCCCGAGGTGCTGCGCTTTGTGGCAGGCCCCCTGCAGGCGGCCACGGGCGGCCGGCTTGACGCCTCCATCCTGCGCCAGCTGCTCATTGCGCTGGCCATGATCACCATCATGCTCTCGCGCCCGCGCGGCCTGTGGCCCTCACCCGAGCACGGCAAGTCCTTGCAGACGGCCAAATCCTAAGCAGTGGAAACAGATATGACAGATACAGTATTGAACGTCTCCGGCGTTTCCAAGCGCTTCGGCGGCCTGCAGGCTTTGAGCGATGTGGGCATCAACATCAAGCGCGGCCAGGTCTATGGACTCATCGGGCCGAATGGCGCGGGCAAGACCACCTTCTTCAACGTGCTCACCGGCCTGTACACACCCGACAGCGGCAGCTTTGAGCTCGCAGGCAAGCCGTATCAACCCACCGCCGTGCACCTGGTGGCCAAGGCCGGTATTGCGCGCACCTTCCAGAACATCCGCCTCTTTGCTGAAATGACGGCGCTGGAAAACGTCATGGTGGGCCGCCACATCCGTACCCACTCCGGCCTGTTTGGCGCCATGCTGCGCACCGCCGCCTTCAAAAAGGAAGAGGCCGAGATTGCCCAGCGCGCACAGGAGCTGCTGGACTATGTGGGCATTGGCAAGTTCACCGACTACAAGGCCAGGACGCTCAGCTACGG
Organism: Comamonadaceae bacterium; assembly: GCA_947374485.1. GTDB lineage: Bacteria > Pseudomonadota > Gammaproteobacteria > Burkholderiales > Burkholderiaceae_C > Allorhodoferax. The sequence continues at coordinate 23,715 of CANCCF010000027.1, read as the reverse complement.
CGACCAGCGCCGCCTGGAGATTGCGCGCGCCCTTGCCACCGACCCGCAGCTGATTGCGCTGGACGAACCGGCCGCCGGCATGAACGCCACCGAGAAGGTCATGCTGCGCGAGCTGATTGACCGCATCCGCAAGGACAACCGCACCATCCTGTTGATCGAGCACGATGTGAAGCTGGTGATGGGCCTGTGTGACCGCGTCACCGTGCTCGATTACGGCAAGCAGATTGCCGAGGGCACACCGGCCGACGTGCAGAAGAATGAAAAAGTGATCGAGGCCTATCTGGGCACGAGCGGGCACTAAGGTCACTAAGGACAGACATGACTACAAATACATTACTCAAGGTAACGGGCCTGCAGGTGGCCTACGGCGGCATCCAGGCCGTCAAGGGCGTGGACTTTGAAGTGCCCGAGGGTGAGCTGGTCTCGCTGATCGGCTCCAATGGTGCGGGCAAGACCACCACCATGAAAGCCATCACCGGCACCCTGCCAATCAAGGCCGGTGACATCGAATACATGGGCAAGAGCATCAAGGGCCAGGGCCCCTGGGATCTGGTCAAGCAGGGCCTGGCCATGGTGCCCGAAGGGCGCGGCGTGTTCACCCGCATGACCATCATCGAGAACCTGCAGATGGGCGCCTACATCCGTGACGACAAGGCCGACATCCTGGCCGATATCGACAAGGTCTTCAGCATCTTCCCGCGCCTCAAGGAACGCCGCGACCAGCTCTCGGGCACCATGTCGGGTGGCGAGCAGCAAATGCTGGCCATGGGCCGCGCGCTCATGAGCCGCCCCAAGGTGCTGCTGCTCGATGAGCCCTCCATGGGCCTGTCGCCCATCATGGTGGACAAGATCTTCGAAGTTATTAAAGACGTGTACGCGCAGGGCGTGACCATTCTGCTGGTGGAGCAAAACGCCAGCCGCGCTCTGGGCATTGCCAACCGTGGCTATGTGATGGAGTCGGGCATTGTGACCATGGGCGGCGACGCCAAAGAGATGCTCAACGACCCCAAGGTGCGCGCCGCCTACCTGGGCGAGTAGACAGCGCCCGGGTTCAAAAGCGCCACACAGGCCATGCCTTGTGTGGCGTTTTTGTTTACACTGCCGCGCGTGAACATGCCTGCGCTTTCCCTGTTGTTTGTCACCCTGGTGTGGGGGCTCACCTTCCCGGTGCTCAAGCTGGCAACGGCACATTTCACCGGCCTTGAAATTTCCGCCTTGCGTTTTTTGGTGGCCGCCTTTTGCCTGCTGCCTTGGGCAGTGCGGGCACCCCGCAAGACCTGGATGGACGGTGCTGTGCTGGGCGCCTTGGTACTTTTTTCCTATGTGGCACAGGCCTATGGGCTGCAGTTCATTTCATCCAACCGCAGCGCCTTTCTCACCAGTCTGAACGTTCTGATGGTGCCGTTGTTGGGCGTGTTGTTTGGCAACCGCCTGTCGTGGCACAAGGTGCTTTGCGCCCTGTTGGCGTGTGCTGGCATTGGGCTGATGTCATGGGATGGCGGCGCCAACTGGAAAGCCGATACAGCCACTGTGGCCGGTGCAGCTGGCAATGCGCTGTATGTCATCGTGTTGTCGGCGCGTGCAGGCAGACATGAAGCGCGCAGCCTGGCAGCCACACAAATTGTCTGGATGGCCGCATTGGGCTGCTTGTGGATGATTGCCGATGCGCAAGGCACGGACCGCCTACACACCATGGGCAGTCGATTGAATGCCGAAATTCTCTGGGGCCTGGCCTATCTGGGCATCGTGGCCTCCGCAGTCATGTTGTTTTTGCAGGCGCGCGCTCAGCGCCACGTTTCGGCCGACAAAGCCGCATTGATCTATGCCCTGGAACCCGTCTTTGCCGCTGTGTTTGCCTGGCTCATGTTGTCCGAGGCTCTGGGTCTGCGCGGCACACTGGGCGCTGCACTGGTGGTGTTGGCTGTGCTGGGGAGTGAATGGAAGCCAAACGCCAGCAGTCTTGCCTGAAGTCCCCAGGCACGGCTGGACAGCATGCCGTTCAGCCGTGCGCCTTATCGCTCAGCTAGGTGCCTTGTCGGCCTCGGACGTGAACGCGTCGGCAAAAAAGTTGTCTTCAGCGAGACCCGCGGTGCCACAAAAGTCCCGCTTGGCTGAATCCACCACGATGGGTGCGCCGCAGGCATAGACTTGGTGCGCCGAGAGGTCCGCGTGGTCCTGCAGCACGGCGCGGTGCACAAAGCCCGTGCGGCCACTCCAGCCGTCTTCGGGCAGGGCATCCGACACCACCGGCACATAGCGCAACCAGGGGTTGATGGCGGCGAAGTCGTGCACCCACGCATCCAGGTAAATATCGCCCGGGCGCCTGCCACCCCAGTACAGCGTGGTTTGGCGGCTGATGCCTTTGTGCTGCATGCCCTCCAGCAGTGCTTTGATGGGGGCAAAGCCGGTGCCCGAGGCCAGCAGGACGATGGGTGCTTCGGAGTCTTCGCGCAGGAAGAAAGAGCCGTAAGGCCCTTCGATGCGCAGAATGTCTTTTTCCTTCATGCTGCCAAACACCAGGTCGGTAAACTTGCCACCGGGCATGTGGCGGATGTGCAGCTCCATTTGCGCGCCCTCGGCCGGGGCATTGGCCATAGAGTAGCTGCGGCGCGCACCGTCGCGCAGCAGAAATTCAACGTACTGGCCCGCGCGGAACAAAAACGCATCGTTGGCGGGCAGCTGCAACTTCATCACCACCACGTCGGCCGATTTTTTTTCCATGCTGGCCACGCGCACCGGCATCTTCTTGATGGGCAAGGCACCGGCTTCGGTCACCTGGCGCGACTCCAGCAGCAAATCGGTCTGCGGCACGGCGCAGCAGGTCAGTATGAAACCGGCCTTTTCTTCTTCCGCGCTCAGGGCTTTTTCCTGGTGCGTTCCATGCACCACCGTGCCGGTGAGCAGTTTGCACTTGCAGCTGCCGCAGGCGCCGTCCTTGCACCCATAGGGCAGGCCAATGCCTTGGCGGATACCGGCGGGCAGGATGGCCTCGCCAGGCTCCACCGAGAAGGCGCGCCCGCTGGGCTGTACGGTGACGGAAAAGGGGAGGGTGCCTGCGGCGGGAGTCGTCATGTTATTGGGTATCCTGTGGACTGTATTTTTCTAGCAGCCCTGCATTTTGCCTTCAAACCAAAACCCCCTCGGTGCGTTGCCCGCACGCTTCAGACGCCAGCGTGTGCTCATTGTGGGCTGTGGTGATGTGGGGCAAAGGGTGGCTGCCGCACTGAAGAGCCGCACGCGCGTGCTGGCGCTCACCTCATCCGCTGCACGGGTGCAGGCGCTGCGTGAGCAGGGCATCGCCCCTTTGGTCGGCAACCTCGACCGGCGCGACAGCCTGGCGCGCCTGGCAGGGCTGGCCCAGCGCGTGGTGTACCTGGCGCCGCCGCCCAGCGAAGGCTGGACTGATCCGCGCGTGCGCACGCTCTTGCAGGCGCTGCGCCTGCGCACACTGCCCGTGCAACTCGTGTATGGCTCCACCAGCGGCGTGTATGGTGACTGCCAGGGCGAATGGGTGGACGAAACCCGCACCAGCCACGCGGCCACCGCGCGCGCGCACCGGCGCGTGGATGCCGAAGCCGAGGTGCGCTTCTTTGGCCGCTCTGCGGGTGCCTGCGTGCAGCTGCTGCGCATTCCCGGCATCTATGCGAGCGACCGCGTGGGCGGCACGCCGCGCGAGCGCTTGCAAAAAGGCACGCCGGTGCTGTGCGCCGAAGACGATGTGTTTACCAACCACATCCACGCCGATGACCTGGCGCGCGCCTGCCTTGCTGCGCTGTGGAAGGGTCGGCCGCAGCGGCGCTACAACATCAGCGACGACACGGTGCTCAAAATGGGGGACTACTTTGACCTGGCAGCCGACCTGTATGGCCTGCCGCGTCCGCCGCGTGTGCCCCGCGAGGGGGCCCAAGCGCAGTTGCCGGTGATGTTGCTGAGCTTCATGGGCGAGTCGCGCCGCCTGGTGAACCGGCGCATGAAGCAGGAGTTGGGCCTGGCCCTGCGCTATCCCACCGTGGCCGAGGGGCTGCGGTAGAGCAGCATGGCTTTCCACACCAGCCAGCTCACGGTCAGCGTGATGGGAAAGGCCCACAGCACATCGCTCAGCCAATGCGCCACATCGGCCATGCGGGCAAAGCCGATGAGCAGGCCCGCGGCCACGCCCACCGCAGCCCAGACGCGCTGGCGCCTGCGGTGCACCAGACCGATGGAGGCCAGAAACACGCCGCAGGCCACGTGCCCGCTCACGAAGGAGCAGTTGGCATCGCACTGGTCGGTCATCACCGCTGCGCGGCTGAAGGTTTGCGTGCCGCCAAAGGCCTGCACCTGGTAGGGGCGGGCGCGCTGCCAGTTGTCCTTCACGCCCCAATTCACCACCGCGCCGGGCCCCAGGATGCCGGCCACCACCACAAAGGCCAGTGGCATGCGCCAGCTGCGCCAGCGCGCCATGAACAGGCTGGCCAGCCAGCCCAGGAAGGCAATCAGCAGGAAGTAGCGAAACAGGGTGGGTATCTGCGCGTTGATCCACACCACCCACCACCAGCCCGCAGCCGGCACGGCAGCCTGCGGCCCGGCAAAGAGGGCCGCGGCTTGCAGGTCCAGCGTGGCCCACAGCGTGGGCACCAATGCTGCCACCAGTGAAAGGGCAATCAGCCAGCCAAACCAGCCCGGTGTTTTGGTGGGGGCAGGCACAGGCGCAAGAGGGTCGGTCATGGGCAGAAAACAGTCGTGGCAGAAAGGGGAGGCAGCAGGGTGGCTATGCTAACCTGCCCCACCCCTACAAACGTCTCTGCACCCGTGCTACCTTCCTGGCTTGCCCACTACCGGCGCGACAACCTGTCGAGCGACCTCATGGCCGGAGCCATTCTGGCCGTGCTGGTGATTCCGCAAAGCCTGGCCTATGCGCTCTTGGCGGGCCTGCCACCGCAAGCCGGTTTGTACGCCAGCATCCTGCCGGTGCTGGCCTACGTGTGGCTGGGCAGCAGCGGCTTGCAGGCGCTGGGGCCGGTGGCCATTACCTCCATCATGACGTACGCGGTGCTCAGCCCGCTCATGGCGCCCGGCAGCCCGCAGTACATCGCCATGGCAGCCGGCCTGTGCCTGCTGTCAGGTCTGATGACCATGGCCTTTGGCCTCTTGCGCCTGGGCTTTTTGTCGCAGCTGCTGAGCCGCCCGGTGGTGAGTGGCTTTATCTCGGGCTCGGCCGTGCTCATCATCGTGAGCCAGCTCAAGTTCCTGCTCGGGGTGCCGGCCAGCGGCAGCAACAGCTGGCAGGCCCTGCTCTCGCTCTTGGCGCATGTGCCACAGACCAACCCCGTCACCCTGGCGCTGTCGCTCACCGCCCTGCTGTGGCTGACGCTATCCCGCTATGGCCTCATGCCACTGGCTGGGCGCCTGGGCTGGAACACGCGGCGCACCGAAGTGTGGGTGCGTGTGATGCCACTGGTGGTGCTGGCCACCGCCAGTGTGGCGGTGGTGGCGCTGGCGCTCGACACGCAGCACCAGGTGGCGGTGGTGGGTGCCATCCAGGAGGGGCTGGGGGGCATCCACTTGTTTGTGCCGGGGCTCGACGACTTGCGCGTGCTCTTCATGCCCGCACTGGTCATGGCCTTCATTGGCACGGTGCAGAACATCACCATGGGTCAGGCGCTGGCGGCCAAATACCGGGACAGGCTGGAGCCCAACCGCGAGCTGGTGGGTCTGGGTGCGGCCAATGTGGTGGCGGCCTTTTACAGCGGCATGCCGGTGGGCGGTGGCCTGTCGCGCACGGCCATCAACCTGGCGGCCGGGGCCCGCACACCCATGGCCAGTGTCTCGGCCGCCGTCAGCATGCTGCTGATCGTGCTGGCGGGCACGCACTGGTTGGCGCGCCTGCCGCTGGCCGTGCTGGCGGCCAGCATTGTGGTGGCGGCCTTCAGCATGGTCGACATCCGGGCCTTCCGCCAGGCCTGGGCCTACGACCGCGCCGACGCGCTGGCCCTCTTGGGTGCGGCCGCAGGCGTGCTGGTGCTGGGGCTGGAGCTGGGCATTGCCAGCGGCATTCTGCTGTCGCTGGTGACGCTGCTGGTGCGCGCCAGCGCGCCGCACATTGCGGTGATTGGCCGCATTGCCGGCACCGAACACTTCCGCAACGTGGAGCGCCATGGGGTGGAGACCATTCCGGGCGTGCTGTTCCTGCGCATTGACGAGAGCCTGTTCTTTGGCAACCTGAATGCAGTCGAGGCACGCCTGGGTGCCGAGCTCTTGAAGGACGCGCGCGTGCGCGATGTGGTGCTGATCATGAGCGCGGTGAACCGGGTCGACACCACCGCCATGGAGGTGCTCACCGATGTGAATCGCGACCTGCGCGGGCGCGGCATCCGTCTGCATCTGGCCGAGGTCAAGGGACCGGTGCAGGACCGTTTGCTGCATTCGCCACTGCTCAAAACCCTGTCGGGCCAGGTGCACCTGTCCGTCAACAGCGCCTTTGAAGCGCTGGCAGCAGAGAGGCTGGTGCACACCGGCCTCTACAGCATTTAGGCCTTATTTGGAACCGGTGTCCGCGCGCAGCCGCTCGGCCGCCCACTGGGTGATTTCCTGCAAGTGAAAAGGTTTGCTGAAAAAACCGTCGGCCCCCTTGGCCATGGCCAGGGCACGGTCGTCCTGGTCGGTGCGGCTGGTGACCATGGCCACCACGATGCCCTGGGTCAGCGGGTCGCTGCGCAACCGGTCCAGCAAGTCCAGGCCTTCGTCGGCGCTGGGCATCATGATGTCCAGAAAGACAATGCGGGGTTTGTGGCGGCGTATGGCCTCGAAGGCAGAGGGGCCGTCACAGGCCTCGCAGACGCTGAAATGGCGACTCAGTGCCATCCCCAGCAATTTGCGGATCATGGGGTTGTCATCAACGACGAGGATTTGAGTCATAAATTACCGGACTCAAGTATCAACGAAAAAACGCGGCCATCCGCCGACACGCTTGCAGTGTCCGCCACACGCTTGCGGACACTGATACGCACTGCACGGGTGCGCGGTGCGCGCACAACGGCCGCGTCGGCCCTCAAGCCGGGTTGCTGGCCTTGCGCAAAATGCCGTAGAGCTGGTCTTTGAGCAACAGTTTTTCTTTTTTCAGGGCCTCGATGGCCTCATGGGTGCCCGTTTCAATGCGGGCTTCCATGTTCTTGATTTTTTGGTCCAGGCTGTTGTGCTGGTCAAACAGGCGCCCGAAATGGTGGTCACTGGTTTTGAGCTGGGTGATCAGGTCGCGGTATTCAGGGAACATGGGCAACTCCTGTGGGTGGGCCGTTCAGGCTGACATCTTAGGGCCGCTCGAAAATAGCGGCAATCCCTTGCCCGCCGCCTATGCACATGGTGACCAGCGCGTAGCGGCCTTGCACGCGCTCCAGCTCATACAAGGCCTTTACGGTAATCAAGGCCCCGGTGGCGCCTATGGGGTGGCCCAGTGAAATGCCCGAGCCGTTGGGGTTGACGCGGGCCGGGTCGAGGTCGAGCTCGCGCGCCACGGCACAGGCCTGCGCAGCAAAGGCCTCGTTGGCCTCGACCACATCCATGTCCGCCGCCTTCAGGCCTGCCTTTTGCAGGGCCAGGCGCGAGGCCGACACCGGGCCCATGCCCATGATTTTGGGGTCCAGGCCGGTGTGGGCATAGCTCACCAGGCGGCCCATGGCCTTGAGGCCGCGCGACCGTGCGGTGCCGGCTTCCATCAGCACCACGGCGGCTGCGGCATCGTTGATGCCGGAGGCATTGCCCGCCGTCACCGTGCCGTTTTCTTTCTGGAACACCGGCTTGAGTCGGGCCAGTTCTTCCGCTCTGCAGTTGGGGCGGAAGTGCTCGTCGGTCTGGAAGGCCACCTCGCCCTTGCGGGTCTTCTGCAGCACCGGGGTGATCTGCGAGGTGAAATAGCCCGCCTCGGTGGCGCGCTGCGCGCGGTTGTGGCTCTCCAGTGCCAGCGCGTCCTGCATGGCGCGGCTGATGCCGTAGCGGGCGGCCACGTTTTCAGCCGTCACGCCCATGTGGATGTTGTGAAAGGGGTCATGCAGGGTGGCCGCCAGCATGTCCACCATCGTGCTGTCGCCCATGCGCGCACCCCAGCGCATATTGAGCGAGGCGAAGGGCACGCGGCTCATCACCTCGGCCCCGCCGCCGATGGCAATATCGGTGTCGCCCAGCAGGATGCTCTGGCTCGCGTTCAGAATGGCCTGCAGACCCGAGCCGCACAGGCGGTTGACGTTGTACGCCGGTGTACTCTCGCCACAGCCACCGCCCAGGGCGGCCACGCGCGCCAGGTACATGTCTTTGGGCTCGGTGTGCACCACCTGGCCGAACACCACATGGCCCACATCCGTGCCTGCCACGCTGGCGCGCGCAAGCGACTCGCGCACCACCTGCGCGGCCAGTGCCGTGGGCGGGCTGTCTTTGAGGCTGCCGCCAAAGGTGCCAATGGCGGTGCGCACGGCGCTGACGATAACGACTTCACGGGACATGGCATTTCCTTTTCGTTGGTCTCCAATGGTGGCAGATACGCGTTCAGACCGTGGGCAGGCGGTGTTCTCGGAACATCTCGCGCAGCTTGTGCTTGAGCATCTTGCCGGTGGCGCCCAAGGGAATGGCATCCACAAACACCACATCGTCGGGCGTCCACCACTTGGCAATCTTGCCGTCGAAGAAGGCCAGCAGCGCTTCCCGCGTGAGGCTCTGCCCGGGCTTGGCCACCACCAGCAGCAGCGGGCGCTCATCCCACTTGGGGTGGTAGGCGGCAATGCAGGCGGCCATGGCAACACCCGGGTGGGCCATGGCGATGTTTTCGATGTCGATGGAGCCTATCCACTCGCCACCGGACTTGATCACGTCTTTGGCGCGGTCGGTGATCTGCATGAAGCCGTTGGCGTCAATCGTGGCCACATCGCCGGTGGGGAACCAGCCGTCCACCAGCGGGTCGCCGCCTTCGTCCTTGAAGTAGCGGCTCACGATCCAGGGGCCGCGCACCAGCAGTTCGCCGCTGGCCTTGCCGTCCCAGGGCAATTCGCGCCCGCTGTCGTCCACGATCTTCATGTCCACGCCAAACACCACGCGGCCCTGTTTGGATTGCACGGCTTCCTGCGCGCTCTTGTCCATGGTCCGGTGCACCGGCTTGAAGCTGCACACCGTGCCCACCGGACTGAGTTCGGTCATGCCCCAGGCATGCAGCACGTGCACCTGGAACAGGTCCTGGAAGGTCTTCATCATGGCGGGCGGGCAGGCCGCGCCGCCAATGATGGTGCGGCGCATGCTGCTGAAAGACAAGCCGTTGGTTTCCACATAGGCCAGCAGCCCCTGCCACACGGTGGGCACGCCCGCCGAGAGCGTGACCTGTTCCGACTCGAACAGGGAATGCAGGGATTTGCCATCGAGCGCCGGGCCGGGAAACACCAGCTTGGCACCCACCATGCAGGCCACATACGGCAGGCCCCAGGCGTTCACATGGAACATGGGTACCACCGGCAGGATGACATCGGAAGCCGAGCAGTTCAGCGCGTCAGGCAGGGCCGCGGCATAGGTGTGCAGCACGGTGGAGCGCTGGCTGTACAGCACACCCTTGGGGTTGCCGGTGGTGCCGCTGGTGTAGCACAGGCTGGACGCACTGTTTTCATCCAGCGCGGGCCAGGCAAAGCTGTCGCTTTGTCCGGCCAGCAACTCTTCATAGCACAGCAAGTTGGGCAGCTTGGTGACCGGCATGTGGGCCCGGTCGGTCAGGGCCACAAAGGTTTTGCATTGCACCCGGTCCACCACCGCTTCGACCAGCGGCAGAAAGGTCAGGTCGAAGAACAGGATGTCGTCTTCGGCGTGGTCCATGATGTAGCTGAGCTGGTCAGCGTGCAGGCGCGGGTTGAGCGTGTGCAGCACCGAGCCGCTGCCCGAGACAGCGTAGTACAGCTCCATGTGGCGGTAGCCATTCCAGGCCAGCGTGGCAATGCGCGCACCGGGCTGGGCGCCCAGGGCCCGCAAGGCGTTGGCGGCCTGGCGCGCACGTGCCGCCAGGTCACGGAAGGTGTAGCGGTGGATGTCACCCTCGACGCGCCGCGAGACGATCTCCTGTGCAGCATGGTGCCGTTCAGCATGGATCAACAGGGTGGAGATCAGCAGCGGCTGCTGCATCATTTGACCGTTCATGGCGCGCCTGGTTAGAAGGAGTAAGACAGCAGCAAATTGGTCTCAGAGCTGTGCGAGCCCGCACCCACCACATATTCCCAGTTGGCGTAGTTGGCCAGGATGTGGGTGTTCTTGCTCAGGGCGTAGTCTGCAGCGATGCCGTAGCCGCTCTTGCCGCCGTTCTTGAGCACAGCGGGCCCGGCACCCACCTGAACCGGCGCGGTCATGCCGTTCAGGTCCCAGGTGGTGTAGTTGGCGCTGAGCTTGAGTGCGCCCAGCGGCACGGCCACCACGTAGTTGGCCATTTGCAGCTTGCCGCCGGTCATGGTGTTGTCAATTTCCAGCGCTGCGCCCACCTTGGCCACACCGAAGTTGTAGTTGCCACTCAGGCGCTGCACATCGGTCACGCTGGTGTTCTGGCCGTCATAACGGTTGTCGGCCGAGACGTACTGGGCATTTACGACGAGCTTGCCATTGCCATAGGTCACACCCACGCCGGTCTGGCGCTGGTTGATGGTGGTGGGGGCACCCGACGAGCCCACGCCCAGGCCCAGCGGTACACCGGCGGCCACGGGGTAGGCCAGGCCGGGCAGTGCATTGGCCTCCACCTGGAACACCGAGGGCACAAAGCCGTTGATAGGCGCAAAGTTGAACATCACGCCGTCGCGCTCGGCGCGGGGCAGGGTCACCTTGTTGCTCATGTCCACGCCGCCCACAGCGGCGGTGCCGCCAAAGCTGCCGCTCACATAGTCGGGAAACAGGGCAGTGAGCAGGGTCAGCGTGCCCACGCTGCTGCTCAGGCTCATGCTGGCGTCGCCACCGCTCACGCTGGCAGCGGAATTGCCGGTATAGCCGTTGATGACGTTGGCGCCGCCACGGTCCGCGCCCACCAGGCCGAGCTTGCCTTTGAGGGCCATGCCGCCGCCCAGGTCTTCGGAGAAGTTGAAGTTGATGTCGGAAGTGTCCACACCCAGGCCGCCGCTGTCGGTGGTTTTGCCCAGCAAGGCATTGGTGTTGTTGCGGGTGGCACCACCCGCCAGGTTGTCAAAACGCACGCCAGCAGGTGTCACCAGGTAGGTGCCCGCACGGTAGCCATAGGCCATGGTGCCGGTGATGGTGACTTGGGCAAAGCTCGAAGCGCAGGCGGCCAGGGCGGCCAGGCAGATCAGATTTTTTTTCATGTGGTTGTCTCTCTTGGGTCAGTGTGTTGTTGCGAAACTCGTATGTCCGCGCCTCGGTCGGCTGGGGCATGGGCGGATTCTTCACTTGCGGCGGGAAATCCTCTTGTCAATTCGTGACAGCGAGTTTCCTTTTCATGACAAAGACCCGCAACCTGAGGTAAACCCTAGGAGCGCCCTGGCACCGCCATTCACAGCAGCAGCAAGCTGGTATGGTGCGCGCGCACCGCCTGCGGCGTCTGCTTGAACTGCGCAATGAACCAGCGCGTGAAAGCGCTGTGGTTGGAGTAGCCCAGCAGCTCGGCAATGCGGCCCAGCGGGTACTTGGGGTTGGCGATGTAGCGCTTTGCCAGTTCCATGCGCACGGCGTTGATGACGCCTGAAAAAGTCTCGCCGTCTTCGCCCAGGCGGCGCTGCAGGGTGCGCACATTCATGCCCAGGGTCCTGGCGATCTGCTCCACGCTGGCGCGCCCCATGGGCAGCAGCAGATAGATGGATTTGCGCACCTCCAGCAGCACCGAACTGCTGCCGCTGTTGCCCGGTATGGCCTCGATGAAACTCTGTGCATAGCGCGCCATCACCGGGTCGGCCACGGGGATGGCTTGCTCCAGGTCGCTGGTGGCGCAGACCATGCCATGAAAGTCCATGTCGAACTGCAACTTGCAGCGAAACACCCGCTTGTGCACCTCCAGGTTGGCGGGTGCCGCATGCACAAAATTCACGCTCTGCGGGTGCCACAGCGGGTCAATGAGTGCGCGAAACATATTGCACAGCACCGCCACCGCCAGCTCATTGGCCTGGCGCGAAGAGCGTGAACCGGCGCTGATGACTTCTTCGCGCACCAGCGTGAGCTTGCCGGTGTCTTCCACATGCATGGCCAGGCCCTCATTGAGCAGGTGGCGGTACTGCATGGTGGTGTGGATGGCATCGCGCACGGTGCGCTGGTGTGTGAGCAGCAGGCTCACCGGCCCCAGGTCCGAGAACTGCCGCGCCTCGGCCATCAGCAGGCCAAAGCTTTCGCACTGTGCGGCCTGCGCGGAAAGCTCCAGCAGGTCGACGGCGGCACGCAGGGGGATTTGCTGATCCGCAGTCTTGAGGGTGGCACGGCTCAGGCCCACTTTGCCCAGCAGGCTTTGCGGGTTCAGGCCCAATCGCTCGCACACCTCGAGGTAGTGCGCCAGTACGGCGGAGCGGACCTGGGTGTCTCCGGTGGTCTTCTTTTTCAGCGGCATAGTGTTTACCCTTGAAGCGGTGGTTCTGGCGTGCCTGAGTCACGAAATGTAAACCAATAGTCGTGTAAAGATAAACACATATCCGGGCCGTCTTCTACATTCCATACACCAACCGGACGGACCGGGTTCCGTCTGACAACAGGAGACACCCATGGCAAAAGTCATACGCTTTCACACCACCGGCGGCCCCGACGTGCTGCAGCAGGAACAGCTCGAAGTCGGCCAGCCCGGCCCCGGCCAGGTGCGCCTGCGCCACGAGGCCATTGGCCTGAATTTTGCCGACAGCTATTTCCGCAGCGGCCTGTACCCGGCACCACTCCCCTCGGGCGTGGGCACCGAGGCCGCCGGTGTGGTGGAAGCGGTGGGCGAGGGGGTGCTCACCGTGCAGGTGGGCGACCGTGTGACCTACACCGGTGCCCACAACACCCTGGGTGCCTACAGTACCGAGCGCCTGATTGCCGCCGCCCCGCTGATCAAGCTGCCCGATGCCATCAGCTGCGAGACCGCAGCTGCCATGACCATGCGCGGCCTTACCGCCGCCTACCTGATGCGCCGCATCTGGCCCCTGCAGGCGCGCAACACCATCCTGCTGCACGCTGCCGCCGGGGGCGTGGGTCTGATCGTGAGCCAGTGGGCCAAGCTGCTGGGCCTGAACGTGATTGGATCGGTCTCCAGCGACGAGAAAGCAGCCATCGCCAAAGCCCACGGCTGCGACCACGTCATCGTCTACCAGCGTGAAGACATTGCCAAGCGCGTGCGCGAGATCACCGACGGCGTGGGCGCCCATGTGGTGTTCGACAGCGTGGGCAAGAGCACCTTTGCCGCCTCGCTCGATTCGCTCAAGCGCCGTGGCCTGCTGGTGTGCTTTGGCACCGCGTCTGGCCCCACACCGCCCTTTGAAGCCATGCAGCTGGCCATGAAGGGTTCGCTGTTTGTGACGCGTCCGGCACTGGCCGACTACATTGCCGACCCGCAAGAGCGCGCTGATTTGTCGGGCGAGTTGTTTGGCCATGTGGCGGCCGGGCGCATCCAGATCGAGATCAACCAGCGCTACGCCCTGGAAGACGCGCAGCAGGCCCACCGCGACATGGAAGCCGGACGCACCACCGGCTCGTCCATCTTCATCCCCGCATAAAAAGACACCGGAGACAAGACCATGAAGATCGAAGCACTCACCTGTGCCATCGGCGCCGAACTGCTGGACGTGAACCTGGGCGATGCCGTGCGCGACGACGGCCTGTTCCAGGAGATCCACGCGGCGCTGCTCCAGCACCGCGTGCTCTTCCTGCGCGACCAGACGCTGGACAAACTCTCGCGCCACGACCACATGGCCTTTGCCCAGCGCCTGGGCGCGCTGGAGACGCACCCCATGGTGCCCAGCCACCCCGATGCACCGGGCCTGGTGCAGATATACAAAAGCCCGGACAACCCGCCCGACCGCTACGAGAACGCCTGGCACACCGACGGCACCTGGCGCGAGACCCCGGCGCTGGGCTGCGTGCTGCGCTGCATCGAATGCCCACCCGTGGGTGGCGACACCATGTGGGCCAACATGGTGCTGGCCTATGAGAAGCTGCCGGAATACGTGAAGCAGCAAATCGAGGGCCTGTGGGCCAACCACAGTTTCAACAGCTCCTTTGCTGCGCAGTTCCCGCAAGAGAAGCGCCTGGCCCTGCGCGCCCAGTACCCCGATGCCGAGCACCCGGTGGTGCGCACCCACCCCGAGACGGGTGAGAAGACACTGTTTGTGAACGCCTTCACGACCCACCTGGTGAACTTCCACAACCAGGGCCGTGTGCGCTACGGCCAGGACTACAACCAGGCCGGTGGGGACTTGTTGCAGTACCTGATTGCCCAGGCCGCCATCCCCGAATACCAGGTGCGCTGGCGCTGGAAGCCCTTCAGCGTGGCCATCTGGGACAACCGCAGCACCCAGCACTACGCGGTGATGGATTACCCGCCCTGCCACCGAAAAATGGAACGCGCCGCCATCGTCGGCGACAGGCCTTTTTAACTTTCACTCATCCCCCCTTCAAAGGAAAAATCATGAACTTCATGGATGGATCGCTGTTCCCTGAAAACCAGCAAAAGCTTGTCATCACCTGCGCGCCCTACGGCCCGGAGTGGATGCCCAGCGACTTTCCCGAAGACATTCCCGTCACCATGGAAGAGCACGTGCAAAAGGCCGTGGACTGCTACAACGCGGGCGCCACCGTGCTGCACCTGCATGTGCGTGAACTCGATGGCAAAGGCTCCAAGCGCCTGTCCATGTTCAACGAATTGCTGGCCGGCATCCGTGCCCGTGTGCCCGACATGATTTTGCAGGTGGGCGGCTCCATCTCCTTCGCCCCCGAAAGCGATGGCGATGTGGCCAAGTGGCTGAGCGACGACACCCGCCACATGCTGGCCGAGCTGCAGCCCGCGCCCGACCAGGTGACGATTGCCATCAACAGCAACCAGATGAACGTGGTGGAGCAGATGTGCCCCGCCGACCTGAAAGGCACCAGCCTGGCCGAGCCGGGCAACTACCGCGCCTACCGCGAGATGACCATTCCCGCAGGCCCGGAGTGGGTGGAAGAGCACATCAAGCGCCTGTCCGCCAACGGCATCCAGACCCACTTCCAGCTGGCCAACATCACGCAGCTCGAAACCGTGGAGCGCAACATGCGCCGGGGTGCCTGCAACGTGCCGCTGATCCTGACCTGGGTGGCCATTGGTGGCGGCTTCGATGCGCCCAACATCTACAACCTGGCCAACTTTGTGCGCGGCTGCCCGGACGGTGCGGTGCTGACGCTGGAGACCTCCATGCTCAACGTGCTGCCCATCAACACGATGGCGATTGCCATGGGCCTGCACGTGCGCTGCGGCATTGAGGACAACATCTGGACGCAGGACCGCTCGCGCAAGATGGGCACCGTGGAGCAGATCGAACAGCTGGTGCGCATTGCGAATGAGATGGGCCGCCCGGTGGCCAATGCAAAGGAAGCGCGCGAAATCTACAAGATCGGCACCTTCTACAAGGATGCGGACGAAACGCTGGCCGCCAACGGCTTTGCGCCGAACCGCCGCCTCCAGGCCGCCTGAGCCATCGCAGTCATCTGAAAAATAAAACGAGGAGACACACCATGACAACCACCACCATCGCCACGAGTGCCCAGGACCTCAAAGACGGCTACCTGATGGGCAAGAAGCAGGCCTGGTTTGCCTTTGCCATGACCTTTGGCCTGATGCTCTTTGACTACATTGACCGCCAGGTCATCGTCTCGCTGTTCCCGCACATCAAGGCCGAGTGGAACCTGAGCGACAAGGAGCTGGGCGGCCTGGTCTCCATCATCTCGGTGGTGGTGGCCGTGCTGGGCATTCCGATTGCGCTGATGGCCGACCGCATGAGCCGCGTCAAAAGCATTTTCATCATGGCCACCACCTGGAGCATTGCCACCATTTCCTGCATGTTTGCGGGCAGCTACGCGCAACTGTTTGTGGCCCGCGCCACCGTGGGTGCGGGTGAGGCGGGCTATGGCTCGGTGGGCGCGGCACTGATTGCCAGCCTGTTCCCCAAGCGCCTGCGCGGTGCCTTGCTCGGCGCCTTTTTTGCCGCCGCCTCTTTGGGCTCGGTGCTGGGCGTGGTGCTGGGCGGTGCCATTGCCGCAAAGTGGGGCTGGAAGGCCGCCTTTGGCGTGGTCGGTGTGCCCGGCCTGGTGCTGGCGCTGATGTACCTGCTGGTGCGCGATTACAAGACCGTGGCGCTGACACCCAAGCTCGACCAGATCACGCACTCGGCCGGTGGCACCTTGCGCCACATCTTCGCCACGCTGGCGCGCACCCGCACCCTCTTGTGGGTGTGCCTGGGCGCGGCCATGCAGCTCATCGTGGTGTCAGCGGTCTGGTCCTGGTTGCCCAGCTACCTGAACCGCTTCCATGGCATGGCGCCCGATGTGGCCTCCAAGCAGGCCGCATTGGTCGTGCTGGTGGGTGCCTTGGGCAGCGTGTTCTGGGGCTATGTGGTGGACCGCCTGGCCCAGCGCAAGCCCAGCAGCAAGCTGACCTCGCTGGCCGTGCTGTGCGGCATCACGCTGGTGGTGTTTCTGGCGGCCTTCGCCAGCGGCCAGACGGGTGCTGCGCAACTGAAGCTGGTGCTGCTGGGCGGCTTCTTCATGACCTGCACCGTGGGCGTGGTCTCGGGCATTGTGATTGACGTGATCCACCCCGGCGTGCGCTCCACCGGCTCGGCCGTGCTGTCGCTGTTCCAGAACCTGTTTGGCCTGGCCATTGGCCCCTTCCTGGTGGGCGTGCTCTCTGACATGTGGGGCCTGCAGCAGGCCATGGCCGTGGTGCCCGCCTTCAGCGTGCTCGCGGCCCTGTTCTTCCTGGGCGCTGCGCGCTGCTATGACCACGACGTGGCCCAGGTCGAGGGCATTCGCCTGGACACTGCCACGCCAGCAGCTGCCTGAGCGGCAGGCAAACAAAGGCGAGCAGGAGCAGACATGGCCAACACGCTGACCATCGACATCTACTTGGACCTGATCTGCCCCTGGTGCCTGATTGGCAAGCGCCACCTGGATGCGGCCCTGCGGCAATTTCAGCACGTCGCGCCAGAAACTGCTGTGGCGCTGCGTTGGCACTCGGTGCAACTGCTGCCCGATGTGCCGCCGCAGGGCTGGGACTTCAACGCTTTTTACCTGCAGCGCCTGGGTGGCGCGCAGGCCCTGCGCCAGCGCCAGGCGCAAGTGAACGCAGCGGCCGCGCGGGCAGGCTTGCAGATCGACTTCGACGGCATACCGCGCATGCCCAACACCCTGCTCGCGCACCAGTTGCTGGCCTTTGCCGGCACCCGTCTGCCAGCGGCGCCGTTTGCGGCCTTGCTGGAGCAACTGTTTGCGGCGCATTTCCACCAGGGCCAGAACCTGGGTGACCGCGCTGTCTTGCGGGCCATCGCCGCAGACCACGGCTTGCCTGCCGCTGCGCTGGAGACCTGGCTCGACAGCGGTGCCGGGCAACCCGAAGCACGGGATGTGCCCGGCGTGCCCTTCTTTGTTTTCAACCAGCAACGGGCAATGTCTGGCGCACTGCTGCCAGAGGTGTTGCTGGACGCCATGCTGCAGGCCTGTGGCGCGCGGCAAGGCGAGGCGGCGCTGTGAGCCAGCCGAGCGAACAGCTGGCGCCGGAGCCGAGCCCGAAGGCGGGCCCCGTTCAGAGCCCCGTTAAGGGCGTGCAGCGGGTGCTGCTGCCGGCCCACAAACTGCCCGCCGCAGGCAGCCGCTCCATCGTGCGTGAAGGGGGCCTTTCGCTGGCCATCTTCAGCGTGGAGGACGCCTTGTATGCGATGGACGACTCCTGCCCGCACGGCGGTGCTTCGCTGGTGATGGGCCAGTTGCAGGGCTTCATGCTGCGCTGCCCGGCGCACGGTTTGCAATTTGATATCCGCAGCGGCTGCATGTCCGCTCAAGGGGGCCTGGCGGCCCGCACCTATCCGGTGGTGGTGGACGACGGGCAGACCTTTGTCACCGTGGCCAGCCTGCCACCGCCCCCGCTTTAATTCATCCGGAGTTTTTTCATGATCCTGGTTCTTCATCCCGCAGGCGCGCGGGCGCGTCTTCTCGCGCCCGGCTTCATGGCCGCCGCTGTCGTGGCCGCCGCCGCCAGCTTCCTGTCCGAGCACTACAAGGCGCCGGTGATGCTGTTTGCCCTGCTGCTGGGCATGGCCATGAACTTTCTCTCGGCCGACGGCCAGTGCAAGACCGGCATTGAATTCACCTCGCGCGAAATCCTGCGCGTGGGCGTGGCCCTGCTGGGCATGCGCATCACCTTCTCGCAGATTGCCGCTTTGGGCTGGCAGCCCGTGTTGCTGGTGCTGGTGTCGGTGGTGGTGACGATTTGCGTGGCCATGCTGGTGGCGCGCGCCATGGGTTTCCAGACCCTGTTTGGGCTGCTCACCGGAGGTGCCACGGCCATATGCGGGGCCTCCGCGGCCCTCGCGCTGTCGGCGGCGCTGCCGGCGCACCCGGGCAAGGAAAAGGCCACGCTGTTCACCGTCATTGGCGTCTCGGCCCTCTCTACGCTGGCCATGATTCTGTACCCCATGGTCGTCAACGCCCTGCACCTGAGCCCGTCTGAAGCGGGCGTGTTTTTGGGCGGCACCATCCACGACGTGGCGCAGGTGGTGGGTGCGGGCTACGGCATGTCGCAAGAGACCGGCGACACCGCCACCGTGGTCAAGCTCATGCGCGTGGCCATGCTGCTGCCGGTGATTGCCTTCGCCAGCATGGTGACGCGCCTGCGCGGCGCCCAGGACGGCGGACCGCGCCCGCCCATCCTGCCCTGGTTTGCAGTGGGCTTTGTGCTGCTGGCCGCACTCAACAGCACCGGCTGGATACCGGCCGCCGTGCAGGGTGGTGCCAATGAACTCTCGCGCTGGTGCCTGGTGATTGCCATCAGCGCCCTGGGCATGAAGACCCAGCTCAAAGAACTGGCCAGCGTCGGCATCAAACCGATTGTGCTGATGCTGGGTGAAACCCTTTTCCTGGCCGGGCTCGTCATCCTGATGATGCGCTGGGGCCTGTAAGCACCCAAGGACAACTGCCATGCCCACCGCCACCATGCCAACCGCACGACCCATCAAGACAACCCAAGCTGCCCACGCACTGGCCACCGTGGTCATCGTGCCCGGCCTGCGCGAGCGTGTGGCCGAACACTGGCAAACCCTGCTGGAGGCCAAGCTGGCCAAGACCCGCGCCGTGGTCTCGGTGCCGCCGCTGCGCGAAGAGGCCTTGGACTGCGCCGCGCGCGTCGAGGCCATCGAGCGCACCGTGCGGGCCGTCCAGGGGCCACTCATCTTTGTGGCCCACAGTGGCGGCGTCATCATGCTGCTGCACTGGGCGCAAAAATACCGCCATGCCGTGCAAGGCGCACTGCTGGCCGCACCCCCCGACTTCGAGACGCCACTGCCCGCAGGCTACCCCACGCTGGAGACCTTGCAGGCCCACGGCTGGCTGCCGGTGCCCGCCAGCCCCCTGCCGTTCCCCTCGCTGGTGGCTGCCAGCAGCAACGACCCGCTGGCCGCGCTACCGCGTGTGGAAGCCATGGCCGTGCAATGGGGCAGCACCGTGGTGCATGTGGGCGCCGTAGGCCACCTCAACCCGGCCTCAGGGTATGGCGAGTGGCTGCGCGCGGAGCAGTTGCTGCAGCAGATCGACAACGGATATTTTCTGTAACGGCCAGGCTTTTGCCTGCGCTGGTGGCGGAGTGTGCCGACGCGGCGTAACCTATACTGGACCCCTGCACAGCGCAATCAGAGGCCCCAGCCAGGGGCTACAAGTTCCTATGGTGATTCGTACCCGCAAAAAAGTCCGTTCCGAGCTGGACAAGCCCGATCACGTCTTTGACAAGGCTGCGGAGCTGTTTCGCGTGATGTCAGCCCCCATGCGGCTCAAAATCATCAGCTGCCTGTGTGAGGGCGAGCAAAACGTGAGCTACCTGCTGAGCAAAATCGACACCACCCAACCCAATATGTCCCAGCACCTCAACACCTTGTACAAGGCAGGTGTGCTGGCCAAACAGCGCGATGGTGTGCAAATCTACTACAGCATCGCCAATGAGCAGATCGTCCAACTGTGCAAGGCGGTCTGTGGTCAGGTCGAAGAAGATTCAAGGCTTTAGGTAGACATAGCCTTCTTTGGCCTGCAGCCGCGCCACCTCGGCCACACCCGAGGGAACAACCGTGGTTTCCATCAGCAGTTTGTCGGGGTTGATATTGCGGCTCACCAGGGTGTTGTTGCAAACCCGGAACTGCACGCCCTTGGCGGAGAGGTCACTGACGGCTGAACTGAACTCGCGCCCCTTGCTGTCCTTTGCGTCCTGCAAGAGAAAGTCGATCCCTGGTCCATGGGTAACCACCACGATCTTCACCCCGGGCTCGGCATTCAAGTGGTTTTGAATGTTGTTCAAGGCGGCCGCAGCGCTTTCCACCCCCGTATTGATGTGGTACACGACCTTGATGTCCTGTCCTTGCGCGAAGCCAAAGCACATCGCCAGAACCAGCGAAAGGAAAAATTTGAACATGGTTTGTCTCCTGTTTCAACGTGGGAAATGACCACACCGGGTGGCCGCCTGCCGCGGCGAATGGGTATCACGCTCTTTGCGGCTGACAGCATATGGTAGTCGAATATAAGTCGGTTCGAATGGATATCCTGGCGGGATCGCCGCACAGGATTCCGAACGGAGCCGCTTGTCGCAGGGAATGCGGCGGCAGGGCGCTCAGGTTGCGCGCATGGGCATGGCGGCCAAGGGGATGGTGTTGGCGTCGGACGGGTGGGTGTCGAGCAGGCGGTCGACCATGCCGGCGCCGACCCACATGCCCAGCAGGGCCAGCCAGGCGGTGAGCGCAAAGATGGAGCCACCGGTCATGCCTGCACCCACGGCACAGCCGCCGGCCAACATGGCACCAAAGCCCATCAGCATGGCGCCCGCAATGTAGCGCGTCATGCTGTAGCCGTCCTTGAAGCCTTCGAGCGAGAGGTCCCGGCCCAGCCAGGCACCCAAAAACGAGCCCGCAAACACGCCGGGCAAAAGCCCGAAGTCAAATCCGATGCCAGGTGCGGGCGAGGACAGAACGCGCATCAGCCACTCCGCCGATGGGCCGCTGAAGGTCAAACCCTGGACTTGCACGACTTCAAAGGTGTTGGTGGAAACCAGGTAGGTGAAATACCAGCCCGCCGCAATCGTCAGGCCGGTGCCTATGCCACCCACCCACTTCCACAGACCCCAGCCACTGCGGATGGAGACATAAAGACCGGCCGCCAGCCACAGCAGCCCGAACAACAAGCCCCCCGCATGACCGGCGCCGGTAAGGGCCAGCAAGTCCCGTGCACTGCCGCCGTCCACGGTCCACCAGGCGCTGATGGCATTGCGCACCGGTGCCAGGGCACCGGACAGTGCGGACTGCGCGCTTACCGCAAAAACAAGGCCGGAAAGCAGGGCGCGCAAATTGCCATTGGCGGACAAGACCAGCAGCCGGCTCGCGCAGCCGCGCGTCATGATCATGCCGCCGCCAAACAGCAGGCCGCCCACCATGGCACCCGACAGACTGCCACGCGAGGCGAGCTGGCGTGCGGCACTGACATCCAGTCCATGCAACAGGATCAGAAGCTGCACCGCCACCACGGCGCTGGAGAAGGCGAGCAGCCAGACCGACAACTTCTCACCCAACTTGCGGTGCCAGAACTCGATGACGGCCGAGCGCAGGCAAAAGCGTGAGCGCTGGGCAAAGAATCCAAACAGCATGCCAATGCACAGGCCGCCGCTTGCCAGTACCGCGCTCTCTCCGTATTGCTCGACCACAGCCGTCAAGTTCATATAGTGGTTCTCACTAATTCAGTAGTTGCTTATATGATGGTAGATTAACCCGGTTCGTCCTTTGACGCTGCGCAATCTTCTGGATGCAATATGACACCTACGATGCGACTGTGGGCCAGTCGCCTTCTGCCGGGCTTGTGCCTGCAATGCTTTGCACTGCTGAGCCTGGCGCAGGACGCCACCGTGATGGCGGTGCAACGCGTGTCTGCTTCGGCCTGGTACGTGGAAGGTGTTTCCGCACTCGGCTCGCCTGCCAACCAGAATTTCATTTCGAATGCCGGTTTTGTGGTGACGCCTGCCGGCGTGGTGGTCATCGATTCGCTGGGCTCCCCGGCCCTGGCCGAGCGCTTGATTGCCGAGATCAAAAAAATTACGCCCCTGCCCGTCACCCATGTGCTCGTCACGCATTACCACGCGGACCACATCTATGGCTTGCAGGCCTTCAAGGCGGTCGGCGCGAAAATCATCGCCCACCAGGCTGCCATGGAATACCTGAATTCCGACACCGCACGCCTGCGCCTGGAAGCCTCCCGGCAGGAGTTGGCACCATGGATCAATGCAGAGACCCGGCTGGTGCCAGCGGACGTGTGGATCGGTGGCGCCACCGACCTGGTGGTGGGCGGCGTGCAGTTGCAGATCAGGCCCGTCGGTCCAGCCCACACCCCGGAGGACATTGCCATTTATCTGCCCTCGGAAAGGGTGCTGTTTGCCGGTGACCTGGTCTTCCGCAGCCGCATTCCCTATGTGGGCCAGGCCGACAGCAGGCACTGGATCGCTGCACTGGACACCTTGCTGGGTTTTGATGCCCAGGTGATTGTGCCGGGCCACGGATCCTTGTCCAAGGACGCGCGCACCGACATGCAGCTCACCCGCGATTACCTGGCCTACCTGCGCACCACCATGGGCGAGGCAGCCAGAAACATGGAACCTTTCGAGAGTGCCTACGCGGCAACGGACTGGTCCGCCTTCGAACACCTGCCCCTGTTCAGGGTGGCCAATCGCATGAATGCCTACAACACTTTCCTGCTGCTGGAGCACGAGGCCAATTGATGGTCATACCACGCCGCACACTGCTGATGGCCTCATTGGCTGCCACCCTGGTGCACACCGTGCACGCGGCTCCTCCCATGCTGCCCGTATCCGTGTCGCTTGCCGATGAGTTGCGACTAGCTCTTGCCTCGGGTGCCCCCCTGCTGGTCATGGTGAGCCTGGAGGGGTGCCCGTTTTGCCGCATGGCCCGCGAAAACTACCTGCTCCCGCTGCACCAGCGCCATGGCTTGCCGGTGGTGCAGGTCGACATGCGCAGCAAACACATGGTGAAGAACTTTCTGGGCCAAATGCAAACCCACGATGAATGGATACGCTCCATGAACGTGGCAGTGGCGCCCACCATCCTGTTCTTCGGGCGCGGCGGCGTCGAGGTGGTGGAGCGCATGAGCGGCGGCTACATCCCGGACTTCTACGGGGCCTACCTGGATGACCGACTGCGCCAGGCCAAATCCCTCATTGCGGCCTGAGCAGCGCCGCGCAAGAAAGACCGTTCAGGGTAAGTACGGTGTCGCAGGTGCACGAAGCCGGACATCATTCATATAATAGTAGCTGCTTATATAGCGATTTATGAAAACACCTTCCATGACCGCTTGCAACATTCCAGAACGTCCCTACTGGCCCGACTGGCTTGCCGGCTTTGCCCTGGGCACGGTGCTGCTCCTGACCTTTGTGCTGACAGGCCATGGGCTGGGCGCCACCGGCTTCACCACGCGCCTGAGTGCCTGGCTGGGGGAGCACGTGTCGCCCGCCTGGACCTTGCAGAATGACTACCTGGGCCCTTTCCT
>CANCCF010000026.1 GCA_947374485.1 Comamonadaceae bacterium | reverse complement strand
GCCATGCTGCAGCCCGACCTGGCCCGGGTGATAGCAACATCCGAAGTGCTGGTGCTGGGCATGGGCGGCGCCGAGGTGCTGGAGGCGCTGAACGCCCACTGCCACGAAGAACAAACCTTGCTGGACCTGGTGCACCTGCCACTCGACCCCGGCCTGCGCGCCCGTGTGGAGGGCCTGTGCTGGTAGCAGACATACCCCGGCAAGTGCCAAGGCAGCCCCCCATGGCCGCTACCGCGCCGGGCGTGCAGCCGCTGCGCGTCTGCCTGGTGGGGCCGCTGCCGCCGCCAGCGGGCGGCATGGCCCACCAGTGCGCGCAGCTGCAAGCCGTGCTGCGGGCCGAAGGCCTGGCGGTAGAGGCCGTGCCCAGCAATGCGCCGATCCGCCCGGCCTGGCTGGCGCGCGTGCCCGCGGTGCGCGCGCTGTGCCGCCTGCTGCCCTATGGGCTGCACCTGTGGCGCGCCACCGGCCGCTGTGACCTGGTGCATGTGCTGGCCAACTCCGGCTGGGCCTGGCACCTGTTTGCCGCACCGGCCATTGGCGTGGCGTGGCTGCGCCACAAGCCCGTCATCACCCATTACCACGGGGGCAATGCAGACGCATTTTTGTCGCGTGGGCCGCTTATGGTGCGTCGCCTGCTGGCGCTCAGCACGCTGCGGGTGGTGCCCTCGGCCTTTTTGCAACGGGTGTTTGAGCGCCATGGCCTGATGTGCGAAGTCATTCCCAATGGGGTGGACCTGGCGCGCTTCGGTGCAGGGCAGGGCAGGGCAGCGGAGCAAGCACAGCCAGCGCAGCACGCCGCACCGCAGTTGCTGGTCAGCCGCAACCTGGAGCGCATCTACGGCATCGACACGGCCATCCGCGCCTTGGCCCTTGTGCGCGAGCAACTGCCCCGCGTGCGGCTGGTGATTGCTGGCAGCGGCGCCGAACAGGATCGCCTGCAGGCCCTGGCCCGCCGCCTGCACCCGGCAGAGGCCGTGTGCTTCACCGGGCGCGTAGTCAATACCGCCATGCCGGAGCTGCTGGCAGCGAGTGCCTGCCTCATCAACCCCAGCCTCGTGGACAACATGCCGCTGTCCATCCTGGAAGCCTTTGCCGCGGGCGTGCCCGTGGTCAGCACCCGCGCCGGTGGTGTGCCCGACCTGCTGCAACACGGCCGCAGCGGTCTGCTGGTGGACGTGGACGATGACGCCGCGCTGGCCCGCGAAGTGCTGCGCGTGTTGCAAGAGCCGGGCTTGGCGCAGCGCTTGGCGCAGGCCGGTTTGCTGGAAGTCGCGCATTGCGCCTGGCCTGCGGTCACCCCGCTGTGGCTGGACGCCTACCGGCGCGCCGTGGCCGCCCACGCCGCGCGTCGCCCTGCGCTGCACAACACGGAGGTGCTGTTGTGAGCCAGAGCAGTGAAGTAGCAACAGGCCCGCGTTCAGGCCTGTACACCCGCCTGTGCTCCAACTGGCTCTTCCCCCTGCAGGAGCGCCTCAAGGGCCACGACTCGGTGGCGCTGCGGCGCCGTCTGGAGGCCAGCCAGTGGTGGTCTGCCGAGGCACTTGCCGAACAGCAGGCCCACAGGTTGCGCGATTTTTTGCTCAGCATCGGCCAGCGCGTGCCCTACTACCAGCAGCTGTTTGCGCAAGCGGCCTTCGAGCCGCGCGGCTTGCAGTCCGTGCGCGACCTGCAGGCCTTGCCGCTTCTGGACAAGCGCAGCATCCGCGCCCACAGCGCGCAGATGCTGGCCCACGGCCACGGCCCGCTGGCGCGCTACAGCACGGGCGGCTCGTCGGGCGAGCCGCTGGTGTTCTGGATTGGCAAAGCCCGCAAGAGCCACGATGTGGCGGCCAAGTGGCGCGCCACGCGTTGGTGGGGTGTGGACATTGGCGACCCCGAGCTGGTGGTGTGGGGCAGCCCCATCGAGCTGCGCGCGCAAGACCGCCTCAAGCGCCTGCGCGACGGCCTGTTGCGCAGCCACCTGCTGCCCGCCTTTGGCGTGTCAGAGGCCACGCTGGACCACTTCATCGCCAGCATCCAGCGCCGCCGCCCGGCCATGCTGTTTGGCTACCCGTCGAGCCTGGCGCAAATAGCCGGGCGCGCGCGCCAGCGCAGCGTGGACCTGAGCGGCCTCGGCATTCGCGTGGTGTTTGTCACCGGTGAGCTGCTGTATGCCGCGCAGCGCGTGCTGCTGCAAGAGGTGTTTGGCTGCCCGGTGGCCAATGGCTATGGCGCGCGCGATGCGGGTTTCATTGCGCATGAATGCCCGGCGGGCAGCCTGCACGTCTGCGCTGAAGACATCGTGCTGGAGGTGCTGCGCGCCGATGGCCAGCCTGCCGCACCCGGTGAGCTCGGCGAGCTGGTGGTCACCCACCTGGGCACGGCTGACTTTCCGTTTTTACGCTACCGCACCGGCGACATGGGTGCGCTCAGCCCCTACGCCTGTGCCTGCGGCCGTGGCCTGCCGGTGCTGGCCGATGTGCAGGGCAAGTCCAACCACTTTGTGGTGGCCGAAAACGGCGCGGTGCTGCCCGCCTCCGCCCTGACCTACATCCTGCGCGACATGCCGCAGCTGGTGCAGTACCAGATCCACCAGCGCGCGCGCGACCACACCGTGGTGCGGCTG
Source organism: Comamonadaceae bacterium (assembly GCA_947374485.1). GTDB lineage: Bacteria > Pseudomonadota > Gammaproteobacteria > Burkholderiales > Burkholderiaceae_C > Allorhodoferax. The sequence continues at coordinate 30,955 of CANCCF010000026.1, read as the reverse complement.
GTGGCCGACACGCTGGACGCGCACAGCCACAGCCGCATCGTGCGCGACTTCCAGGCCCGTCTGGGTGCCGGGGTGCAAATTGAAGTGCAGCGGGTGGAGCAGATTGAAGTGGTGCCCTCGGGCAAGCACCGCTTTGTGCTGAGCGAGCTCGATGCCTTTGCCGCACCCGGTGGGGAGGCGCGCCATGCGTGACCTGCTGCTGGTGCTGGTGTTTTTTGGTGCCTTGCCGTTTGCTGCGCGATTGACCTGGGCGGCGGTGCTGCTGTGGACCTGGATCAGCCTGATGAATCCGCACCAGCTGGCCTATGGTTTTGCCACCACCATGCCCTTCGCAGCCTTGGCCGCGGGGGCAGCCCTGCTGTCGCTGCCCTTCAACCCCAACCAGTGGTCGCGCCTGCGCCAGCCAGTGGTGCTGGTGCTGCTGCTGTTTGTGCTGTGGATGTGCCTGACCACGCTCTTGGCCATCAACCCGCAGAGCTCCTGGCCGCAACTCAGCAAGGTGCTCAAGATCCAGCTGATGACGCTGGTGGCCGTGGTGGCGCTCACCGAACGCAGGCACATCGACTGGTTCGTCTGGGCCAACGTGGTGTCGCTGGGGTTTTATGGCGTCAAGGGCGGGCTGTTCACCGTAGCCACCGGTGGCGAACACCACGTGTGGGGCCCCCCGGGCAGTTTCATTGAAGGCAACAACGAACTCGCGCTGGCGCTGGTCATGGCCTTGCCGCTGATGAACTATGTGCGCCTGCAGGCCCAACGCATGTGGCTGCGTTGGGCGCTGCTGCTGGCCATGGGCCTGTGTGTGGTGGCCATAGCGGGCACGCAGTCGCGCGGGGCCCTGCTGGCGCTGGTGGCCATGGCGGGCATGCTGTGGCTGCGCTCGCACCACAAAATTCTCACCGGCCTGACGATGGCGCTGGCGTCGGTGGCGGTGCTGGCGCTGATGCCAGAGTCGTGGGAAGAGCGCATGCGCAGCATCCAGTCCTACGACGGCGACGGTTCGGCGCTGGGCCGCATCAACGCCTGGTGGACGACGGTGCGCATTGCCAACCACCACCTCACCGGTGGCGGCTTTGACATCTACACCCCCGAAATTTTTGCCCGCTTTGCCCCGGACCCCGGCAACATCAAGGTGGCGCACAGCATTTATTTTTCTGTGCTGGGCGAGCATGGTTACATCGGCCTTGCGCTGTTTCTGCTGCTGTGGTTGCTGGCCTTGCGCATGTCCCGGCAGATTGCAGTGCAGACCCGAAGGCTTGCGCCCTTGAAGGCTCCCGCCGAATGGGCCTGGGCCGGGGATCTGGCGCGCATGTGCCAGGTGGCACTGGTGGGCTATGCGGTGGGCGGCGCCTTTTTGAGCCTGGCCTATTTTGATGTGCCCTACAACATCCTGGTGCTGCTGGTGGCCACGCGCAGCCTGCTGCCGCAACCTGTGCGGCAGCAGTACCGTGGCTTCCCGGTGGCGACGGTGCAGCGCGTGCAGCCAGTGCAGCCAGTGCAGTCCGCGCAGAACTTGGGCCGCGCCAAGCCGTCGCGCCCGCGCGCCGCCAGCCCATGATCATCCGCAGCCTGGCGCGCGTGCTCTCACCCGGCGCCCGGGGCGCGCGCCTGTCGATCCTGATTTTTCACCGCGTGCTGGCCTTGCCCGACCCGCTGTTCCCCGAACTGCCCGATGTGCGGCACTTTGCCAGGCTGATGGGCTGGGTGCAGCGGTGGTTCCAGGTGCTGCCCCTCGCCACCGCGGTGCAGCAACTCGCAGCGGGCACGCTGCCTGCCCGCGCACTGGCCATCACCTTTGACGACGGCTATGCCGACAACGCCAGCCAGGCCCTGCCGGTGCTGCAGCACTACGGCCTGTGCGCCACCTGCTTTGTGGCCAGTGGCTACCTCGACGGCGGGCGCATGTGGAACGACTCGGTGATCGAGTCCGTGCGCCGCACCCGTCACTTGCAACTCGACCTGCGCGAGGCACAGCTCGGCACTTTCAATTTGCGCACCCAGGCCCAGCGCCGCCACGCCATCGACACACTGCTCAAGGCCATCAAATACCTGCCCGGCAAAGTGCGCCTGCAAGCCGTGGACCAAGTGGTGCAAGCTGCCGATGTGCTGCTGCCGCGCAGGCTGATGCTGCACTCCGAGCAATTGCCGCTGCTGCAAGCCAGCGGCATGCACATAGGCGCGCACACCGTCTCGCACCCCATCCTGGCGCAATGCGACGCGGCACAGGCAGGGTGGGAAATAGCCCACAGCAAACGCATGCTCGAAGACCGCCTGGGCGGCGAGCCGGTAACCCTGTTCGCCTACCCCAACGGCAAGCCCGGCACCGACTTTTACGCGAGCCACGTGGCCATGGCGCGCGCCGCCGGCTTCACTGCCGCCGTGTCCACCGCGCCGGGTGCTGCCGCTGTGGGCAGCGACTTGCTGCAGCTACCCCGCTACACGCCCTGGGAGCGCGGCGGGCTGCGCTTTGGGCTGCGTATGGTGGGGAATTTGCGCAGGGGCTCGGGGGGTGCCTGAGGTCCCCCCGAAGGCAGGATGCTGGCTGGATGATTTTCAGAACCACCGGGGCGTGCAACGTGCGGCAGATTGGACGGGTCGCTCAATGACTTGTCCGCTTGCAAGAATTCTCCGCCAGAACGCGGCTTGCGCCGCAAGAGCCTTTGCTAGCAAATCACGGTTGACATGTTGCCACTGTGAGTGCACATTAAATTGATACAAACGAACATATCAGGGGGAGTTCAAATGGCGAGTTCAAACTGGCTAGTAACCGGCTGTGTGGGTGTGGCCGTAGCCTTGTTAATAGGGTGCACAACGCTGCCTTCCGTTCTTGGCCACAAGGATGTGAAGCCGTTAAACAAACTGATTGGTAGCAACACCGAAAGCATCCAGCTGGTATTTGTCCATGGCGTGGGAGATCACTGCCCGAAATACGCGCTGAACCCGAACACTGGTTGGCTCAAGGATGAAACCTTGAAGTATTTGGGTCTGACACCTGTCGATAACGGTGGCGCAAAAGAGTACGTCTCAAATGCCAGCAATCTCACAGCGAACAATGGCACGGCCACCACGAAAGACACCACCTCGCAGATGGTTTACCAAGTAAAGGACTACACTTTGGCCATCCCTGGCGGAAAGCAGGCAATGCCTGTGCACGCTGTGGCCATCACCTGGTCGGCTTTGACCAGTTGGATCAAGAGTAGTCAGCTGGGATACGACTCTCCGACGGCAATTCCTGCCTCACAGGACTCCGTGCACAACCCTGATTGCGTCGCAGCCCTTCCACATGAAGTTGGCGCCGACAACATGCCGACCAAGCGTGTTTGGATTAACAGGGCTCTCAAAGAAGGCCTTCTCGACCGAAAACTTTCGGACGCCGTGCTGTACTCAGGAACCTACGGCAAGATCATCCAGCGCGGTGTGGCTGACGTCCTGTGCCATGTATCAACAGGTGATTACGCCGATAAGCAGTGCGTCTGGCCCCAAGATGTCCCTGAAAGCCTTTCCAAAATGCAATACATCTTTGTGACCCACAGCCTCGGAAGTCGGATCGTGTTCGACACACTGCTCAACCTGCGAAATTACGATGGCGTGGAAGCCGCCAATCATGTTGCCCTCAAGGGCCTCATTGCCAGCACAGACTCGGATGCCGAGATGCTTCCCTCACCTTTCCACCGTTGGTTTGCCAAGAACTCAAATCCCTCAAAGCTGACCAATCACATCATCGAAAAGACAGCTGGCATCTACATGATGGCCAACCAGGTGTCGCTCATTGGACTATCTCAAATCGAGCACAGCGTGAATTCTGCAGATACGGAGCAGCCGAACCTTATTGACCTGCCACAACAAGTGACGGCCATGAACGGTGTTGTATCGAGCACCAGGGTATCAACGTGCAAATCGATCATCACCCAGTATGGTGCTGTACGCGCAGATCTGATCGGCCTGCACTCTGGCCTGAGCACCAAGGGAGCAAATGGCCTTGTAGCTTCGGGCGCCGATGAACTGCGCATTGTGGCCTTCAACGATACCAACGACCTGTTGAATTGGCACATTCCGCCATGGTATGGGGATGCCGGCAAAGATCAGGAACACTGCGATTCACACGTCGATTTGGTCAATGTGTTTGTACCGAACGCCACCCCTATTCTGATCTTTGAGGACCCTGCGGTGGCTCATTCCGGCTACTTCCACACGAAGGACGTCTGGCAAGCCATGGTCTGTGGTGCGACCAATGGGACGATCGACCGCTGTTTGTGAGGACGGGTCTGCTCGGAGCCCAGCGTCACGAACGGCTCCAAATTGGAATTGAACTGGGCTGCCAGAAAGCGGCCGCACGGGAATGCCAGTAGCCAGCCCTTCAGAGTTGCTCCCGATCGAAATTCCGATGACTCCTGACGCGGCAATGCCGACATCCCGGATTCCCCCTTGCGTGGCTGCAGTCAGCCTGCTTACGCCTCATGCTTCGGTGGCCCAACACGTTACCCCTCCCCCCGCATCCCGATATAACTGCGCGCAATCACCACCCCATCCATGCGAAAGCGCATGTCGTGCGTGGGGGGGCGCATGCCGCCGTGGTACCAGTCGAGCCAGAAGCCCTGTATGCCCATTTCGGGGTGGCGGCGCCAGGCGAGGTTGCTGCGCTCGAAAGCCTGCACGCCGTCCATCCAGACCGTGTATTGGCCGTCGTGTGCAGCCGTGCCGTTGCCCAGGGCGTCAAAGGGGCCGGTGATGCGGTTCATGCGCAGGCGCTGTTCGATGCAGTGCCAGCGCCCTTTGTCGATGAGCACGCCGGGCCAGGGCAGCGGCTCGCCGTAGACGCTGCCCTGGTCAAGGTGCTCGATGTAGCTGCCCATCCAGAACAGGTGGTCGTAGGGGTTGCCGTCGTTGCTGCGCATGCCGCAAAAGCCGCGCATGGAGGCACCCTCGTATTCCCAGCGCTTGCGTGTGTCGTTGCGCACCTTCAGGCCGGTGGTGGGTATGCCGCCGTTGCCGGTGGTGCTTTGCCAGTAGCCCACCGGGTTCCACCAGCCCATGCGGGCGTCCCAGCCGGGCATCTTGTTGGCGTCCACCTCCGAACCCCAGTCGTCTTCGAGCAGCACGTAGTAGCGCGCATACAGCTCGGTTTCCACCCGGTCGGGTGTGCCGTCGGGCTTGCCGCCAATGACGTTGTGCTGCATGTCGCAGCCCAGCAGCTGGCCCGCGCCAATCTGGCTGTGCAGCACGGTGGTGCCGCTGTGCGCATCGCGCACCTGGCGGCTGCCCTGCGCAGGGTTTCCCACCTGCCAGCGCGCGCGCGACAGGTCGGAAAAGTCGCTGGCAAACAGCACTGCCGGGTGGCTGGCAATGCCGCGGTCAAACACAAAGCCCTGCGCCAGCCCGCGCTGCACAGGCAGGCCGCCTGCGCCCACGCGAAAGCGCGGCGGATCCATCTCCAGCACGTCGATGCGGCCTGGGTTGGTGAGGGCCAGCGCGCGCAGCCGCAGGCTGGCTTTGCGCACCGGCTCTTTGAGTGCGGCCAGGTCGAAGTGCAGGGCGGCGATCCACTGGAAGTTGGCCAGCAAAAAAGCCTCGCGGGTGTCTTTGCCGCCGAAGGCGCTGGGGGTCCAGTTGGCGTTGCTCTGGCAGGGCAGGTCCAGACTGGTGCCTTCGGTCTCGATGTGCAGCACCGGGCGGGCGCTGGCCATGCTGTGGTTGCGCCCGGCAAAGCGGATGGGAAAGTTCTCGGTGGTGCGCAGGTAAAAGCCGCGTACCTCGCCACTGCGTTGCCAGCGTTGTACCAGCGCCATGACGTTGAGTTCGACCGGGCCCGGTGCGGCCACGGTGGCTGATGCATAGGGTTGCTGGCCCTGCGGTTGCTGGTGCGCGTCGAGCCAATCGCCCACACCCGGGTGCACCCAGGGCAGGTTGAGTTTCTGGCTCCAGAAGGCGCGGTCCGGGCCACTGCCTGCGTCCCAGGTCAGGAATTGCGGTGGCGGTGCGTTTTCGGCTGCTGCCGCTTGCGCCTGCGCTGGCGCCAGCGCGTCTGCCACCGCAGCGATGCCCAGCACCCCGCACCTGACAAAGTCCCGTCTGTCCATGTGGCCACCTTTTGCGTGTAACAAGCAACCGGCATTGAAGAACACCCGGGGTGTCACGCCCCTGCGAAAACGCAAACCCAAGGCGTGGCCTGGCAGCTAGCCTGCAGCCTTTGCATTGGGGGCTAGCCATGGCAGACACCACAGGGCCACACTGGCAGCGCAGGCAGTTTTTGCAGGGCAGCGGCTGCGCTTTGGCGAGCCCGCTCGGCATGGGCGCCCTGGCCAGCCTTGCCCTGTGCAACGCTGGCCATGCAGCGCAGGCTGCCCAAGTGGCAAGCCCCGCCGCAGCCGGTTTGCCGCCGCTGCCCGACTGGGCGCCCCGTGTGCCCGGCAGCCTGCGCGTGCTGGCCACCCGCAACACTTTTCTATCTCAAAACAGCCACCTGCCGGATTGGGACTACGCCTTTGGCAAGCTGGTGGACGATTACTCGGGCGGCGTCTTCAACCCGTATTGGGGCAGCTATGGCGCCATGGTGTTCCATGGCGGCGGGCACTCGGCCACCTTTGACAACAGCGTGGTGCTGCTGGACCTCAATGACCTGGCTTTCAAGCGCGTCTCCAACCCCACGCCTGCCAATGGTGGGCACTACTGGGCCGACATGCGCAAGTCCACCGACCTGGGCTTTGATGTGGCGCACTGCGAGTACGGTGACGGCCAACCCGGCGCGGGCCACACCTATGACACCCTGGCCATCGTGCCGCCAGAGGCGGGCGGTGCGGCCTGCGGCTCGCTCTTGCGGGTGGCCAGCTTTGCGGTGCACGTGAATGTTTCCTGCAACACCGGCTGGGCGCACCGCCTTGACTTCACGACCACAGGGATGCGCGATGGGCATTGGGTGCGCGCCTCCAACAACGCGCCCGTCAACTACCTGGCACCCGGCAGCTGCTCGGCGCTGGACACGCGGCGCAAGCGTGTGTGGTGGCTGGCCAGCCTGACCTCGGCGCCCGGGCATATCCGCTACCTGGACCTGGCCTCGGCGCGGCAGGAGTCCGTGGCCCTGGGCGCAGGGGCCGGGCTGGCGCCCTACGCCGACCCGGACAGCGCCACCATGCGCTACGACCCGGTGCATGACGTGCTGCTGCTGACAGGCTCCGTCAAGGGCGAGGCGGCGCTGGCCTTTTTGCGCTGCACAGAGCCGCAGGCCGGCTGGTTCACACCGGCGCTGTCGCAGCGCATACCCGCCGTGGCAGATGCCTCGCTGGCCTTTGACCAGGTGCCCGAGCAAGGCGCCTTTGTGCTGCTGAGCCCGGCCGACCGCGCGGCGGTCTATGCGCTGCAGGTACCCGACAAGCTGTCCGCCGAATGGACGGTGACACGCCAGCCTTTGGCGGGCAGCGTGGGTTCTGAGCCGCGGGAGTTTCCCACCGCGCGGGTAGTGGGCAAACGCTGGAGCTACTGCCAGGCCGCGCGCTGCTTTGTCTGGATGGCCAGCAGCACCGCGCCCGTGCTGGCCTACAGGCCCTTGGGTACCTGAGGCTCAGTGCGCGCGGTAGTGGGGTGCATGGGCCTGCAGCCACTGCTCCAGCACCATCAGCAGCCAGACCATTTCGCCGTAGTAGCCGGGGTGCTGCTGCAGGTGCACGTCAAGCAGGGTGTGGATGAAATCGCGCCGCACAATGCCGCGCTCACCCAGGGCGCGCAGTGAATCGCTGGCCATGCGGTGCAGGCCTGCGTGCTGGCAGGCCCAGATGCCAAAGGGCAGGCCAAAGCCGTGTTTCTTCTTGCGCAGAATCGGCTCGGGCAAAAAGCCGCGCAAGGCCTCCTTGAAGAACCAACGCAGCTTGAGTCCTTTGAGCTTGTAGGCCGCGGGCAGGCGCAGCGAGAAGTCGAGCAGGCGCTGGTCCAGCAGCGGGAAGCCCACGCCCACACCGGCCAGGGCGGCCGTGCCACAGACCTTGGGCAGATCGTTCTCGGCCAGGGTGTAGCGCCAATCAAAAGCCAGGTTGCGTTGCAGCGGGCTGTCAGTGCAGGCGTTTTGCCAAATCTGCCACTGCTGGGCCGGGGCCGCCATCGGGTCCACCCTCTGCAGGAAATCGGGCGCGAACACCCGCTCCATGCCCAGGCGGTTGAGCAGGTTGTAGAGGTTGAGCCGCTCGGGCAGCGCCACCCGGGCCTGGTCCACATAGCTTGCGGCCTTGCGCACCAGCGGCAGGCGGCGCGCGGTGGCGTTGTCCAGCGCGGGCTCCATCAGGTGGGTGCGCATCATGCCGGGCAGGGCGCCATACCAGCCCAGCACACGCTGGCGGGCGTAGCGTGTGTTGCCGCCAAACAGCTCGTCGCCGCCGTCGCCCGCCAACAGCTGGCTCACGCCGTCGGCGCGCGCCATGCTGGCGCACCAGTAGGCGGGCAGGGCCGACGAATTGCCAAAGGGCTGGTCGTAGTGCGTGGCCACGCGGCGGATGCTGCGCAGCAAATCGTCCGGCGTGAGGTAGTGCACCTGGTGGGTGGTGCCAAAGTGTTTGGCCGCCAGGCGTGCATATTCCATCTCGTCGTAGCCGCTGGCATCGAAGCCAATCGAATAGGTGGCCGCACGCTGGCCCGAGACCGCACCAATCAGGCCGGCCACGGTGGAACTGTCGGTGCCGCCGCTCAGGAAGCAGGCGGGTTTGCTGCCGTCCAGCTGGGCCGCCACTGCGCCGCGCAGCAGCTGCAAAAATTCCTCGCGCAGCTCGGCAAAGCGGGCCTTGCGCGGCTCGGCAAACCGGGGCTCCCAATACGGCCGCACCGACAGCGCGCCGTTTTCATACTCGGCGCAGTGCGCCGGTGGCAGCCGGTAGATGCCCTTGTAGATCGTGCCCGGTGAGGGGATGGTGTGGAAGAACAGGTAGTCAAAAATCGCCTGTGGATCAATCTCGGTGTGGGTGTCGGTCAGCATGTCGGCGCGCGGGGCAAAGCGCAGCTCGCCCTGGTCCACGCGGTAGCACAGGGAGTGGATGGCAAAGCGGTCCACTGCCAGTGAGGTCCGCCCCAGGCCATCGTTCAGGCCCACTGAAAACGCGCCCGATGTGCCCGCCGCCGCAGCGGCAATGCCCTGCTCGAAGCAGGCCGCGCGCCAGGCAATGTCGGCGCCGAATTGCCCGGACAGTTTGGCAAGCCTTGGCGAATCAAATTGCGCAGCGCCGGTCAGGGCCACCACGGGCTGGGTTTTCAAAAGGGCATTGGCAGACATGGCGGCTCCTGGTTCAAGGCGGTCAGTTCAAGGCAGTCTTGTGTGCCGCTTTCAGGTGCCCGAGCAAGGTCGACTCGGCACCCTCGGGTTGCCCGGCTGCGAGCCACAGCAGGAGCACGGCCGCGCTGTACAGGGCCGCGCCCAGCAGCACCTTGGTGGCCAGCACGGCGGGCGCGCTGGTCTGGCCCCAGTGCCCCTCCAGCAGCTGCAGCCCGGCCGCCATGCCAAGCGCCGCCAGCACCGGGCGCAGCACGCCACGCAGCAGGTCGGCCATGCGCAGCGGCTTGAAGACATGCACCAGCACGGCCATGAAGGCCAGGTCAGACACCAGGCTTACCGCCAGCCGCAACCAGGCTACCTGCAGCGCATGGGCGCCTGCAAACAGGCCAAAGGCCAGGCCCGCAAACAGGGCCACCTGCGCCCAGGTAAAGAGCGCCAGCACCTTCACCCGCTCCAGCGTGATCAGCAGGCAGGTGGCGCTGGAGAGCACGGCATTGGCCAGGCAGGCAATGGCCAGAATTTGCACCAGTGGTATGGCCATGGCCCATTGCGGCCCCAGCATCAGCGGCACCACCTGCGGCGCCACCAGCGCCAGCCCGGCGCTGGCTGGAATGGCAACCAGGCATTGCAACCCTTGAGCCTGCAGGAAGACGCGCTTGAGCTCTTCGGGCCGGTGCTTGACCTGCACAAAGGCCGGGAACAGCACGCGGTTGATGGGCATGAGCAGCTCGGTGGACGGCATGGAGCTGATGTCACCGGCCATGGTGTAGGCGCCCATGACGGCGGTGCTGTCATTGCGCCCCACCACCGCGCGGTGCAGCTGGCCTTCGAAGTAGCAGGCGCTGGTGCGGGCCAGCAGCCACTTGGAGACGCCCAATATTTCGCGCCAGCGCGCCAGTGACAGGCGCGCGCGCATGGGGTGCATGGCATAGCTGCACACCACCCCGGCCAGGCGACCGCACAGCGTGCCCATCACCAGCGCCCAGTAAGAGCGCAGCAGCCAGGCGCACAGCAGCGTGACCAGCAGCGCGGTAAAGCGCTTGCAGAACAGCAGGGCAAAGTCCTGCCCGAAATGCATGTCCTTCTGGAAGTTCACCACGCCGATGTTTTCCAGGCCACCCAGCAGCAGTGACAGGGCCAGCACCTGCACCACCGGCTGCACCCGGGGTTCGTGAAAGTACTGCGCTGCCAGCGGTGCGCAGAGCTGTAGCACCAGAGCCACGGTAAGGGCCTGCAAGAGGCCCAGCGTCCAGGCCGTGTTGAAGTCGGCCTGCGTGGGCTGCTGGTTCTGGATCAGCGTGGCATGCACGCCCAGGTCCAACAGCAGGTCGGCCAGCGAGATGACCAATGAGGCCATGGCAATGATGCCGAAGTCCTGCGGCAACAGCAGCCGCGCCAGCACCAGCGTGCTGATGAAGCCAATCAGCCTGTCTGTCCAGCGCATGGCCACGGTGAACAGCGTGCCCCGCAGAATGCCACTCATGGCCAGTAGCCCAGGCGCTCCAGCTGTTCACGCAAATCCGGCTGCGTGAAGCCGAGCTCGTAGGCCTTGTGGGCATGTGCGCGCGCCTGTTCGAACGTCTGGTGTTCCAGGTACATCAGCCCCATGTTGTAGTGGGTGAAGGGGTTGTCACCTGCGTCCGCAGAGGCCACCTCCATCTGGCCCAGCGCCTCCTTGTTGCGCTGGTTCTGGAACAGGTAGTTGGCAAACAGCAGGCGGGCCGTGGTGTCGTGCACCCTGAAGCGCAGGGCGCGGTCAAAGTAGCACTCCACAGAAAAGGCCGCGCCCACAGGCTGGGGCGTGTGCAGGCGCGCGCCCAGGCGCACCATGGCCTGCAGCGCGCGGTGGTGGTTGGGAAAGGCCATCAGGGTGTAGTGGAGGTCAGCGCCAATGGATGTGGAGGTGCGCCCGCGCACCAGCATTTCCACCTCGGGCGTGAAGTGGTACTGCTCGACGATGGGCAGCTTTTCTTTTTGCGTGAGGTAGTCAAAAGGGCCATAGCCGTTTTGCAGGGAGCCGCAGGCAGACACCGGCTCTTGCGCCTGCGCCTGCACCAACACCAGGAGCAGGCTGAGAAAAATGGCAGGCGTGGGGTATCGCATGGACTGCCATTGAACGGTGGGGCCAGCAGGCCGGGCTTGCGAAACAGCAAGCCCGCGCGCGCCGCCCAAAAATACACTGCAGCAGCACCATGATCAGCACAGCGTGGCACCGAATGCGGCAAGCGGTTCAAGAACTGGGCTGGCGCGCGGCTGTGCTGCATGCCGCTGACTTGCTGCTGCGCCGTCTGCATGCGGGCAGTGGCGTGGTGTGCTACCGGTTTCTGGCCCAGCCCCTGCGCACGCAGCCGCGCCTGCCTGCGGGGCGCGCGCGCCACTTCAGCTTTCGGCTGCTGCACACACCACAGATGGATACCGAGCGGGTGCTGCACAGCCTGGGCCGCCCTGCCGCCGTGATTGCAGCGCGCTTTGCCCAAGGTGCGCAGTGCCTGCTGGCCACGCGCGAGGGGCGCCTGGCCGGGTGCATCTGGTTCGCAGCGGGCATGTATGCCGAAGACGAAGTGGCGGTGGACTACGTGCTGCCAGCCCGTTGCGTGTGGGACTTTGATGTGTACGTGGCACCAGCCGAACGCCTCGGCTTTTTGTTTGCCGGACAGTGGGACGCGCTGGACGCGCTGCTGTTGGCGCGCGGCCTGCGCTGCAGCCTCAGCCGCGTGAACGCGCTGAACCGGCACTCGCTGGCCTCGCACCGCAGCCTGGGTGCGGTAGACCGTGGCTGGGCCCTGTTTGTGCGTCTGGGTGCATCGCAACTTATGTTGTCTGGTCTGGCGCCCTATGTGGCCTGGGGCGGGCGGCCACGCTTGCGCATGCGAGCGGATGTGGACTGATCTTGCAGGCCACTTTGCATACCGTGCTGCAGGCCATGCTGCAGCGTCAGCCAGGCCACCTGCTCGCGCAACCGGGCACTGGAAAAGGTGTGGTCCGCGCCCGGCAGGTCATGGCGCAGCAGCCGCGGGTGCTGCAGTGCGCCGTGCCAGGCGGCGTCGTGGGTGGCGTGCTGCACGAATTCTTTTGCAGTGAAGTCATCGCCGCTGAGCAACAGCAGAATGCGCCCGGGGAATGCGGCCCAGGCCCGTGCCATGCGCTGCTGGAAGCTGGCGGGCTGCGGCGCTGTGGGCGATGCTGTCAGCACGCGGCGCAATGTGTGCAGCAGCTCCAGCAGGGATGCGATGCGCATGTGCCCTTGCAGCAGCTTGTGCCAAAAGCCCCGCTGCAGCAGGCGCTGCAAATAGTAGTGCTGCACATGGGTGCGGGCCAGGCTGGCCTCGCTGCGCACCCAGGGGTTGGCCAGGCACAGGGCTGTGACGCGCGCGTCTGCCGTGGCATGGCAGTAGAGCAGGGCGGCCGAGGCGCCATCGCACAGGCCCCACAGGGCCACTTCGCGCACTTCCGGCACGGCTTGCAGCAGGGCGTTGATGGCGGCTGCAATGTCTTGGCCGGTGTGCTCAAAATCACAGGGTGCGCCCGCGCTGTCGCCCATGCCGGCAAAGTCGAAGCGCAGCACCGCATAGCCGGCTGCGGCCAGCGCGCGCGCCAGCAACACAAACTGGCGGTGGCTGCCCACGCGGTATTGCGGGCCACCCACCAGCACCACCACGGCCAGGCCTGCGGGCACCTGTGGACGCGCCAGAATGCCCATCAGTTGAGAACGCCCGCTGGGCTGCGCCAAGGCGATGGGCAGCACTTCTTCACGGTATTTCATGCGCCGGTCTCACACGCCGGGCGCGCACAGCGCCCGTGTGGTGGCCTCCAGCAGATCGGGCACCTCTTCCACCGCGCTGGACTGCCAGAAGGCGGGGCCGCGCAGGGCGTGGCGCACCAAGCGCAGCGCCGGGTGGCTCCAGGGCAGGCGGGCCGCGTCAGACAAAGTGCCCAGGCGTGCTGGCGTGGCAGGCGAAACTTCAAACCATTCAATGCGCTGGGTGCGCACTGCCGGCGAGGGTGCTTCCAGCACGGCCTGTTCCAGCCCCTGTGCCACATTGGCAGACAGCATGTAACCTGCCACCTCCACCGCCGCGCCTTGCTGCAGCTGTGCGCGCAGGGCCTGCGTGGCGTGGCTGGCGCTGCCCGTGCGCATGGCGCTGGCCGTGTGCAGGCGCAGGAACTGCTGCAGCAGCAGGCGGCCGGTGGCGGGTGGCTGCCAGAGGAGGAAGTGGCACTGCGTGTCGAGTTGCAGTGCCGCTTCCTGCGCCAGCAGGCAGCCCGCGCGCAGGCCCCACAGCCACAGCGGCGCGGGCGCCTGCTGGCCCAGCCAGGCACAGGCGCGCACCACGTCGGTCACCCAGGCGTCCCAGCGCGCATCGCCAAAATCGCCCGAGCTGTCACCGCAGCCCAGCAAGTCAATCTGCAGCACGGCAAAGCCAGCGGCCGCGAGTGCGCGCGCCTGCAGCGCCGCCATGCGGCGCGCCTTGTTCATCTCTTCGGCCAGCGGATGGATGTAGAGCACGCGCCCGCGCAACACCGTGCCTTGGGGTGGGTGAAAAATGCAGAGGCGCTGACCGTCAGGGGTCGGCATGAAAAACGCCCGGGCCTGCATGGCGCCAGGGGTCAGGCGGCAAGCTTGCTGCCCAGCATGGCGCACAGGCTGCCCACGGTGGCGAAGGTGGCGGCTTCGAGGTCTTCGTCGTCAATGGCCAGGCCAAAGCGGGCTTCGAGTTCTGACACCAGGGCCACCACGGCCATGGAGTCCAGCTCGGGCACAGCGCCCAGCAGGGGCGTGCTGGCCTGAAAGCTGGCGCTGCGTCCGCGCAGGCCCAAAACGCTGTCGAGCACCTGCAGCACATCGGGTAATAGGTTCAAGGCTTGCTCCTGGCGGGCAGTCCGCCTGATGCCGCCGATTGTTGGTGCAGGGTGCGGCGCGGGGCATGCGTTTTCGCAAAGTCCGCATGGGTAGACATTTTCGACAGAGCTTGCGAAATCGCAAGCTACCCCTGCATTCGGTCGAATAAATTTTGTGCTCTTTACAGAGCGGCCCGAATTCGCTACAACCATCCGCATGGATGCCCCCCGCGAAAGCTCCCTGAAGAGGCTGCAGGCCGGTTACCGCCAGCTCTTTGAACGCTACCCCCTGCCCATGCTGGTCGTGGACTTGGCGACCCTGCGCCTGATGGCGGCCAACGACGCTGCGGCCAAATGCTATGGCTACACCATCCGGCAACTCACCGACATGCACTTGCCGGACATCTACTTTGAAGAAGACCAGCAGGCCCTGCCCGCGTACATGGCATTGCGGCCGCAAGAGCGCACGCGCCAGCGCACGTGGCGCCACCGGGGGCAAGGCGGGCGTGTGATCGAGGTGGAGATTGACACCGAAGACATGCAGCTGCATGGCCTGCCCACGCGCATGTTGCTGATCAACGACGTCTCCAGTCCCCGCGTGGCGGCGCCCAAGCCAACGGCTGGTGCCGAAAGCTTTCCTGACAGTGTGCAGACGATTGACGATGCCTTTTTCATGCTCGACCATGCGGCACGCTTTACCGCGGTGAACCGGCATGCCGAAGCGCTGCTGCAGGTCAGGCGCGAGCAGTTGCTGGGCCGCACGCTGTGGGAGTGTTGCCCGCAGGCCAATGGCGCGGTGTACCGGGCGCAGTACGACGCGGTGGACCGCCTGCGCCAACCGATTTGTTTCGAGTTCTTCTTTGCCCTGCGCCGGGTCTGGCTGGAGGTGCGCGCCTTTCCATGCAGCGACGGCGTGGCGGCGTATTTTCGCAACGTCACCAGCCAGCACGAAAGCAGCCAGCGCCTGGAGCAGGAACGCGAGCGCCTCAACGCCATCGTCAGCGCCTCGAGTGAGGCCATCATCACCGTCGACACCGCAGGCCGGGTGCAAAGCTTCAACCCGGGCGCCGAGCGCCTGTTTGGTGTGAGCCGCCAGGAGATGGTGGGGCAGTGCATGAAGGTGTTGTTGCCCGTGCGGTTTCGCGAGGCCCACATGCAGTACCTGACGCAATTCATCGGCAGCCGGGAGCCGTCCCGCACGATGGACCCGAACCGCATCAAGGGCCTGCACGCAGACGGCCGCGAGATTGACCTGGAGGGCTCCATCTCGCAGGTCACGGTGGGGCGCGAGCGCGTGCTGATTGCCACCCTGCGCGACGTCACCGAGCGCAACCTGGCCGATGCCGAACGCCAGGCCGCCCGCGTGCAACTCTCCGAGCTGGCGAGCCGCCTGATGTCGCAGGAAAAAGACCTCGTCAAACGCATGGCGCAGGCCCTGCACGACCAGCTGGGCCAGACCACGGCGGCCATTCGCATCCTGCACGACACCATGGGCGTGCTGCGGCGGGGCAAGGAGTCGCGCGAGTACCTGCGCCTGGACCAGCAGCTCGGCCAACTCATCGACCAGGCCACGCGCCAGGTGCGCATGGTGCTGGTGGACCTGCACCCGCCCTTGCTGGATGAGCACGGCCTGGCCGCCGCCCTGGACAACGAGTTGCGCGGGCGCGCACTCAACCGCCAGAGCATGAATTTTGTGCTGAATGTGCCACCCGAAGTGTCCGACTTGCGCTGGCCTGCGGCGGTGGAATACGGCGCCTTCATGATTGCGCGCGAGGCCATCGAGAACGCGCTGCGCCACTCGCAGGCCACCGTGGTCACGGTGGATCTGGGTGGCGCTGGCAGCCATATGGAACTGTCCATTGGCGACAACGGCCAGGGCATGGCGCCCAAGGCCGACACCAAGGCCGGGCACCTGGGCATTGCCGGCATGCTGGAGCGCGCGCGCTCCATCGGCGGGGTGGTCACGGTGAGCCCGTCGCCCGCGGGCGGCACCCATGTGAACCTGTGCTGGAAGCAAAGCGCATGACCCGCCTCTACCTGGTGGACGACCACCAGATCATGCGCGAGGGCCTGCGTGTGCTCATGCAGGCCTGGAACTACAAGGTGGTGGGCGAGTCGGCTGACACCACCGAGGCGCTGGCAGACATCCAGCGCCTGCACCCCGACGTGTTGCTGCTGGACCTGCAGCTTGACGGCCGCTCGGGCCTGGAGCTGCTGGCCGAACTGCGCCGCCACAACTCCGACACCCGCTGTGTGGTGCTGACCATGTCTGCCCAGCCCCGCCTGGTGGCCGAGGCCCTGCGCATGGGGGCCCTGGGCTATGTGCTCAAAGGCTCACCCGGGCGCGAGTTGGCCAATGCCATTGAGGCGGCCGCGCTGGGGCGGCGCTACCTGGGCTCGAACGTGGCGGAACTGGCGGTGCAGTCCTTCACCCAGGGGGACGAGCAGGACCCGATTGGCAGCCTTTCACCGCGCGAGCGGCAAACCGTCTCCATGGTGGTGCGGGGCCTCTCCAGCACCGAGATCGGCCGCCAGCTGCACCTCTCCCCCAAAACCGTGGCCACCTACCGCAGCCGCCTGATGGCCAAGCTGGGGGTGAGCGACGTGCCTGCCCTGGTGCGCCTGGCCATACGCTACAAGCTGGTCGAGCCCGACATGCCCTGAAACGCGAGCCAGGGTGACCGCCCCAGTGTCCACGTGCACCGACACAAGATGTCAAGAACTCCCTACATACGTAGGGCAGCGCCGTAACTAGAGTTCAGGCACTGCATTGAAGCGTGTGCCCGTCGGGCAAGCGGTGCATTGAGGGGTTCCAGCGTGCAATTACAAAACTTTCCCACCACCGGTGCCGCCCACGCCACGGCTCCCTACTCACCGACCTTGCAGCCAGTGCGCCACCAGCGCCATGTCTGTGAGTCTTCCACCCTGTCTGACGTGATGGCCTTGCTGCGCTTTGACGGGCGCACCGGCACATCGGCACAGGGCCAGGCGTTTCGCCACCAGCGGGTGCGCTCGGGGCAGTCGGTGTTTGCCATGGGGCAGCCGTTCAACGGCCTCTACGTGGTGCGCTCGGGCTCGCTGAAGTCGGTGGTAACCCACGATGACGGCAATGACAACGTGATCTCTTTCCACATGAAGGGCGACCTGCTGGGCTGCGACGGCGTCTACAAAAAGCACTACGGCTGTGAAACCGTGGCGCTGACCGACAGCGAGGTGATACGCCTGCCCGCGGATGAATTCTTTTCACCCACGCGCCGCTGCGACGACATGGAGCACATGCTGTACTGGGCCATCAGCCGCGAGATCACACGCGAGCAGGCCTCGTACACGGTGTCGCACGCGCCCCGCTCCGAGGTGCGTGTTGCGCGCTTCCTGCTGCAGCAGTCGGAGTGCTTTGCCGCCATGGGCTGTTCGCCCCGACGCTTCACCCTGACCATGACACGGCGCGACATCGGCAACTACCTGAGCGTGACGCTGGAAACGGTGAGCCGCGCACTTTCCCTGCTGAACCATCTGGGAATCATTGAAATTTCCAACCGCGACGTTACACTTCTCGACGCGGATGCCTTGCGCGCCTATGAGGGCTGATCCACACCGGTAGTCAACCTGCTATTCACAATGAAAACAAGAATGGATCAGCATGGGTTACAAAGTCAATCCACCCAGTATCGAGGAGTTGCGCCAGCTTGCTGTGCAGCGCCTGGGCACGCCTGAGGCGCAACACGCTGGGGGTTTGAGCAAGGAGCAGGCCAACAAGCTGCTCGAAGAAGTCGCCATCAGCAAGATCGAAATTGAAATACAAAATGTGTATTTGCAGGACACCTGCGCGCGGCTGGATGTGGCACTCAATGAATCCACCGACCTTTATGATTTCGCGCCGGTGGGCTTTGTCAGCATCGACACCGCCACCAAGATAAGCAAGCTCAACCTCGCAGCGGCCAGCCTGCTGGGCTCCGAGCGCAACACCCTGATGGGGCGCGTGTTTGTTGATTTTTTTTTCCCGGAGGAGCGCAGCCGGATATTGGCGCTGCTGCAACGTGCCACCGAAAGTGGTGAAGACCAGCACTGCGATGTGACGCTGGGTGGCGGCAACCGGCCGCTGAACTACGTGCAGCTGGCGCTGTCGCCCTTGTACACGCTGCAGGGCCACCACATGGTGCTGACCAACATCACCACCCGGCGGCTGCAGGAAGAGCAGTTGCGTGCCAGCGAGCAGGGCCTGCGAGCCGCTCTGGAGAACTTTGGCGACGGCCATTGGGAGTGGGACTTGCAGGCCGACACGCTGCGCTACTCCCCCGGCTTGGCCCGCCTGTACGACAGCCCTGCGGAACAACGCGGCGGCATTCTGGAGGCTTGGCGCAGGCGCCTGCACCCGGACGACTGGCCCGCCCTGCGCGACAAGGTGCAAAGCTGCCTGTATGGCCAGGAGCCGCGGTTCATGAGCGAGCACCGCTGCGCAGGCCAGGACCGCAGCAGCCACGACAATTGGATCTGGATGGCCAGCCGCGCCAGCGTGGTGGGGTGTGACGCGGAAGGCCGTGCCACGCGCCTGATGGGGGTAGACACCGACATCAGTGCGGCCAAGCGCACCGAAGAAGAACTGCGCGAGATGCGCGGCATCAAGCTGGCCATGTTTGAGTTGCTGCCGCAGTACCTGGCGGTGCTGGACGCCGACGGCCGTGTGCTGCGCACCAACGCCCTGTGGAACGCCTACGGCCTGGCCAGTGGCCACCCCTACCGCAACGGCCTGGCAAGTTTTGCCTATGCCGATTTGCTCGACGCCGTTACCGGTGGCGAAGGCGCCATCAAACGCGATGCCCTGGCCGGGCTTGCAGAGGTGCTGGCTGGCAAGGTGCCCAGCTTTCAGCTGGACTACTCGTTTGCGGCGGGCGCGGACCGGCGCTGGTTCATCATGCGCGTGATGGCGGTGCATGGCGTGCACGCGCGCGCCGTGGTCAGCCACCAGGACGTCACGCACATCAGGGGCCAAGGCGCCCGCCCTGCAGAGCTTTGACAACGCGGCCCATCAAGACGGCCCCTCAAAAGGTAATGGGCAGGCGCACGGTCACCGACACGTCGGGCGTGTCACGCGTGAGGCCCGCGCCCACCGACACATTGAGTGTGGTGCTGCTGCTCAGCTTGTACGAGTAGCCCAGCAGCAGGGTGCCCAGCTGCGTCACCACCGAGCCCGCCACGACCTCGCCGTTCTGGCGCGTGCGGTCCACCATGCTGTGGTCGTAGCCAATGCTGAACGACGACTTTTCATTCAAGGCCAGGCTCATGCCAAAGTTGAAGCCCAGCACGGCACCCGGCGCAATGCTGCCCAGAAATTCCTGCTGGCCGTTGAGTACGGTGCGGCTGATGTTGTCGCGCGGAAAGTTATAGGTGTAGCTCAGGCTGCCAAAGAACACGGCCGGGTCCGAGGGGTAGAGCATGGTCACACTGGCCTGCAGGGAATCGAAGCCGGAGCCGGTGGGCAGGTCCAGCGGCAGGCCGGAGCCGGTGGCCCGGGTGGGGTCGCAGCGCGTGGTGCATTGGGTCACCACTTCAAAGGGGTCGCGCCCGGTACGGCTTTTGTAGCGCAGCCCGCCAATGTAGAAGGGCTTGTCCACACCGCCTTCATTCATCTGGTAGCGCATGGCCAGCTCCACGTCGCCCACGCCATTGCCCTTGGCTGAAAACACCTCGTCCACCGCAGTGCCGGTGGCCACTTCGCGGCTCACCGTGTCGTCAGCCCGGTAGACATAGGGCACGCGCACTTCCACTTCCAGGCGGTTGGTCAGCCCTGCACGACCGGCCAGCGCAGCCACCAGCGTGTTGCGTTTGACTTCACGCACATCGATCAGGCCGATCAGCAAGGCCGGTATGACGGTGTAGCCCACCAGCGCAATGCGGTTGCTCGAGGAGTAGCCGTATTGCACCGAGGGCTCGAGCACGTAATGTCCGGGTTGGGTCAGCACGCCGGGCTGCTCGAAGATGGCGCCGACCTCGGGCGGGCGCCCGTCTGTGGGCGGCGGTGTGCCCACAGCAGTCTGTGCCTGCGCGGCACATGCACAGGCCAGCAAACTGGCAGCACAAAGGGCGTGAAGGGACGGGTGGCGCAAGGGTGGCATGGGGTGACTCTCCGGGTGTGCAAATTCAAATGTGTGCCTGAGTATCCAGAGCGGGCACCCCCTGTGGATTGCGAATAATCAAGCGAAGAAGGGCCCTGCGACCTACGCTTCACAGGTGATTTTCCGAAGCGCTTTTTGCGGGCATTTACGAGGGGATTTGGGCATGTCGACAAGAGAACTGCTGGTCGTCAGCCTGGGAGGGGATGCTGAGGCCGTCACGGCTGCCTTGCCACACACGGGCTGGACATTGCGGGTTGCAAGCGACCTGGCCGGCGCACGCAAGGCCTTGCTTGAAAAGCCCTGTCCGGTTGGCCTGTTGCTGGTGGGTGCCACGCACCCCGGCAGTGCGGAAGACATGGACCTTTTGCTGGAGCTGCAGCAGTCCACCCAATGGGTGGGTGTGTTTGCACCATCGGCATTACAGCACGGTGACTGCCGTCGGCTGATCATTCAGCACCTGTCTGATTTTCATATCTGGCCAGTGGACGCCGCTCTGCTGGCGAGCAGCCTGGAGCACGCCTGCGTGCGGGCCACCCAGGGCGCTCACAAGCCCGGTACGGCGCAGCCAGCCTGCCTTGCAATCGTAGGCAACAGCCCGGCCATAGCGGGCTTGCGGCGGCAGATTGTGAAGGTGGCGCAGGCCAACGCTCCGGTGCTGATCTGGGGTGAGAGCGGCAGTGGCAAGGAGCTTGTGGCACAGGCCATTCACCAGCATTCGCCCCGGGCTGACAAGCCCTTTGTGGCCATGAACTGCGGTGCCATGCCCGCCAGTCTGATCCAGTCCGAACTGTTTGGCTATGAGCGCGGCGCCTTTACCGGTGCGATGCGCGAGAAGCGCGGGCTGATCGAATCGGCCGATGGCGGCACCTTGTTTCTGGACGAAGTGGGCGACCTGGCGCTGGAGTTGCAAGTCAACCTGCTGCGCTTCCTGCAAGAGGGCAGCATTGTGCGCTTGGGCGCCTCACGGCCGATTGCGGTGGATGTGCGGGTCATAGCCGCCTCGCACATGCGGCTCGATGAGGCGGTGCGCGCGGGCCGCTTTCGCGAAGACCTGTTGTACCGCCTCAACGTATTGCCGCTGGCCGTGCCCGCGCTGCGTGAGCGCAAGGAAGACCTGGAGCTGCTGGCGCACCACTTCTTCCAGCGCTTTGGCCATGACAAAAATCCGCGCCTCGCCGGCTTTGGCAAGCGCGCCCTGCAGGCCCTGCACCAGCATGACTGGCCAGGCAATGTGCGCGAGTTGATCAACCGCATCCGGCGCGCCATGGTGATGTCCGAGGGGCGGCTGATCACACCACTGGACCTGGGCCTGCAAATTCCCTTCGAGGGCAACCAGGGTGAGGGCCTGGAGGACGCCCGTGTGCGTGCCGAGTGCGAGGCCATCCAGGACAGCCTGCAGGGCCATGCCAACAACAAGACCCTGGCCGCGCGCGACCTGGGCGTGTCGCGAATGACCTTGTACCGCTTGATGGACAAGCATGGCATCAGTCTTTGAACGCCAGCGTCACACGCATGTGACAAGTCGCATTTCCTGTGGATTCCAGGGCATATCGCAGGGCTCCCCACGCACACCACGGCGTGCCATGCCAGCCCGCGGCAAACGCTGTCACACAGCTGCGACACATTGCCTGCGCCGACCCCGCCGGCAGGCCGTTCATGCACTGCAGCTGCGACATGCCGGTGCGCCACTGCGCCAATGGAAAAGGGCTCTCCAGCCGGTCTGCCATGGGCTGTTGGCACTTGTTTTGCAATGACGTCCTCCGGTAGGCGCTGCAGATGCACGTGCCGAACCAATTTGCTTCCATCACGTTTTCAAAACCTAGGAGTCATCATGAAGAAATCCCTACTGGCCTCTGCAGTTGCCCTGGCCTTCGGCCTGGCCGGTCAGGCCATGGCCAACCCGGTCATCACCAACTCCGGCACGGGTGGCGCTACGTCACCGCAGACGGCTACTGCAACGTCGACGCAGACCAACAACCCCGGCGCTGCGGCGAATGAATATTCAACAGCGACCCAAACCAGCACGGCCTCGGACCAGAACAACAACAAGAGCAGCAACACCGACCTGAACAACAACAAGAGTGACAACTCCAACCAGTTCAACGACCAGAGCAACAACTCCGACCAGCTCAACGACAAGAGCGCCGGCAACTCCCGCAACAACTCGGGTGCCAACAATGCCTCTGGTGCTGCCGCAGCCGCAGCCAACAATGGCGCCACGGCCACCAGCGCCACCACCAGCTCGTTCAACACCAGCACGGTCACGGCCACCGTGAACCTGAGTGGCTCGGTGAGTGGCAACGCCGTCTCCAACATCGGCAACCAGGCCACCAACAACCAGGGCTCGGCCAACGGCGCTGGCGCTGGCGCTGGCGGCTACGGCCTGGGTGGCAATGCCACGGGTGGCTCGGGCGGCAGTGCCGGCAACGGCGGCAACAGCGGCGCAGGCGGCGCCGGTGGTGCAGGCGGTGCCGGTGGCAATGCCAGCGCCAGCAACGGCAGCGCCAGCAGCGGTGCAGCTTCCAACGGCAGTGCCACAGCGGGCGGTGCCGGTGCCGGAACAGGTGGCGCAGGCGGGCATGCAACCGATGCGTATGGCGGCAATGGCGGCAATGGCTCGGGCGGCAACGGCAGCTCTTCCGCTGGCAGCACAGTCAACGGCAGCGGCGCCACCACCCCACCGCCCGGCAGCACCACCAACACCGGCACGGCCACTGCCACCGGTGGCTCGGCTACCGGTGGCTCGGGTACCGGCGCCGCAGGTGCGGGCGCAGGCAACACCGCGGGCAATGGGGCTGTAGGTGGCAATGCCACGAGTGGCTCGGCCACCAACGGCGGCGCCTCCACATCGGCCACCAATGGCAGTTCCACAGGCGGCACTGCGCAGGGCGCTGTGGGCGCCACGGGTGCCCAAAGCGGCACAGGTGGCGCTGGCGGCACCGGTGGTGTGGGCATGGGTTCCACCGCTGGCAATGGCATGGGTGCAGCCGGTGGTGCGGGTGGCGCAGGTGGCACCCTGCATGTGGACTCCGGCATGTTCAACATGTCCAACACCATGAGCAGCGTGGGCCAGTCGGCTGCGGGCATCATGTCGGCCGCGCAGAACAGCGGCATGAGTTCGCTGGTGCAGCAGGCCGTCAACGTGCAGGCCAATCTGGGCATTGGCAAATAAGGGCCAAAGCCTGAAAACGATTGCGGGGCCAAACGCGTTTGGCCCCGCAATGCCTTTTGAACGGACGGAGAACACCATGCATTTCAACAACTCCCTGCTTCGCCTGGCACTGGTGCTGTGTGCGGGCGGCATGGGCTATGCCCACGCAGAGGACGCGGTGGGGCCAGAGGGTGCTTTTGGCACACCACTGCAGGCAGAACAACTGGACCACTACCGCGGTGGCTTTGATGTGGTGAAGAACGACATGCAGCTGGGCAGCACGGTCACCGGCAATTCGGCGGTGAATGTGCAAAGTGGCAACAACACCATTGCCGACGGCTCTTTTGCCAACGCCAGTGGCTTGCCGATGGTGATTCAGAACTCGGGCTCGAATGTGTCGATCCAGAACGCCACCATCGTCAACGTGCAACTGAAGTAGTTCGCCATGCAAGCCGCGCGCATTGCAAAAGCCTTGGGCCTGGTCCTGGCCTGGGCACTGTGCCGGGGTGCAGAGGCCGGCACGCTGCAAATGGTGGGGCTGGGCGGCGGCTCGTTCTCGGTGCCGGTGACCAGCTTGCAGGAAGCGCGTTTTTCCGCCACCAAGCGCCAGCAGTTCGACTTCAGCTGTGGCTCGGCCGCAGTGGCCACCTTGCTGACCTACCACTACAACCACCCGGTAAGCGAGCAAGACGTGTTTGAAGACATGTTTGCGCGCGGCAACCAGGACAAGATCCGCAAGGAAGGTTTTTCGCTGCTGGACATCAAGGAGTACCTGGCGCGCAATGGCTTTGTGGCCGATGCCTTTGAGCTGCCGCTGCAGAAGCTGTTGGAGTCCGGCCTGCCCGCGCTGGTGTTGATTGCCGAGAAGGGCTACAACCACTTTGTGGTGGTCAAGGGCCTGCAGGATGGGCGGGTGCTGCTTGGCGACCCCAGCAGCGGCACGCGTGCCATGCCGCGCGAAACCTTTGATGCACTCTGGCAAAGCAAGTTGCTGTTTGTCATCCACAACAAACAGGACCAGGCCCGCTTCAACAGCGTGGCTGAATGGCGGGTGGCGCCGCGGGCGCCGCTGGCCTCTGGTGTGGCTGCGGACAGTGCGGCCTTGCCCTGGCCCAAGCTTGGCCCGGGTGACTATTGAAAAGAGGCGAACCATGCTGAAACATTCCGCCCCATATTCTTGTGCCCGCCTGGCTTGCCTCTGCACGGCGCTGTGGGCCATCAGCCTGGCGCAGGCCGATGAACCGCAGGTGCAGCCCAGGCAAGCCTTTGAAGCCAGCGATTGGCACATGGCAGAGGACAGCGTGCTCGACAGTTTGCGCGGCGGTTTTGAGGTCAGCACGGTCAATGCCGGGCTGGCCATTTCGTTTGGCTTTCTGCGCAGCGTCACCATCAACGGGGAACTGGTGTCGCAAGCCGCTTTCAATTTGCCAGACCTCTCCCGCATTTCGGTGGAGCAGGCGCAGCAGGTCAGCGAAGCGCTGGCAGGGCTTGGCTCCACCTCGGTGGTGCAAAACAGCCTGAACAACCAGAGCATCCAGACCCTGACGCAGATTGACGCCGGGGTGAACAGCCTGGGCCTGCTGCATTCCATCAACAGCCAGGGCGTGCTGCGTGATGCCCTGCTCGGCGCGGCGGGCCTGCATTAGGGCAGGTATGGAGCCGTCCGTCTTGCCAGCCGATGCACTGCTGGTTGTTCCGGTGCGCAACATGGTGCTGTTCCCCGGCATGGTGGTGCCGATTGCGATTGGCAGAAAGTCTTCGGTCGATGCTGCGCAATTGGCAGTGAGCAGCGAGCGGCCCATCGGTATCCTGCTGCAGCTCGACCCGCTGGTGGATGCGCCTGCCGCAGCCGATCTGGCCAGCGTGGGCACGCTGGCCACCATCCTGCGCTTTGTCACCACACCCAATGACGAGCACTACATCATCTGCCAGGGCCAGAGCCGCTTTCGCGTGCTGCGCTTTGTGCCGGGCCTGCCCTTTCTGGCGGCCGAAGTGGAGACCATTGAAGAGGCCGCAGCCACTGCAGATGCGGAAATAGAGGCCCGCCATCTGCAGCTCAAGGAGCGGGCGGTGGAGGCGCTGCAACTGCTGCCGCAGGTGCCGCAGGAAATGCTGAATGCCATCCAGGCCACCGATGCCCCCGGGCTGCTGGCAGACCTGGTGGCCGGTCACCTGGATCTCAAGCCGCTGGAGAAGCAGGCCTTGCTGGAGGACGTGTCCCTCAAGGCGCGGCAGGACCGCCTGCTGAGTCTGCTGGCGCACCGCATCGAGGTGATGCAGTTGTCGCGCGACATCGGCCAGCGCACCAAGGCCAGCATGGGCCAGCGCGAGCGCGAGTTTCTGCTGCGCGAGCAGCTCAAGGCCATTCAAAAGGAACTCGGCCAGGATGAGCGCGAGGCCCTGGAGGTAGACGAATTGCGCCAGCAGATCGAGGCCGCAGGCATGCCCGAAGAGGTGGCCACCCAGGCCCACAAGGAACTCCGGCGCTTGCAGCGCATGTCGGACGCCTCGGCCGAATACGCCACCGTGCGCACCTACCTCGAGTGGCTGGTGGAGCTGCCTTGGGCACCGCCCGGGCCGGGTGACATTGACGTGGCCCATGCCCGCAGCGTGCTGGACGAAGACCACTTCGGGCTGGAGAAGGTGAAGAAGCGCATCCTGGAGTATCTGGCCGTGCGCAAGCTCAAACCAGGCGGGCACGGGCCCATCCTGTGTTTGGTGGGTCCGCCGGGTGTGGGCAAGACCTCGCTGGGCCAGTCCATTGCACGGGCCTTGGGGCGCAAGTTTGCGCGCGTGTCGCTGGGCGGCGTGCATGACGAGGCCGAACTGCGCGGCCACCGCCGCACCTATGTGGGCGCGCTGCCGGGCAATGTGATCCAGGCCATACGCAGGGTGGGCACACGCGACTGCGTGCTGATGCTCGACGAGGTGGACAAGGTGGGCAGCGGCTTCCATGGCGACCCGGCCGCAGCCCTGCTGGAGTTGTTGGACCCGGAGCAAAACCATACTTTCCGCGACAACTACCTGGCCGTGCCCTTTGATGTGTCGCAGGTGCTCTTCATTGCCACGGCCAATATGCTGGACCCCATTGCCGGGCCCCTGCGCGACCGCATGGAGGTGCTGCAACTCAGCGGCTACACGCGCGAGGAAAAATTTGCCATCGCGCGCAAATATCTGGTGGCGCGTCAATGCGAGGCCTGTGGCCTGCAAGCGCGACAGTTTGCGCTGGAAGATGCAGCCCTGTCCGCCGTCATCCGTGACTACACGCGCGAGGCCGGTGTGCGCGCTCTAGAGCGCCAAATTGCTGCCCTGTGCCGCCACGCCGCCATGCAAATCGCCGATGGCCATGCCACGCAGGTGGCCATCACGGCGGCAGACCTGCCCGGCATTCTGGGGCCGGTGCTGTTCGAAGATGAGGTGGCCCTGCGTGCGGGCGTGTCGGGTGTGGCCACCGGGCTGGCCTGGACGCCGGTGGGGGGCGACATTCTGTTCATCGAGGCCGCGCGCACGCCCGGCAGCGGCAAGCTCATTCTCACCGGCCAGCTCGGTGACGTGATGAAAGAGTCGGCCCAGGCAGCGCTCACCTTGCTCAAGGCACGTGCCGCA
Organism: Comamonadaceae bacterium; assembly: GCA_947374485.1. Classification (GTDB taxonomy): domain Bacteria; phylum Pseudomonadota; class Gammaproteobacteria; order Burkholderiales; family Burkholderiaceae_C; genus Allorhodoferax. The sequence goes on along the minus strand of CANCCF010000026.1, from coordinate 4,002 downwards.
GGCTTGGGGCTGGCCGCAGTGGCCTTCAGCAAGACCGACATCCATGTGCATGTGCCCGCAGGCGCCATCCCCAAAGACGGGCCGAGTGCGGGCGTGGCCATGTTTGTGGCGCTGGCCTCGCTGTTTCTGGACCGTCCGGTGCACAGCTTTGTTGCCATGACCGGCGAGATCAGTCTGCGCGGGCTGGTGCTGCCGGTGGGCGGCATCAAGGAAAAGGTGCTGGCCGCTGCCGCCGCGGGCCTGCGCCTGGTGCTGCTGCCCGCACGCAACCGCAAAGACCTCAATGAACTGCCCGCCAGCGTGCGCCAGCAACTCCAGTTTGAATGGCTGGACACGGTGGACCAGGCCATGCTGCACGCCATGCCCCAGGCTGCTGCCGCCTGAGCGCCGCAGTGACACCGATACCAAGGACTACCTGCCCATGCCGAAAACCTGCATCCTGATCGCCAACGGGCACCGGGCCCGCTTTCTCGAACAAGACCAGAGTGGTGCCACCCTGGTGGAGCTGGCCGACTTCATCTATCCAGCGGCCAGCACGCTGACACAGGCTTCCGCCGCCCGTGCGTCTGGCAAGCAAGGCCAGGGCCACGGCAGTGCCGAGCACGGTGGCACGCCATTCGAGCCGCAGACCAGCGGCGTTGAAAAAGCCTACAGCCGCTTTGCCCGGCAACTGGCCGACTACCTGAACCGGGCCGTGGACAAACAGCACTGTGACCGCGTGGCCCTGATTGCCACCGGCCCCATGCTGGGCGCACTGCGCCCCAGGCTGAGCCCGCGCGCGCAGGAAAAGCTGGTGCGCAGCGTGGACTCGGACTTCACCCACTACCAGGGCCGCGACTTGCAGCAGCGTGTGCAGGAGGCACTGGGGCCGGGGGACTGAGGGCTTGGCTGCGGCTCAGGCTGCCGTGTGGGGGCAATCCAGCCACGGCAAGGCGGTGCAGCCGCAGTGGGGCACCGGTTTCGTGGGCGTGGTGATCACGCCGCTGGACGGCTTGGCTGCGGGCTTCGCAGGCCTTGGTGCCGGATTGGGTGCGGGGTTGGGTGCGGGGTTGCGTGTCTCTTCTTTCGCCGCTTGCAGATCGGGTATCCAGCGCATGAAAGGCGTGAGGTCGGCCACATCGGTGACGTACCAGATTTTGCGCGCCGCGTCCCAACGCGCGCCCAGGGCGCGGGCGGCATCTTTTTCAGCAAACGGTGTTTTCAGGTTGATGCGCATGCCGGGCCTCAGTCGCCCGGAATCACGGCGTCTGCCACGGCACCTACGGCCTTGGCCGTGACCTTGACGCCAGTGGCCACCACGGTGACCGCAGCATCGGCAACAGCCACCACCGCGCAGCCTTGCAGGGTGAGCGCGATGCTGGCGGCGGCGGCCCAACGCAGAAGCAGATGTGGAAGGCAAAGGGCATTCATGTCAGTGACTCCAATAGGGGATGGCCGGCATCAGCCCTGCTTCAGGGCCTCTTCAAACTCCGCCAATTCTTGTGCAATGGCGGCGTAGTTTTTCGACTTGGCCTTGTTCCCGGCCCAGTTGATGGTGGCCGATTCGAGGTCGGCCTTGAAATGCGCGAGTGCGGCGTCTTTGAGCGCCTGCGTGGCGCTTGCGTCTTCGCTGACCCAGAACTCAATCAGGTCGGACAGGCCGTTGTCGAATTCGTCGTAGGTTTCAAGGTGGACCCATTGGCCGGTGGTGTTGAACATGGTTTCTTTCAGTTGGATGCAGGCGTGTGGGAGCGGCATGGTTCGCTGCAAATCAATACTGTAGCGCAGTGCTCTTGCCCCAAAACACGCGGTACGCAAACACCGTATACCCGATGATCACCGGCAAGACAATGACAACCCCGTAGAAGATCACCCGCAAGGCCTCGGGCGAACTCGCCGCATCCCAGAGGGTCAGCCTGTCGACCACGAGCCAAGGGAACAGGCTGTATGCCAGACCATAAAAAGCCAGCAGAAAGACACCCACCGTGCTGGCAAATGGCACTGCGGCTCCGTATTGGTTGCCCTGTGCCAGGCGCGTGGGCAGGCGCTTGAGACTGCGCGCGATCACAACAAACAGCGCGACTGTCACGGCAGGTATCGGGAGCAGCATCACCACGTTGGGAAAGCTGAACCATTTTTCAAAGATGCGCTGGCTCACCCACGGCGTGGCCACAGAGATGGCGGCGACGCCCGCTGCGGTCAGCCATAAACTGCCCTGCGCCCAGCGCACGGCCTTGAGTTGCAGGGCACCTTCGGTTTTCATGATCAGCCAACCGGCACCCAGCAAGCAGTACGCTGCGACCAGGCACAAGCCAATCATGGCATTGAAGATCTGGCTGCCCCAGTCGTTGGCAAAGCCGGTGATCAAGGCGCCCAGCATGAAGCCCTGCGACCAGCCTGCCAACAAGGAGCCCGCGTAAAAAGCGCGGTCCCACAGCGGCTTGTGCGCTGCGCGTGCTTTGACACGAAAGTCGAACGCCACGCCACGCAGGGTGAGCGCTATCAGCATCAAGGCCACCGGCAGGTACAGGGCGCCCAGAATTACGCCATGGGCCATCGGAAAGGCCACCAGCAAAACGCCCACTCCCAACACCAGCCAGGTTTCATTCGCGTCCCAGAACGGGCCAATGCTGGCGATCATGGTGTCCTTGTAAGCCGGGTTGTCGGCACGGCGCAGCAAAACGCCCACGCCCAGGTCGTAGCCATCCAAAATCACATAGGCCAGCATCGCCAGTGCCATCACCAAAGCGAAAACCAGCGGTAGCCAGCCGCCCGGCTGGCTGAGGTCCGGAGTGGTCAGCACCTTGGATGCATCAAGCATGCGCCACTCCCGGGTTCAAGCGGGTAGCCGACTTTGCATCCGCAGCCGGAGCCGTTCCGGCTTGTGCAGCTTTTCGTGCCAGATGGAAGACCACGCTGACATAGGCCGAGAGCAGCATGGCGTAGGTGCTAAGGTACATCGCAAGCGTGAAAGCGATGTTGCTGGCCGGCACCTTGGATGCCGCCTGTGCCGCGGTGAGTACGCCCTGTACGAGCCAGGGCTGGCGTCCGATTTCTGTCGTGTACCAGCCTGCAACCAATGCAATCCAGCCGGCGAAGGTCATACCTACCAGCACCCTTGCCATCCAGGGCCGCAATGCGTTCTTGCGCAGTTGCCAGCTGCCCATCCAGCTGACGGCCAGCATCAACATGCCAACGCCCACCATGATGCGAAAGGCCCAAAACACCGGGGCCACGGGTGGGTGCAGCGCGCCAAAATCCTTGATGCCCTTGATCTCACCGTCCCAGGCATGCGTGAGGTACAGCGAGGCGAGCTTGGGGATCGCGATTTCGAATTGGTTGGTTTGGGTGTCCTTGTCAGGCAGGGCAAACAGCACGGCAGGTGCGCCCTTTTGGGTTTCCCAAATGGCTTCCATGGCCGCGATTTTTGCAGGCTGGTGCTCCAGGGTGTTGAGTCCGTGCTGGTCTCCCACCGCAATCTGCAGCGGAATGGCCAGGGCCGCCGCATACACCCCTGTTCGCAGCGAAGCCTGCACCGATTTGCCTTTGTCACCTTGGAGCCAGCGATAAGCCGAGAGTCCCGCCAACAAGAACGACACGGTGAGTACCGAGGCGATCAGCATGTGCGTGAAGCGGTAGGGGAAGGACGGGTTGAAGATCACCGCAACCCAGCTCGTGACATGCGCTTTGCCGTCGATCATTTCAAAGCCTGCTGGCGTGTGCATCCAGGAATTGAGGGCCAGGATCCAGAAGGCCGACATGGTGGTGCCGAAAGCCACCAGAAAAGTGGCCGTGGTGTGGACCCGCTCGCTGACACGGCCGCGGCCAAACAGCATGATGCCAAGCATGGTGGCTTCCAGAAAGAAAGCGGTGAGTACCTCGTACGCGAGCAGGGGCCCGGCGACATTGCCCACGGTGTTCATGAAGCCGGGCCAATTGGTACCAAACTGAAAACTCATGGTGATCCCGCTGACCACACCCAAGGCAAAGGTCAGCGCAAAAATCTTGATCCAGAATTGGTAG
>CANCCF010000025.1 GCA_947374485.1 Comamonadaceae bacterium | reverse complement strand
CTTGTCATGGGCACCAAAGCGGGCGCGGCAGTGCCATGCAAGGGCACTGGCTGGCGGGCTACACTCGGCCCGGTGAGCCTACTCAAATCCGCATCCACCGTCTCCCTTCTGACCCTGCTGTCACGCATCACCGGCCTGGTGCGCGAGCTGCTGGTAGCCTCCACCTTTGGCGCCAGCGCCATGACCGACGCCTTCAATGTGGCGTTTCGCATTCCCAACCTGTTTCGCCGCCTGTTTGCCGAAGGCGCCTTCAGCCAGGCCTTTGTGCCGGTGCTGGCCGCCAGCAAGGCCCAACATGGCGACGAGGCCACGCACCAATTGATTGACCATGTAGCCACGCTGCTCACCGCTGTGCTGCTGCTCACCTGCGTGCTGGGGGTGCTGGCGGCACCGGTGCTGGTGTGGGTGATGGCCAGCGGTCTGCAGCAGAACCCGCAGGGCTATGAGGCCGCCGTGTTCATGACCCGCTTCATGTTCCCCTACATCGGCTTCATGTCGCTGGTGGCGCTGGCCTCGGGCGTGCTTAACACCTGGCGCCGCTTTGCGGTGTCGGCGGCCACGCCGGTGCTGTTGAACATTGCCATGATCAGCGCCGCCTGGCTGCTGGCGCCCTGGTTCAAGACCCAGGGTATCGAGCCCATTTACGCCATGGGTGTGGGCGTGGTGGTGGGCGGCATGTTGCAGCTGGGTGTGCAGATACCGGCCCTCAAAAGCCTGGGCCTTTTCCCGCACATGGCCCTGAACCGGGCAGGCTTGCGCGCCGCGATGGCCGACCCCGGCACCCGGCGGATTGGCAAGCTCATGTTGCCCGCCTTGCTGGGGGTGGGCGTGGCGCAGATCTCGCTGCTCATCAACACGCAAATCGCCTCCCACTTGCCCACTGGCAGTGTCAGCTGGCTGACCTATGCGGACCGGCTGATGGAATTCCCCACCGCCATGCTGGGCGTGGCCCTGGGCGTGGTGTTGATGCCACAACTGGCTGCAGCGCGTGCTGCAGGCAATGCGGAGCGTTACTCGGCCTTTCTGGACTGGGGCCTGCGCATTGTGGTGCTGCTCTCCGTGCCCTCGGCCATCGGCTTGCTGCTGTATGCCAAACCCATTGTGGCGGTGCTGTACCACAACGGTGCCTTCACCCCCGCCGACGTGGCGCAGACCACCACCGCGCTGATGGGCTACGCGGCAGGGTTGGTGGGGCTGGTGGCCATCAAGGTGCTGGCGCCGGGCTACTACGCCAACCAGGACATCAAGACGCCGGTGCGCATTGCCATTGCCATTCTGGTGCTCACGCAGCTGATGAATCTGGTGCTGGTGCCCATTTTTCAGGTGGCGGGTTTGTCGCTGTCGATTGGTCTGGCGGCCATGCTCAATGCGGCCCTGCTGTTGACGGGGCTGGTACGGCGCGGTACCTTCAAGCCGGAGCCGGGCTGGGGCCGGTTTCTGCTGCAGGTGCTGGCCGGGGCGGCGCTGTTGGCGGTTTATTTGCTGTATGCAGAACAATCGTTTGACTGGATTGCCCTGCAGCGCGAAAGTATCAAACGCATGGGCCTGCTGGGGGCTACATTGCTGGGAGCCGCGCTGGTGTATTTGGGCGCGGTGTGGGCCGCGGGGCTGAACCCGCGGCAGTTCCTGCGCCGCTGAAGGTGGACAATGGTTGGTAATACGCGAGGGCAAGCATGGCTATGAACCTGTCATACGATGTGCCAACACCACTGGACTACTTTGCCTCCCTGGTGCAGAGCGACGGCAACTTTGCGCTCTTTGAAGCGGCCGTGAGCCTGGGCCAGGACGAGTACCCCGAGCTCGATGTGCAGGCCGTGCTGGCCGAGGTGGACCAGCTGCTCGCGCGCATCCGCAGGCGCCTGCCAGCAGATGCGGGGCCCTTGCAAAAGCTGCGCATGCTCAACCAGTTCTTTTTCAACGACCTGGGCTTTGGCGGCAACCTCAACAACTACTACGACCCCGACAACAGCTTTGTGCATGCACTCTTGCGCACGCGCCGTGGCATTCCCATTTCATTGGCGCTGCTGTGGATGGAGCTGGCCCAGGGCCTGAGCCTGTCGGTGACCGGCATCGGCTTTCCGGGCCACTTCATGCTCAAGGTCAACCTGCCCATGGGGCAGGCGGTGATTGACCCCTTGAGCGGCCAGTCGCTGAGCCGCGAAGAGCTGTCCGAGCGCCTGGAGCCCTACCGCAAGCGCAGCAGCCTCATCGACGACATGGAAACCCCGCTGGGCCTGTACCTGCAGAGCGCGCCACCGCGCGACATCATTGCGCGCATGCTGCACAACCTGAAGGAAATTTACCGCACCCAGGAAGACTGGCCGCGCATGCTGGCGGTGCAAGAGCGCCTTATCGTGCTGCTGCCTGAGTCCTGGCCTGAGTACCGTGACCGGGGCCTGGCGCATGCCGAAATGGGCAACACCGAGCAGGCCCTGGCAGATCTGGAGTGTTACTTGGTGCACACCGAAGACCTGGTGGATGTCAACGCCATCGCCGATCGTGTGGACGAGCTGCGCAAAGACAGCCCGTAACGGTCAGCCTTTCAGCCTCTCAGGCTACAACAACCGCCGCTGTCTCGCCCTTTGCCGCAATGTGGCCAATGGTGAACACCGCTTCGCCGGCAGCCGCCAATGTCGCGGCGCAGGCTGCTGCGTTGGCCGCGTCAAGCACCACCACCATGCCAATGCCGTTGTTGAAGGTGCGGTTCATCTCGATGTCGTCAATACCCGCGGTCTTTTGCAACCAGGCAAAGAGCTCTGTCTGTGGCCAGCTGCCCTTGACCAGGTGCGCGGCCATGCCCTCGGGCAGCACGCGCGGAATGTTCTCCAGCAAGCCGCCACCGGTGATGTGGGCCAGCGCCTTGATCGGGTGGGCAGCCAGCGCGGCCAGCACGTTTTTCACATACAGGCGGGTGGGCTCCATCAGGGCTTCCTTGAAGGGCTTGCCGTCCAGCGTGGCCGGGGCGTTTTCACCGGCGCGCTCAATGCACTTGCGCACCAGGCTGAAGCCGTTGGAGTGCACACCGCTGCTGGCCAGGCCCAGCACCACGTCGCCGGGCTTCACATCCGCACCAGTCAGGATTTTGGATTTTTCGACCGCACCGACCGCAAAGCCCGCCAGGTCGTATTCGCCAGAGGGGTACATGCCCGGCATCTCGGCCGTTTCGCCGCCAATCAGTGCGCAGCCGGAGAGTTCGCAGCCTTTGGCAATGCCGCCCACCACGGCCGCGGCCGTGTCCACGTCGAGCTTGCCGCAGGCAAAGTAGTCAAGGAAGAACAGGGGTTCTGCGCCTTGCACCAGCACGTCGTTCACGCTCATGGCCACCAGGTCGATGCCCACGGTGTCGTGCATGTTCCACTCGAAGGCCAGCTTGAGCTTGGTGCCCACACCGTCGGTGCCGCTCACCAGCACCGGCTCCTTGTAGCGTTTGGGTACCTCGAAGAGGGCGCCAAAGCCGCCAATGCCGGCCAGCACGCCTTCGCGCATGGTCTTCTTCGCGAGGGGCTTGATGCGCTCGACCAGCGCGTCACCAGCGTCAATGTCGACGCCGGCGTCTTTGTAGGAGAGAGGGGTGGGGGAGTTGGATTGGGTCATGGAAGGTGGCTGGGGCTTATGCAAGGGACAAGCCCGATAGAATTTGCCCTTGATTTTAAGGGTTCCCAACTCCCCGCCTGTATGCAATTCACCCCCACCCAAAAAACCGTCGCCGCCTGGGGCGCCATTGCCGCCGCCTTGTTGCTGGCGCTGTGGCTGTTGTCCCCTGTGCTGGCGCCCTTTGTGGTGGCGGCCGTGCTGGCCTATGCACTGACCCCGGCGGTGGACTGGCTCGACGGTGTGGGCCGTGGCCGCCTGCCACGCGTGCTGGCGGTGCTACTGGTGGAGTTGCTGTTTGTGGTGGCCGTGCTGGCACTGGTGCTGCTGGTAGTGCCCATTCTGGCCAAGGAGGCGCCGCTCATCCGCGACCAGCTGCCCCAGCTGCTGGAGCGCGGCAGTGCGACCCTGCAGCCGCTGCTGGCGCAATGGGGCGTGCAGGTGGCACTCGACCTGGAGAGCATCAAGGCCCTGGTCAGAACCTGGCTGGACACGAACTTGCAGAAGGCCCTGGGCTCTGTCTTGTCGTCACTGAAAATAGGCGGCAGTGTGGCCTTCTCGTTGATTGGCAACCTGGTGCTGATTCCGGTGGCGCTGTTTTACCTGCTGATGGAGTGGGATGGCCTGGTGGGCCAGGTGCGCCAGCTGATTCCCCCGGCCCTGCGCCGCGCCACCGATGGCTTTGCGCGCGATGCCAACGCCGTGCTGGGCCAGTACCTGCGTGGGCAACTGCTGGTGATGCTGCTGCTGGCCGTGTACTACAGCCTGGCACTGAGCTTGTTCGGGCTCGACCTGGCCTTGCCCATTGGGGTATTCACCGGGCTGGCCGTGTTTGTGCCCTACCTGGGCTTTGGCCTGGGCCTGGCGCTGGCCACCTTTGCTGGCTTGCTGCAGTTCACGGCAACGGTGGGTGTGGGCCACACCGTGTTGATGCTGGTGGTGGTGTTTGGTGCAGGGCAGTTGCTGGAGAGCTTTGTGCTGACCCCCAAGCTGGTGGGCGAGCGCATTGGCCTGCACCCGCTAGCCGTGATTTTTGCGCTGCTGGCCTTTGGCCAGTTGTTTGGCTTTGTCGGAGTGCTGGTGGCCTTGCCGCTGAGTGCCGTGCTGCTGGTGGCCATACGGCGCGTGCGCACCGGTTACCTGGCCAGCCACCTGTACCGTGGCCAGTGATGCAAGCCTCGCCATGAAACAGATCGCGCTGGATATTGGTTTGTCCGCCGGCCCTACCGTGGCCAACTTTTGTGCCGGGCCCAACGCTGCCGCCCTGCAACACTTGGCACTGTGGCTGGGCGACAAGCTGCATGCGCCAACGCGCTCACCGGTGCCCACCTACTACTGGGGCCCGAGCGGCAGCGGCAAGACCCATTTGCTCAAGGCTGCGCGCGAAGGCCTGCGCGAGCAGGGCGCGCGTGCGGGCTGGCTGGACAGCTCGGTGCACAACGCACCCGACTATTCCGAGGACTGGGCCGCCGTGCTGCTGGACGATGTGCACCTCTACACTGCCGCGCAGCAGCAAGTGGCCTTCAACTGGTTTGTCAACGCCCACGCGCTGCAGCGCCCGGTGATGGCCGCGGGCGAAGGCGCGCCGGTGGAACTCAAACTGCGCGACGACCTGCGCACCCGTCTGGGCTGGGGCCATGTGTTTGGCCTGCAGTTGCTGAGCGAACCTGAGCGCCGCGCCGTACTGCGGCAGGCGGCCGATGCGCGCGGCGTCTTTCTGGGCGATGAGGTCATGGACTTCATGCTGACCCGCTTCTCCCGCGACCTCGGCCACCTGATGGAGTTGCTGGAGCTGCTGGACGGCTACAGCCTGCAAAGCAAGCGCGCCATCACCATACCCATGATCAAATCCATGATGGAGCACACATGACAAAGAAGAAGCTGGCCCTGTTTGACCTGGACCACACCCTCATCCCCTTTGACTCGGACTACAGCTGGGGCGAATTCACCATTGGCCTGGGCTGGAACGAGGCCGAGGCCTTCAAGCGCCAGAACGACGCCTTCTATGCCCAGTACAAGGCCGGCACGCTGGACATCCACGCCTACTGCCGCTTTGCTACCTCGGCCGTGTGCCGCCAGGGCGAGCAAAAGTCCAGGCAAGCGCATGCGCAGTACATGCAGCAGGTGGTGCTGCCCGGCATCCGCGCCAATGCGCTGGAACTGGTGCAGGCGCACCAGGCGGCTGGTGATACGGTGGTCATCATCACCGCCACCAACGAATTTGTGACGCGCCCGATTGCCACGGCCTTTGGCGTGCCTGAGTTGCTGGCCATCGAGCTGGAGCGCGACGAGCGAGAAGGCGGCAGCGGCTGGTACACCGGCGAGATACGCGGCGTGCCCTCCTTCCGTGAAGGCAAGGTCACGCGCATGGAGCAGTGGATGCTGCAGCGCGGGCTGGACTGGGACAGCGTCCACACCACTTTTTATTCCGACTCCATCAACGACGTGCCGCTGCTGGAGAAGGCCGATGTGGCCGTGGCCACCAACCCCGACGAGCGCCTGCGCGTGCTGGCCACCGAGCGCCAATGGCGCATACTCGACCTGTTTGCCTGAAACCGGCCGGGCCCGCAGGGGCCCAGGCCCCACACAAGCAAGAAATCACCAGGAAGACCGACTTGATCAAGACATTTATCGACAAACTGCTGGGCAAGGCGGGCGTCACCAAGCGCGCCGCCGCCCCCAAGTTTGGCAAGCGCGTGGAAGTGCCCGCCAGCACCCACGGCATAGACCCGACGCTGGTGGACGAGCGCGCCGCCAATGTGGTGCGCACGCTCAAGAACGCAGGCTTTGAAGCCTACATCGTGGGTGGTGCCGTGCGCGACCTGCTGCTGGGCCTGCGCCCCAAAGACTTTGATGTGGCCACCAACGCCACGCCCGAGCAGGTCAAAGGCCTGTTCCGGCGCGCCTTCATCATCGGGCGGCGCTTTCGCATCGTGCACGTGGTGTACGGGCGCGGGCGCGAGAACGAAGTGATCGAGGTCTCCACCTTCCGTGCCTACCTGGACAACGCTGCGGCCGAGCAGGTGGCGGGCAACGAGAAGACCAGCAAGAGCGAGCTCGCTGGCATGCATCACGCGGTGGACTCCACCGGGCGCGTGCTGCGCGACAACGTCTGGGGCCCGCAAGAAGAAGACGCAGTGCGCCGCGACTTCACCATCAACGCCATGTACTACGACCCCGAGACGCAGATTGTGGTGGACTACCACAACGGTCTGAAGGACGCCCGCAACCTCACCCTGCGCATGATTGGCGACGCCGCCACGCGCTACCGCGAAGATCCGGTGCGCATCATCCGCGCCGTGCGTTTTTCCGCCAAGCTCAACGCCCTGGGCTTCAAGATGGATGCCAAAACCTCGGGCCCGCTGATCAAGTCGCAGGCGCTTCTGGCCGATGTGCCGCAAAGCCGCCTGTTTGACGAGATGCTCAAGCTCTTGCAGACCGGGCACGCGCTGGCCTCCATTGCCCAGCTCAAGAGCCTGAACATGCACACCGGCATCTACCCGCTGCTCGACGTGGTGGTGGAGCGCGCCGACCAGGGCTTTGTGAACGCGGCCCTGAAAGACACCGACCGCCGCGTGGGCGAAGGCAAGCCCGTGGCCCCCAGCTTCCTGCTGGCCTGCGTGCTCTGGGCCGATGTGCGTGACGGCTGGGCGCGTCGCATCGCCGACCACCAGCACAGCCACCCGGCCTTGCAGGATGCGATTGAAGACGTGTTCAATGCCCGCATAGGAGACGTCTCAGGCCGTGGCCGTCTGGCCGGTGACATGCGCGAAATCTGGCTGCTGCAGCCGCGCTTCGAGAAGCGCGTGGGCAGCACGCCTTTTGGCATGGTCGACCAGCCACGTTTTCGTGCCGCCTTTGACTTCATGCGCCTGCGCGCCGACGCCGGTGAGGTGGACGAGGTGCTGGCCGACTGGTGGCAGGAGTTCAGCCTGGCCGACGACAACCTGCGCCAGGACATGATTGACCAGGTGCGCGCCGAGCAGCAGGCCCGCCCCAAGGCGCCGCGTGTGCACCGCGCTCCGGCCCCGGTGCGTGACAGGCCCGCACGCGACGCCACGGCAGCCGACACCAGCGCGGCTGCCGCCCCACAAGCCGATGCCCAGCCGGGCGCGGAAGAAGGCAGCTCTGCGCCGCGCAAGCGCCGCCGCAAACGCCGCCCCAGTGGTGGCGCAGGCGGTGCGGGTGACGGTGGCAGCGGCTCGGTACCCCGTGGCGGCAGCGACTACTGAGGCAGCCCATGGGGGAGCCCGACATGCGCGCGCCTGTGACTGCCTATATTGGCCTGGGCGCCAACCTGGGTGAGCCGCGCACGGCGGTGCTGGCCGCCATCGACGCCATTGCCACGCTGGACGGCCTGGCACTTACCGCCCAGTCTTCGCTGTACGGCAGCGCGCCTGTCGACGCCGGTGGTGGCGACTACGTCAACGCCGTGGTGCAGGTGCAGACCCGCCTGAAACCCCATGCCCTGCTGGCGCAGTTGCAGGGCATTGAAAATGCCGCGGGCCGCAGCCGCCCGTTTCGCAATGCGCCGCGCACACTGGACCTGGACGTGCTGCTTTATGACGAGTTGGTGTTGAACGATGCCGACCTGGTCTTGCCGCACCCGCGCATGTGGCAGCGCGCCTTTGTGCTGCGTCCGCTGGCCGAGATTGCGCCGGGCCTTGCCAGCAGCGCGCAACTGCAGGCCGTGGCCGACCAGTTGGTGTGGGTGTTGTGAGGCCACGGCAGTGCAGCGCCTGCCACCGCTGAACGCGCTCAAGGCCTTTGCCGTGGCCGCGCGCGAGGGCAGTTTTACCCATGCGGGCGAGGTGCTGCACGTCACGCAAGGCGCCATCAGCCGCCAGGTCAAGCAACTCGAAACCGCCCTGGGTGTGCCGCTGTTTGTGCGCGTGCACCAGGCCGTGGAGCTCACCCCCGCAGGCAAGGAGTTGGCCGACACCCTGGGCCGCCTGTTTGCCGAAATGGAGGTGGCGGTGAACCGGGCCACCGGCCAGCAGCGCCCGCAAATGCTCACCGTGAATGCGCCCCCCACCTTTGCCACACGCTGGCTGGCGCCGCGCCTCTCGGACTTTCGCGCGCGCTTTCCGCATATCGATTTGTCCATCACCACCGACCGCATCACCGGCCTGCGCGAAGCCCGCTCCATCGACTGTCTGATTGTGTTTGACCAGCAGGCCTGGCCGCGCACCGTGTGCGAGCCGGTGATGAAGGAGCGCCATGTGATGGTCAGCAGCCCTTCGCTGTGGCGCGCGGGCAAGCCCCCGGCCATTCCCGGCGCCACGCTCTTGCACGTGCTCGACGCGGGCCAGCGCCTGCCGGTATGGGAGCAATGGATTGCCCAGCACGGCCCCGCCGCGCTCGACGCCCGGCCGGGCCTGAACTTCAGCACCCTGGACCAGGCCATCAGCGCGGCCATTGCCGGTGCCGGTGTGGTCATCGTCGACGAGGCCATGGTGGTGCGCGAGCTGCAGTCGGGCGAGCTGATGCGCCACAACGCGCTGTATGTGGAAGGCCCGTTTGCCTACTGGTTTGTGGTGCCTGGGCGCGAGCCGACCACGCCTGCGCGGGTGCATGATTTCAAGACCTGGCTCATTAACCGGGCGATGCAGGATTAGCGTTCACCGGCGCGCCGCTGCGCCCTGCGCTCAGCACATTCACCAGCACCGCCAGCACAATCACCGCGCCACCAACCAGGCTTTGCTGTGACACTGCCTCGCCAAAAAAGGCATAGACCCACAGGGGCGCCAGCGGAATCTCCAGCATGCAGACCAGCGAGGCCAGCACCGCCTTGATGCGGCGCACGCCCAGCAGGTACAGGCCAAAGCCCACGCCCACATTGAGCACGCCATACAGCCACAGCCACAGCAGGTCCAGCGTGCGGGTGCCCTGGAAGGTGGTGAAGGGCGCCATGGCCAGGGCGGCCACAAAAGCGCCCACATAAGTCACCTTCACCATCTCCGCCCCGGGGTGGCGTTTGATACCGATGGTGATGAGCGCAAACAGCAAGGTGGCCACCAGGCTCAGTGCCGCGCCCAGCGCGCTGTGCAGCGACGACTGGCCCTGCACGATCAGCGCCATGCCCAGCACCACGGTGGCCGTGCACCACAGATCGAGGCGCTGCACCACGGTGCCCAGCAGCAGAGCCGAGAGCAGCAAGGTCATGATGGGAAAGGCGCTGTAGATGAACACCACGTCTGCCACCGGGGCAAAGAAAAACGCGGCAATAAAACACACCATGGCGCCCGAACTGGCCAGCGACATCCAGACCTCGGGCCAACTCAGGCGCCACAGGCTGGAGAGGTCATGGCGCTTGTTCAGCAAGGCCTGTGCGGCCAGCACCGACAGCCCGCCCAGGGTGGAGCGCCAGAACAGCGTGGTGAATACATCGGTGCTGACCACGCGCGGGAACAGGCCCGCGGTGCTCCAGGAGAGGGCCGCCAACGCCACCAGCGCAATGCCCGCCCAGCGCTGGGCGCGGGCATTGGCCATGCTCACGCCGCCAGGGCTTGCGGTGTGGCGGCAGCTTTGGCCCGGCTGGCCAATACTTCATCCAGCCAGTCGACACGCATCTCCGGCACCGCCGTGATGAGCTTCTGGGTGTAGGGGTGCTCGGGGTTGTCGAAGATCTTGTCGGTGGCATCAAAGGCCACAAACTTGCCCTGCAACATGACGGCCGTGCGGTGCGCAATGCGGTGCACCACGTCGAGGTCGTGGGTGATCAGGATGTAGGACAGGTTGAGCTCGCGCTGCAGCTTGCGCAACAGCGTCAGAATTTCTTCGGCCACCAGCGGGTCGAGCGCCGAGGTGGGCTCGTCCAGGATGATCATGTCAGGCTTGGCGGCCAGCGCGCGCGCAATGCAGACGCGCTGCTTTTGCCCGCCCGAGAGCTGGCCAGGCCGACGCGTCAAAAATTCCTGCGGCAGCTCCACCAGGTTCATCAGTTCTTTGGCACGCTCCTGCATTTCCTTGCGGCCCACACCGAAATAAAACTGAACCGGGCGGCCAATGATTTCCATCAGGCTCTGGCGCGGGTTGATGGCCACGTCAGGAATCTGGTAAACCAGCTGGATGCGCTGCTTGAGTTCCTTGCTGCGCTCTTTCAGGCTGCGCGGCAAGGCCTTGCCCTGGAAGATGATTTCGCCGCTCTTGGGCGGCAACAGGCCGGTGACGATGCGCGCCAAGGTGGACTTGCCGGAGCCCGACTCGCCCACCACCGCCACCGTTTCGCCCAGCTTCACATCCAGGCTCACGCCCTTCACCACGTGGAAGGCGCCGTAGTAGGCGTGGCAGTCCTTGATGGAGAGCACCGTGGTGTCTTTGACGGTTTCGGGTGCGGCGCGCTCGCTCGCAGCCGCACCGCGCACCGCCACCAGACGGGCGGTGTAGTCCTGTTTGGCGTTGTGCAGAATTTGCGAGGTGAGGCCTTCTTCGACTTCCTTGCCGTGGCGCAGTACCTTGATGCGGTCGGCCACCTGGGCCACCACCGCGAGGTCGTGGGTGATGTAGATGGCGGCGGTGTTGTACTCGCGGATCAGCGACTTGAGCAGGATCAGCACTTCAATCTGCGTGGTCACGTCCAGCGCGGTGGTGGGCTCGTCGAGCACCAGCACGTCAGGGCGGCAGGACATGGCCATGGCTGCCATGGCGCGCTGCAACTGGCCGCCAGAGGCCTGGTGCGGGTAGCGCGCACCAAAGTTCTCCGGGTCGGGCAAGTCCAGCGACTTGAAGAGGTGGCGCGCCCAGGCCTCGGCCTCGGTGCGGCTCATCAGCTTGTGGATGAGCGGCGCCTCACACACCTGGTCCATCAGCGTGTGGGCCGGGTTGAAGGCGGCGGTGGCGCTTTGCGCAATGTAGGCAATGCGCTTGCCGCGCATGCTGCGCCGGCCATCGGCGTCCAGGGCCCGGATGTTGACGCCACCCAGCAAAATTTCGCCCAGGGCAATGTGCACACCGGCACGGGCGTAGCACATGCTCGAGAGGCCAATGGTGGACTTGCCTGCGCCACTCTCGCCAATCAGGCCCAGCACCTCGCCGCGGTTGACCTTGACATCGACGTTGTCGACGATGGCGCTGCCGCTCATGCTCTCCAGACGCAGGCCCTTGATTTCCAGAATCAGTTCATCACTCATGGTGTTTCCTTTGCGTGGATATTTTTAGAGTTCTGCCTGCGCGCCCGAGGGGCGGGCGTCGATGGAGAGCATCCAGTCCACCACCAGGTTCACCGAGACGGTGAGCAGGGCAATGGCGGTGGCGGGGTAGATGGGGGCCATCATGCCGAAGTTGATGGCGGCAGCGTTCTCGCGCACCATGCCGCCCAGGTCGGCATAGGGTGGCTGAATGCCCAGACCGAGGAATGACAGACCCGCGATGAACAGGAAGTTGAAGCAAAAGCGCAGGCCGAACTCGCTGATCAGCGGCGCCCAGGCGTTGGGCAGAATCTCGCGGCGGATGATCCACCACAGGCCCTCACCCCGCAGGCGCGCGGCTTCCACATATTCCATGACCGTGAGGTTCATGCCCAGAGCCCGCGCCAGCCGGAACACGCGGGTCGAGTCGAGCACCGCAATGGTCAGAATCAGCACCGGGATGCTGGAGCCAAACACGCCCAGGATGATCAGCGCGAAGATCAGGCCGGGGATGGAGAGCATCACATCCACCAGGCGCGAGAAGAACACATCGACCCAGCCGCCCAGCACCGCCGAGACAAAGCCCAGCACGATGCCAATCAGGAAGGACAGCAGGGTGATGGCCAGGGCCACGCCAATCGTCATGCGCGCGCCGTACATGATGCGGGTCAGCATGTCGCGCCCGATCTGGTCAGCGCCCAGCAGCATTTTCAGGGAAGGCTCGTCCCAGGTGCCGCCCACGTTGGCGGACTGCCCATAGGGTGCCAGCCAGGGTGTGAAGACCGAGACGAAGATGAAGATGGCCATCACGGTCATGCCGAACCAGGCCGAGAGGGTGGGTTTGTTGCCAAAGATTTTCATGGGGAGTTCCTTCTATGCCTTGGGCTTAGCGCTTGTGGCGCAAACGGGGGTTGACCAGAATCACCAGAATGTCGGCCAGCGTGTTGAGCAGCACAAACACCATGGCAAACACCAAGCCACAGGCCTGGATCACCGGCACATCGCGCTTGGACACCGCATCCACCATCAGCTGGCCCAGGCCGGGGTACACAAACACCGCCTCGATCACCACCACGCCCACCACCAGGTAAGCCAGGTTCAGTGCCACCACGGTGATGATGGGCGCGGCCGCATTGGGCAGGGCGTGGCGCACGATGACGCGGCGGCGCCGGGCGCCCTTGAGGAAGGCCATTTCAATGTAGGGCGTGGACATGACCGAGAGCACCGAGCTGCGCGTCATGCGCAGCATGTGGGCCGATACCAGCAGGGTCAGGGTGATGGCGGGCAGGGTGGTCTGGTAGACACGCTCGGTAAACGGCATGCCCTTGAACACGGTGGAGAGGGAAGGGAACCAGTCCACATCCACCGCCATGAAGATGATCAGCAGGTAGGCGATGAAAAATTCGGGCAGCGAGATGGCGGTCAGCGTGATGATGTTGGCCAGCTTGTCGGAGAGCTTGCCCTCGTTGATGGCCGAGAAGATGCCCAAGCCCACGGCCACGGGGATCGCAATCAACGCTGCATAACCAGCCAGGAACATGGTGTTGCCCAGGCGCGGCAGCACTTCATCGACGATGACGCGCTTGTTGGTGAGCGCCACACCCAGGTCACCGTGCAGGGCGCCGCTGAGCCAGTTGAAATAGCGCAGGTAGGCGGGTACGTCCATGCCCAGTTCCTTGCGGAAGATGACCAGGGCTTCAGGGGTGGCACCCTGGCCCAGCACGGCAGAAGCCACGTCGCCGGGCAGGATCTGGGTGCACACAAAAATCAGGATGGAGACAGCAAAAAGCGTCAGCACGCCCAGCAAGAGCCGGTTCAATATCAGTTTGGCCATGGCATGTTCTTCTAAGTGGATTGAATTCACCGACAACGCTTCTGCAGAGCCTGCAATGCAGCATGTCAGCACCCGGTAGCCATCAAAAAAAGCGGGGAGAGCTCCAAGGCCCGACCCGCTTTTTTATTGTTCGCTTACCTTGGGGTTGGCTCTACGCAATTTTCAGACCCGGACGACCTGTGGGGTCGCCCGGGGACAAAAATGGGTCGGCAGCCCCCGTCTGGCTACTCAGGCAAACCAGCCTTTTTCCGCAATGCGGTCATCGGCCATGTCGTAGCGGCCAGAAACCGTCAGGCCCTGCAGCTTGGTGCTGCATGCGTCCAGGTAATCCTGCACGGCAAAGCACACCATGCCGGAGTTTTCGGCAATCAGTTCCTGGCAACGGGCGTACATCGCGCCGCGCTTCTTCTGGTCCATTTCGATACGCGCCGCGACCAGGGTCTTGGTGAACTCGGCGTTGTCAAAGTGGGTGTCGTTCCAGGGGTTCTTGGTGCCGCCGAAGAAGGTGCTGGTGAGCTGGTTGTCGATGGTGGGACGGTTGCCCCAGTACACCGCGCAGAAGGGCATTTTGAGCCACACGTTGTCCCAGTAGCCGTCGCCGGAGACGCGCTTCAGGTCGAGGTTGATGCCGGCCTTGGAGAGCGACTCCTGGTAGATCTGGCCGGAGTCGGTGGCGCCGGAGAAAGCGCCTTCAGACACTTGCAATTCGATGGGCGAGGTGATGCCCGACTTCTTGTAGTGGAACTTGGCTTTTTCCGGATCGTAGGCGATCTGCTTTTGCTTGGTGTCGTAGTACTTCATCTTGGTACCGACGGTGTGGTCGTTGCCAATGGATGCGTAGCCGGAGAACACGTTCTCGACGATCTGCTTGCGGTCAATGCCGTACTTCAGGGCCAGCATCATGTCCTTGTTGGCGAAGGGCTGCTTGTCGGTGTGGGCGACAAAAGCAAAGCGGTTGCCCATGCCGGGGGTGCGCGACAAACGCAGGTTCTTGTTCTTGGCGAGCAGGCCAGCAGTCTTGGGGTCCACGCGGTTGATGACGTCGACCTGGCCGGTCACCAGTGCCTGGGTGCGGGCAGCGGCGTCTCCGATGTAGCGCAGCTCGATGCGGTCGAAGTTGCCGCGGTTGGGCTTCCAGTAGTTACCGGGCTTCTTCTTGAAGGTTGCGCGCACGCCGGGCTGGAATTCGTCCAGCGTGTAGGCGCCAGTGCCATCGGGCTTGCTGAAGTCGGTGGTGCCGTTGGGTACCACGATGATGTGGTAGTCGGACAGGTTGAATGGCAAATCGAGGTTGCCGTTGCTCATGGTGATGCCAACCTGGTTGGCGCTCAGCTTCTTGATGTCGCTGATGTCGGCCAGCAGGGCTTTGGCGGGGGACTTGGTTTCGCCGCGGTGCATATTGAGCGAGTAGATGACGTCATCGGCATCCAGGGTCTTGCCGGAGGTGAAGGTGATGCCCTTGCGGATGTTGAAGATCCACTCGGTGGCACCGGGCTTGACTTCCCAGCTCTCAAACAGCTCGCCTGTGGCGTCGCCGTTGTCGGCCACTTCCACCAGGCAGTTCCAGAGCATCAGGCTCATGGAGATGGGGATGGAGTCTGCATAGGTGCGGGGATCCAGGCTGTCGGAGGGCGAGCCGCCTTCCATACCGATGCGCAAGGTACCGCCCTTTTTCGGTGCGCCTGCGGCCATTGCCGGCATGGAGCCGAAGGCAGCGGAGAGGCCCACTGCGGAGGCTCCGAGAACCATTTGACGACGGTCGAGGATGATGCCCGATTCCGTTTTATTTTCGATCATTGCCATGTGTGAAGATCTCCAATCAAATCAAGTAAAGGTTTCCGGTGTCTTCATCCTTGCGTTCAAAAACACCGGAATATGCGAGAGCAACTTGTGTTTAGCCCCATGAACATAGTATTGCAATTCGATTGGCAATATTCATCAACGTATTCCCTAAGCGCGCATTTTTTTTGGAATGCAAGCGGTATTTTTTCGTATTGATTTTTTGTGCTTGGTCGCATTGATGTTCAAGCACGTCGCATGCAATGAATCTTCCTGGCTGTGCTCTGCTAGCGCAGCGAAAAGTGCCTTCTTCCCCGGTTTTCAGAGCAGGCGGCGCGGAATTTTCCGGTCCCAGTCACGGCTCCAGACCAGCACATCGTTGTCATACGCTTCGAGCCTGCCAGTGACATGCCAATGGGTCTTGCTGGCGGTCATGGCGGACCAGGTTTCGGTGCGCACTTTCCAGTCGCCGCGCGCACGCTCCTCGGTCCAATGGCACTCCTGGCGCGCACTCAAAGGGTCGTTGGGAAGGATGCGGTAGCTCTCGCGCCCGCACGCCCATAGTGCCATGCCGTGCTCCGCAATGGTGCTGCGGCCAAAGTCGTCGACGATGCTGAGGCGCACTTCACCGGTGGCCTGGTCGCGCGTGAGTTCGCGCCGGTTGAAGGGCTTGCTGTGCTCTATCAGCTTGACCGGGGCGGCGGCTTCCGAGGGCGCGAACACCGGTGCCTTTTCGTTGCGGCGCTGGGCGCGCACCGGCACATCCAGACAGCTGGCGGCGGTGTGCACGGTGAGCGTCACGGGCTCGGGCGAGGGCCAGACCATCGGCCAGTAGCTGGTGGAGAGCGACACGCGCAGCTTTTGGCCTTTGGGAATGGTGGCAGCCACATCGTCCAGCGGGATGCGCACGGTGTAGATCTTGCCCACCTCCAGCGCCGCGGGCTTCTCATGGCCATCCCGGTGGCAGAGGTTGAACACCGCATACGAGATGCGCGACACCGCGCCGTCCGGCCAGATGGCATTCAGGCGCACGGCCACGTTGGCCACCGGCTTGTCCGAACTGAACTTGAGCGTGAGGGTGGGCGCGCCCACGATGTCCATGTCTTTGGCCAGCGCTTCGCTGTCAAAGGTGAGCGAGCCCGCGTCGTCATGGCGCTGGTCTCCGGCAAATTCCGGCCCGAGCCAGATGATGCAGTACTCGCCGCCGTCGCCCCCCACGGTCTGCGCCGTGCTGTGGGCGAGTTTGCTGCTGCGGCCCTTGGTGGTGGACAGGCCGCTGGCGTTGAGGTGCCAGCGTTGTACTTCACCCTTGTCAAACGGCCACTGCGCATCGCTGACCCAGCGGCCGTCTATGTGGCTGACCGAGCCACCCGGTCGGCCGGGCCGCATGATGTAAGTTCTGAATGCCGGGTCTTGCTGCACACCGGTGTTTTCACTTTTCAGCCACTGGTCCCACCAGCGCAGGGCTTCCTGCAAAAAGCCGATGCGCGGTTCGGGCACGGCAAAGTGCGGGTACTTGTGCGCCCACGGGCCGATGATGCCCTTGGCAGGCGATTTCAGATGCGTCACCAGCCGCGGCACGGCATTGGTATAGGCGTCGTTCCAGCCGCCCACGGCCAGCACGGCAGCTTGTATGGCGGAGTAGTCCTCGTTGATGGAGCCGTGCTTCCAGTAGGCGTCGCGGTGCGGGTGCTGCAGCCAGTCGATGGCCAAGAGCGGCTCGGCCTCTAGGCGCTGCAGCCACATCTCGCGCCAGCGCTCGCCCACCAGCAGCGGGTCGGGTGCGCGCGACGAATAGGCAAACATGGTGGCCGACCAGCCCAGGTTTTCATTGAGCAGGCAGCCGCCCTTGTAGTGGATGTCGTCGGTGTAGCGGTCGTCCGTTGAGCACAGGGTGATGATGGCCTTGAGCCCCTCGGGCCGCATGGCCGCCACCTGCAGGCTGTTGAAGCCACCCCAGGAGATGCCCATCATGCCGATGTTGCCGCTGCACCAGGGCTGTTGGCGCAGCCAGGCAATCACGGCACAGGCGTCGTCAAGTTCCACCTGCGTGTATTCATCGAGCATCACGCCGTCCGAATCCCCGCTGCCGCGCATGTCCACCCGCACACAGGCATAGCCGTGGCCGGCGATGTAGGGATGCGTCAGCGCGTCGCGGATATGCGTGCCGTCGCGTTTGCGGTAGGGCAGGTATTCGAGGATGGCGGGGACCGGGTTCTTGCCTGCGTCCTTGGGGAGCCAGATGCGCGCGGCCAGTTGGGTGCCGTCGGGCAGGGGGATGAAGGTGTTGGCGATTTCCTGGACTTTGCGTGGGAAGGTTTTTACGGTTTTCATCTCTTCGTTCCTGCTTGTGTGGTTGCCGCTGGAGCTGGGGTGAATGCTTCCGCGAATGTCCCCCGCCCCTCGCGGGGCTCCTCCTTTATTTCGCTGCAGCATCCACCCCAACTCCATCGTCCGGCCAACATGGTCGGCGCGCAATGACTGTATAACGTTGGCACTCCAACAGTGTTGGCGGACTCAGGACGGCGTGGCGCTCTGCGCAGCGGCATAAAGGAGGAGCCCGCAGGGCGGGGGACAGCCGCGGAGTAGAGTGCCATGTCGGCCTGGGTCAGAAGTGACTCACAGAAGTCAAACCTGATGCGGCGTATGCGTCATGTCCAGATGCAGTGCGCGGCCCTCATAGGGGTGTGCCAGCGCCACCTCTTCGTTGAGCTCCACTCCCAGACCCGGCTCGGTGGGCGGAATGATGTAGCCGCCCTCCCAACGGATCGGCTTCTTCAACAGCTCACCATAGAAACCGCCACCGTCATAAATGGTCTCCAAAATCAGGAAGTTCGGCGTGCTGGCAGATACCTGAATGGCCGCCGCCCAGGTGATGGGGCCGCAGTAGATGTGCGGCGCAATCTGCGCATGCACGGCCTCGGCCATGGAGGCGATTTTCTTGGCCTCGGTGATGCCACCGACGCGCGCCAGGTTCATCTGCAGAATGCTGGCCGCGCCTTCTTCCAGCAGGCGCTGGAACTCCCACTTGGTGGTGAGGCGCTCGCCCGCCGCAATCGGGATGGATGTAGCACGCGCCACCTTCGCCATTTCCTTCTGGTTGTCCGGCGGAATGGGTTCCTCGAACCACAGTGGGTCGTATTTTTCGAGCCGTTTGGCCAGGCGGATGGCGCCCGAGGCGGTCATCTGGCCGTGGGTGCCAAACAGTAAATCCGCCTTGTTGCCCACGGCTTCGCGCAGCAGCTTGCAAAAGCGCTCCGAACGGTCCAGGTCTTCGAGTGAGAGCTGGTGTCCGTCGTACACGGTGTAGGGGCCCGCCGGGTCGAACTTCACGGCGTTGAAACCCATCTCCACATATTCGGCCGCGCGCACGGCCGCAAGTTCCGGATCGGCGTAGACGTCGGTCTTGTCACCGGGCTTGGGGTAGATATACGTGTAGCTGCGTAATCGGTCGTGCACCTGGCCGCCCAGCAGTTTGTAGACCGGCTTGTTCAGCTCTTTGCCCTTGATGTCCCAGCAGGCCATGTCAATGGCGCTCAGGATGCCCATCATGGAAATGTCGGGCCGCTGGATGAAGCCGCCGCCATACACACTGCGCCAGATTTTTTCCGTGTCGAACGGGTCCTTCCCCACCACATAGCGCTCCACCACATCGCGGGCCATTTGCTCCACGATGTGCGGGTGGTAGGGCAGGTTGTAGATCTCGCCCACACCTTCTACGCCGGTGTTGGTGATGAGCTTGATGAAGACGTAGTAGCGTCCGCCAAAGCCGGGGGGCGGGTTGCCTACGGTAAAGGTCTTTATGTCCTGGATGTGCATGGTGGTCTCCTGTTTTTTCAGCTGTTGATCTGTTCAAAATAAATGGCCGGTTGGCACCTCTGCATGGGGTGTTGGGCTGCTGGACGCAGGCCGCCATGGCACTCTGCGCCGTCCGTGTCCCCCGCCCTGCGGGCTCCTCCTTTACCTACCGTCGCAGAGCGCCATGCCGTCCTGCGTCTGCCTAAGCTGTTGGCGAACGAAGGTGTTCGGTACCCAGTCATTGCGTTCCAACACTGCAGGCTGCCGATGACAGTGGGGTGGATGTTTCCGGTAGGTAAAGGAGGAGCCCCGCAGGGGCGGGGGACACGGACGGAAACATCTGCCCCGCTGGCAGCGGCGTGCATAAGCCTGCTCAAGCTATCGCTCCGATGACGCTGAAAGGCAAAGACTCGTCATGGTGAAAATTTCACAGTCCGTTGATGATTTTGTATTCGAGGAAGTCTTGCAGGCCAAAGCGGCCCCATTCGCGGCCGTTGCCGCTCTGCTTGTAGCCGCCAAACGGGTTGCAGTATTCGTTGCCCGAAGCATTCACCGACACATTGCCCGCGCGCAGGCGACGGGCCACGCGGCTGGCTTTGGCCTTGTCGTTCGTGCTCAGGTAAGCGGCCAGGCCATAGGGCGTGTCGTTGGCAATGCGGATGGCATCGGCTTCGTCTTCAAACGGGATCAGGCACAGCACCGGGCCGAAGATTTCCTGGCGCGCAATCGGCATCTCGTTGGTCACATCGGCAAAGATGGTGGGCCGGGCAAAGTAGCCCACATCAAAGCCTTCGGGGCGACCCGGGCCGCCCAGCACCAGGCGTGCGCCGCAGTGCATACCGATGTCGATGAAACGTTGCACCGTCTCGAACTGGCGCTTCATGGCCAGCGGGCCCACGCCCTCGCCTTTCTCAGAAGGCTGGATGACACGCACCTCCGCACCTGCTTTCACTGCTGCGGCCACGGCCTGCTGATACACAGATTTTTCGATCAGCATGCGGGTGGGTGCATTGCAGCTCTGGCCGGTGTTGTTCATGCAGCGCTTCACGCCGCGTGCCACCGACGCGTCCACATCGCTGTCGGCAAAGATGATGTTGGGTGATTTGCCGCCCAGCTCCTGCACCACGCGCTTGACCGTGTCGGCCGCCGCCTTGGCCACGGCAATGCCCGCGCCCGTGGAGCCGGTGAAGGACACCAGGTCCACCTCAGGGTGGGCGCTCAAAGCGGCACCGACCACCGGGCCGTCGCCATAGACCATGTTGAAGACGCCGGGCGCATACCCGGCTTCCTCCATGTACTCGCCCACCAGCTTGGCCGAGAGCGGTGCGAACTCGCTGGGCTTCAAGACCACGGTGCAGCCCGCCAACAGGGCCGGGGCCAGCTTGGCCACCACCTGGTTCATGGGCCAGTTCCAGGGCGTGATGAGCACGCACACGCCAATCGCTTCGCAGAGCAAATCGCCTTTGCCGCTTTTCACTTCAAACGGATAGTCCTTCGCCGCTTCCAGCGTGGCCTGGATGTGGCCGGGGCCGCACTCGGCCTGCGAGTCATAGGCCAGGTCCCAGGGCGCGCCCATCTCGGTGCTGATGGCCTGCGCCATCTCGGTGTAGCGCCGCTCAAAAATGCCTTGCAGCTTGTGCAGCATCTCCGTGCGGTAGGCCAGGGTGGTCTGGCTGTAGGCGTCAAAGGCGGCGCGTGCCGCCACCACGGCGCGGTCGGCATCGGCCGCGCTGCCCATGGCCACGGTGCCCACGGATTGCTCGGTGGCCGGGTTGATGATGGGGAACAGCATGCCGCCTTGAGCGGGCTCGCACCAGGCGCCGTTGATGTAGAAATTGCAGTGTGTCAAAGCGGTCTCCAAAAAAGGGAATGTCAGGCCAGGTTGAACCAGGCCGATTTGGGTTGCATATAGGACAGCAGGGAGTCCTTGTATTTGTCGCGCGAGTTGCCGCTTTGCTTGTAGCCGCCAAAGGGCTGCGTCATGTCGCCATCGCCAAAGCAGTTGACCCACACCACTCCGGCTTGCAGCGCGCCCACCATGCGGTGCGCGGTCTTCAGGTCGGCCGTCCAGACGGATGCGGCCAGGCCGTAGATGGAATCGTTGGCCAGGGCCAGGGCCTCGGCTTCGGTGTCAAAGGCCTGCAAGGAGGTGACCGGGCCAAAGGTCTCTTCCTGCACGATAGACATGCTTTGGGTGGCGTCCACAAACAGTGTGGGCGGCACATAGGCACCGGCCTCCAGCGGCGTGGCGGAGTTGCTGCCCAGCACCCTGCGCGCCCCTTGTGCCTCTGCCAACTGGATCTTCTTCAGCACGTTCTGCTTTTGCGCGGCACTGACCAGCGGGCCCATGGTGGTGGCGGGGTCCAGCGGGTCGCCCATGCGGTACAGGGCGTCGGTGCGCGCCACAAAGCGCTCCACAAAACGGTCGTGCAGAGAGCGGTGTACCAGGAGGCGCGAACCGGCGTTGCAGACCTGGCCCGCGTTATCAAAGATGCCACCAATGGCGCGGTCAATCGCAGTGTCCAGGTCGTACAGGTCGGGCATGAAGATCTGCGGGCTTTTGCCGCCGGTTTCCAGCGCCACGCGTTTCATATTGCTCTGGCCGGCATAGCCCATCAGCAGCTTGCCCACGGCGGTCGAACCGGTGAAGGTGATCTTCTGCACATCCGGGTGCAGGGCCAGTGCCCGGCCCGCGTCAGCCCCAAAACCGTTGACCACATTGAACACGCCAGGAGGTCCACCAGCCTCCACAAACAGGCGCGCCAGGCGCAGGCAGGTGAGTGGCGCCTGCTCTGCGGGCTTGAGCACCACGCAGTTGCCGGCCGCCAGAATCGGTGCGAGCTTCCACACCGCCATCAGCATGGGATAGTTCCAGGGTGTGATGGCACCCACCACGCCCAGCGGCTCGTGGGTGATGGTGTGCAGGGCGGAGGCGTCGGTGCTGGTGACAGCGCCTTCGACCTTGTCGATGCACTCGGCAAAATAGCGGATGGTTTTGAGCACCTCGGGCAGGTCGATGTTGAACATGTCCGCAATCGGCTTGCCCATGTCCATGGACTCCATCACCGCCAGCTCATTGCTGTGCGCCTCCACCAGATCGGCCCACAGCAGCATCACCGCCATGCGCGCGCGCGGTGCCTGCTTGTGCCAGCGGCCGTCTTGCCATGCGGCCAGGGACGAAGCCACTGCGGCATCGATATCGGCCGCCTGGCCTTTGGCCATGACTGCAATCACCTCGCCGTTGCGCGGGCTGATGCACTCAAAACTCTCACCGGCCATGGCGGCAACAAACCGGCCGTCGATGAAGAGGCCGGTATCCAGCGCGAGGCCGCTGGCCAGCCCGGCCCACTCCTGGCATGTGGTGGGTGTGCGCATGGTGCTTCTCTATTCAGCCAGCAGTTCGGTGGGGTAGCCCGGTGCGCGCAGTTCCAGGTCGCAGGCTTTTTCCAGCATGCGCACGACTTCGGGCGACTGCGCGTTGCCGCCCATCAGGCCGCGCGCCCGGCGGAATATTTGCTGCGCCATGCTGCCCAGCTCCAGCGGCACGCCCAGCTTTTCGGCAATGCCGTTGACCAGGCCCAGGTCTTTGCAGGCCAGGTCCATGGTGAACTTGACGTTGTAGCTGCCAGAGAGCACCAGCTTGCTCTCGGTCTCGTGCACAAAGCTGTTGCCGGAGCTGGCGCGGATGGCGCGGTAGGTGGCGTCCGGATCGACCCCGTATTTGGCCGGCAGCATCATGGCCTCACCGGCGGCAATCAGGTGGATGAAGGCCAGCATATTGGTCACCACCTTGACCACCGAGGCGTTGCCCATCTTGCCCATGTAGATGATTTCGCCGCCTATGGTTTGCAGGATGTCTTCGACATGTTTGAAGGTGCCTTCTTCACCGCCCACCAGCACGGTGATTTCACCCGAGTTGGCCAGGTGCACGCCGCCGGTTACGGGGCACTCCAATACCTTGATGCCTTTGGCTTTGGCGACCTCGGTGAGGCGCAGCAGGTCGTCCATGTCGGTGGTGCTCATCTCGATCCAGATGCCACCGGGTTTGAGGTTGTCGAAGACGCCGCCCGCGCCTTCGACCACTTTGCGGGAGATGGCCGGGGAGGGCAGGACGGTGATGACGACGTCGGCGTCTTTGCAGGCGTCGGCGGTGGTGTCGGCCCACTCGGCGCCTTCTTCGAGCAGGCGTGTGGCCAGCGTTTTGTTGAGGTCGTTCACGGTGACGGCGAAGCCTGCCTTGACGAGGCTGTTGCACAGGCCTTCGCCGAGGCTGCCCAGGCCTATGAAGCCGATTTTTTGAAGGGTCATTTTGGGGTCCTTTGGTTTGCTATTTGGGGTGTGTGTTTGTTTGCGTGGCTAGCCGGGTCTCGCCCCGGCGGGCGACTTACTTTTCTTTGCTTCGCCAAAGAAAAGTAAGCAAAAGAAAGGCGAGCCGAAGACCGTGCCCCTGCGGGGTTCCCTGCGCTGCTCGCGTTGGGCGGGGTCTGGCTAAACTCGGCTATCGCCTCAAACAACGCCAGCCCTGATCCGCCCAACGCTGCGCTGCTCGGCACGGCCTCACGGCGGGGGGAGGCAGGACAGCCGGAACTACCGCTCGTTCCAACGTTCGTTCCGGCGCGCGTGCCTTTTCTGTCTTTTGGCCCCACCACCCGTGTGCGCGTGCCGAGGAGCGCAGCAACAGGCGGATGAAGCAGTCTGCATGTTTGAGCGAAGCGAGTTTGCAGACGGCCCGCCTGTTGCGAGCACCGCAGGTTGCCCTTCGCGCAGCGAAGGGACACGCGCACCCGGGTCGCCTTTTCTTTGGATACTTTCTTTTGGCGAAGCAAAAGAAAGTAGCTCGCCCGCCGGGGCGAGACCCGGCTTGCAGCGAAAGAAGAGATACCAAGCAAAGAAGCCATCACAAGTTGTCTTCCAAAATCATGGCAGAAGCCTTCTCCGCCACCATCATCACCGGCCCATTCGTATTGCCAGACGTGACCTTCGGAAAAACCGACGCATCTACAACGCGAAGACCAGCAATCCCATGCACCCGCAACCTCGCATCCACAACGGAAGTCAAAGCATCCGCCCCCATCGCACAGGTACAAGACGCGTGGTACACCGACCCCGCCCGCGCCCGAAAATCCTTCAGGATGTCTGCGTCCGACTGCACCGAAACCCCCGGCAGATGCTCGCTCTGCAACACCTCGCTCAAAGGCTGGCTGTTGGCAATACTGCGCACCATGCGCGAGCCTTCCACAATATCCCGCAGATCATGCTCGGTGGTCAAAAAGTTCGTTTCAATCTTCGGCTTGTCCAGCGGATTGGCTGACTGGATCGACACACTGCCACGGCTGGTCGGAACACAGGTGTTGAACGAAATCAGAAAGGCCGAAAACGGATCCGGGTTGGTGATTTTGAAACGCCCCGGCACGATGGTCGCCGCGCTGTAGCTGATCGGGTTGAAATACAAATGCAGGTTGGGCCGCTCCAAGCCCGGGCGGCTGCGCACAAAGGCACCGGCCTGGTTCACGCTCATGCCCAAGGGACCACGGCGGGTGAACAGGTAACGCACACCCGCCCACAGCTTGCCGTACCAAGGGTAGAGCTTGTCATTCAAGGTCGGCACGCGCGACTTGAAGAAGTAGGACACGCACAAATGGTCTTGCAGCCCCTGGCCCACGCGCGGCGCATGCAGCACCAGCGGAACGCCCACACGCGCCAGCAAGGCGCTATCGCCAATGCCGGAGAGTTGCAGCAGCTGCGGTGAGTTGATGGCGCCGCCCGACAGAATCACTTCCTTGCGCACCGTGAAGGTCTGTTGGACGCCACCGACCAGGCATTCGACGCCCACGGCCTTTTTGTTCTCGACCAGCACGCGCGTCACATGCGCCCGGGTTTTCAGTGTGAGGTTGCTGCGCTTCAGGGCCGGGCGCAAAAAGGCGTTGGAGCTGGACTCGCGCACGCCGCCGCGTATCGTCATCTGCCACAGGCCAAAGCCTTCTTTCAACGCACCGTTGAAATCCTGCGTGCGCGCATAGCCCAGGTTCTCGCCCGCCATCAAGAAGCGTTCGCACAAGGGGTGCACCTGGTCCTTGAAATCGCTCACCCGCAGCTCGCCGCCTGCGCCGTGGTGTTCGTTGGCGCCAAAGATGTGGTCTTCGTGCTTCTTGAAATAGGGCAGCACGTCCTTCCAGGCCCAGCCGGTGTTGCCGGCAGCGGCCCAGTCGTCGTAGTCGCCTTGCTGGCCGCGGATGTAGACCATGGCATTGAGCGAGCTGCTGCCGCCCAGCACCTTGCCGCGCGGCCAGAAGGAGGCGCGCTGGTTCAGGGCGGGGTCGGGTTCGGTGGTGTACATCCAGTTGTAGTGGGGGTCGGCAAAGGTCAGGCCGTAGCCCAGCGGCACCTGGATCAGCGGGCTGCGGTCAGAGCCACCGGCTTCGAGCAACAGCACCTGGTCTGTGCCGCTGGCGGACAGGCGGTTGGCCAGCACGCAGCCGGCGGAGCCTGCGCCCACGATGATGTAGTCGAATGCGGTCATGGAGTCAGTATGTTCGGTGGCTTCGGGAGACGGTAGCGATTGCGCATACTATGGCCTGAATTGCATGCCTTCAATGCAGCCAGTTTGAGTAATTGCACATTCCACTTGCGTAACAAAGGAGCAAGCACCCTTGGCCGCCGAGAACCTGATCACCCCAGCCTGTTTCCGCGACGCCAGCAAGCCCCGCTACCTGGCGATTGCCGACGAGCTGGCGCAAAACATCCTGAACGGCCAGTTGCCCACGGGCGAGCGCCTGCCCCCTCAGCGCCGCCTGGCGCAGCGCCTGCAGGTGACGGCGGGTACGGTCAGCCATGCCTATGCCATTCTGGAGCAGCGTGGCCTGGCCACTGCCCGGGTGGGAGACGGCACCTATGTACGCGCGCCGGAGCCAGCCCAGGCCCTGGTGGACCGCACTGCGCCGCTGGACCTGGCGCACAACGTGGCCATGCCCACCGAGGACGGCCAGGCCCTGGCCGCGTCCTTGCAACGCCTGGCCACGGACCCGCAGGTGCTGCGCGAGGTGCTGAGCTACCAGCCCGAAACCGGCCATGCGCGGCACCGCCAGGCCGGCGCGCAGTGGCTGCGCCGCTTTGGCCTGTCCGGCGACGCCAGCCGGGTGATGGTGACGCACGGCGCACAGCATGGCCTGTCCTGCGTGCTGCGCACCCTGGCGCGCCCGGGCGATGCGCTGCTGACCGAGTCGCTCAGCTACCCCGGCTTGCAGGCGCTGGCGCGCACCATGCGCTTGCAGCTGGTGGGCATCGAGATGGACAGCGAAGGCATGCTGCCCGACGCGCTGGACCATGCCGCCCGCCACATCGACGCCAAACTGCTGTACTGCGCGCCCAGCCTGCACAACCCCACCAACGCCACCATGTCCTTGCAGCGGCGCGAGGCCATCGCCCGGGTGGCCTCGCGCCACAACCTGCTGCTGATGGAGGACGCGGTGCACGCAGCAGCCCAGGCGGCACCACTGCCCGCGCTGTCCACGCTGCTGCCAGAGCAGTCGTTTTTGTTGTCCAGCTTTTCCAAGGTGGCAGGGCCGGGCTTGCGCGTGGGCTATGTCGAAGCTGCGCCTGCGTGGTTGAGCAAGCTGGCCGCCAGCATGCGTGCCGACTGCTGGATGGTGGCGCCATTGATGCCGGAAATCGCCAGCGACTGGATAGCAAGTGGCATGGCCGGGCACCTGATCGCCGCGCAGCGCGCCGCCATCCAGGAGCGCCTGGCCGTGGCCTTGCCGCTGCTGCAGGGGCTGGAGTTCACGAGTGACCCGGAGTCACCGTTTATCTGGCTGACCCTGCCCGAGCCCTGGCGCGCAGGCCCTTTTGCGGCGGCGCTGCGCCAGGCCGGGGTGCTGGTGCGCACGGCCGACCACTTTGCCGTGGGCCGCACGGCGGCGCCGCATGCGGTGCGCATCAGCCTCAATGCCGCGCGCTCCCTGGCTGAAATCGGGGCCGGTGTGCACACCCTGGAGCGCCTGCTGCAGGACGCGCCTGCCGCGCTGGCCTGAGTGCTATTGCGCTTGCAAGGCCACTCCATACTCCTGCGCCGCATCCAGCACGGTGGCCAACTGGTCGTGGGCATAGGTGCTGAACACATAGAGGTCAAAGGAATCGGCGCCCAGGCGGTGCAGCATGGCAGGCACATGGTGGGTACCGGTCAGTGCCACATCACCCGTAGGCCAAGACGATTCGCGCAGGTCCAGCGCAAACAGCTTGCCCAGCACGCTGCGGCACTGCGGGCCTTCGATGTGGATGCAGCAGCGGGCGTGGCTGAGGTCGGTGACGGATCCGGTGTCCGCGCCAAGGGCAGCGCGCAGCAGGGCGGTGCGGTCCGTTGAATCAACGCCCACCAACATGAACTCTTCCGGGCCGGTGCGCATCAGCAGGCCGTGCGCGGTTGGCGCCGTCTTGCCGATGGGCTGTGGCACGGCGTCGCCAAATACGGTGGACAGGGCTTGCAGCAAGCCGTCGAGGCCACTGATCCAGGTGCTGATGAGGGTGACGCTGGGCAGTGTGGCTGCGCTGAGCTGCACGCCAATCTGCCCTGCGGCGTTGGGGCGCTTGCCCACGGCATGGCCCTCGAAGGGCGAGCGCACAGGCGCGCTGGGAGAGCGCATTGTTGTATCAACCACGGTAACGGTTTCCTTCTGGGTCCAGGAAGCAGGGCTCTACCACCTTGAGTTTGTATTGGCGGCCATGCACGGGCGATGCGGCCACGACGATCTGGCCGACGCGGCTGGTGCCGCCCTGCAGCAGGCCCAGTGCAATCGAGGTGCCCACCTGCTTGCTGTAGGTGGTGCTGGTGATGTGGCCGCGGCCATGGCCTTTGATCTCGTCTTCGGCAAAGAACAGGATCGCGCCGTTGTTGGGCGGCTCATTCGGGTCCATGGCCTGTAGTCCCACCAGGGTGGGGCGGTCTTTGCGCTGCAGCACTTCGCTGTGGCGCAGGGCGTCGCCCCAGAAGGGTTTCAACTGGCTGGCCATCTTGCCCGCACCCACATCGTCCAGGGTGGTGCGGCCGTCCATCTCGGAGCCGACCACATGGCCTTTTTCGATGCGCAAGGAGCCCAGGGCTTCGAGGCCGTAGCTGCGCAGATGCCAGGGTTTGCCAGCCTCCAGCAGATGCTCCCAAACGGCACGGCCGTGGTGGGTGGGCGTGTAGACCTCGTAGGCCATTTCGCCCGAGAAGGTCAGGCGGATGATGCGCACTTTGACACCGGCCAACGCGCCGTCCAGCGTTGCGTCCACCACGCCCATGAAGGGGAACGCTTCGTTGCTGAAATCAATGGACGGAAAAGCCGCACGCATCACATCGCGGACCTTGGGTCCGGCCACGCTCATGGCGGCCCACTGGTCGGAGATGGAGGCCACGGTCACGCGCAATTCCGGCCACACCACCTGCAGCAAAAACTCCAGGTGGCTCATCACGCGGGCCGCTTGCGCCGTGGTGGTGGTCATGAAGAACTCGGTCTCGCTGATGCGGCTGGTGGTGCCGTCGTCCATGACGATGCCGTCTTCACGCAGCATGAAGCCGTAGCGCGCCTTGCCGATGCCCAGCTTGGCAAATCCGTTGACGTACACACGGTTCAAAAACTCGGCAGCGTCCGGCCCCTGCACATCAATCTTGCCCAGCGTGCTCACATCGGCCATGCCGACCTGCTCGCGCACGATGTCCATCTCGGCCTTGTAGGCCTCGGACAGGTTGGCGCCATGCGTCTTGTACCAAAGCGGGCGCATCCAGTAGCCGGCTTCCATCATCTGGCCGCCATTTTGCAGATGCCAGTCGTGCATGGCGGTGCGGCGCACGGGCGCCAGGTGGGAACGCACGCTGCGTCCGGCAATCGTGCCGATGGTGGCCGGCGTGTAGGGCGGGCGGAAGGTGGTGGTGCCCACGTCCGCAACGCCTAAGCCACGCTTGCTGGCCATCAGCGCCAGGGCGTTGATGTTGGAGGTCTTGCCCTGGTCCGTGCCCATGCCCTGCGTGGTGTAGCGCTTGAGGTGCTCCACCGACTGATAGCCTTCGCGGTGCGCCAGTTCCACATCGTCGGTGGCGACGTCGTTCTGGAAGTCGATAAAGGCTTTGTCCACCGGTTTATCGGTCAGGATAGGCGCGATGCCGGTGAAGGCCATGTAGGCGTCACTGGAGTCTGGCGCACGGGGGGCGTCGCCGCTGATGGTCTTGCCACACAGACTGACGGCCTGGCGCGCCGCTTCCCAGCCGCTTTGAATCGCTGCTGTCATGGTCTGGGTGCCCAGCATGCTGCCCGCACCAAAGTGCGCCACATCAAAGCCGCCCGGCACAAAGCTGCACAGCTCGGGCTTGTAGACGGGGCGAATGCCACGGTGCGAGGTCAGGTGCACTGAGGGCGTCCAGCCGCCCGACATGGCCAGCAGATCCACTGTTTGTGTCGTGAGCGAGTTGCCTACGGCGCCGGTGGCGATGTCGTAAGAGGCCAGTGCGCACTGCTTCACACGCGCGGCGCCCGTGGCCTGCACGACAGCCGTAGCCACGCGCACGTCGACGCCTGCAGCCTTGGCCGTTTCTACCAGTCCGCCATTGACCTGCTTGCGCAAATCGGCCAGCGTGACCTGCGCACCGGCTTTTGCCAGCGCGATCGCGTCCGCATAGGCGGCATCGTTGTTGGTGTTGAACACGGCTTGCTTGCCGGCGATCACGCCATAGCGGTTGGCATAGGTACCGACGGCACCGCTGAGCATCACGCCCGGCCGGTCATTGCCGGCAAACAGCAGCGGGCGCTCCAGCGCGCCGCAGGCCATGACCACGCTTTGGCAGCGCAGGATGTGCAGGCGCTGGCGCGGCACGCCTTGCGCAGCGTTGGTGAGGCCGGGGGCCGTGCGCTCCATCACACCCACGGTGTTGCCGTCGAACAGACCGAAGCCGGTGGCGCGGTTCAGCAGCTTAACGTTGGTGAAAGACTGCAATTCCTCCAGCGTGTTTTTAAGCCAGGCCGCTTCCGGGCTGTCGATGGGGTGGTTCAGGAGCGAACCGCCGAATTCAAAATCCTGCTCCACCAGGGTCACGTCCAGCCCGGAGCGCGCAGCGCCCAGCGCGGCCGTCAGACCGGCGGGGCCGCTGCCGATCACCAGCACATCGGGAAAGCCGTGGTGCCAGTCGTAGCGGTCCGGGTCGGGCAGCTCGGTGGCGCGGCCCAGGCCTGCGGCCTTGCGGATGAAGTGCTCAAAAAACATCCAGCCCTTGAGCGAGGGCATGAAGGTCTTGTAGTAGAAACCGGCGACAAAGATGGAAGACAGCTTGTTGTTCACCGCCATCAGGTCGAATGCGACCGAGGGCCAGGCGTTTTGCGTGCGGGCCACCACGCTGCTGTGGGTTTCGATGACGGTGGCGGCGATGTTGGGCTCGGTCGTTGCGCCGCTGCCCAGGGTGAGCAGGGCGTTGGGCTCTTCGACACCGGCGGCCAGGATGCCGCGTGGGCGGTGGTATTTGAAAGAGCGGGCCACCAGGTGTTTGCCGTGGGCCAGCAGGGTGGCGGCTACGGTGTCGCCTTGGTAGCCGGTGAGGCTTTGGCCATCAAAGCTGATGGTGACGGGCTTGCTGCGGTCTATGCGGCCGCCTTGGGGCGTGCGGAAGCTGCCTGCGTTGCTCATGCGGACGCTCCTTTGCCGGTTGCTGCGGCTGCATTGGGGCCGTTGTAAGGGGCGGGGCTGGTGGCGCCCAATGGGCGGTTGCGGGCGGGCATGACTTCGAGGATGTCGTGGGTGATGGTGTTGCGCTTTACGACTAACCAGCGGCGGCAAGCGAGGGTGTGTTGCCAGAACTCATAGTGATCACCCTTGGGGTTGTTGCGGGTGTAGACGGCTTCTACCCATTCCTTGTGGTTTTCCTTTTCAAGGCCGGGGTAGGTTTTGGTGGCGTCACCGAAGCAGCTGAATTCTTCGTGGTCTCTTACGCCGCAATAGGGGCAGTTGATTCTTAGCATTTTGGCTTTTGTATGGTGTTTGTATTTGCGTGGCAAGCCGGGTTTCGGCCCGGCGGCCGACTCACTTTTCTTTGCTTCGCCAAAGAAAAGTAAGCAAAAGAAAGGCGAGCCGGAGACCGTGCCCCTGCGGGGTACCCTGCGCTGCTCGCGTTGGGCGGGGGCGGGCGCAAACTCGCTGCGCTCAAACATGCGCCCGCCCTGATCCGCCCAACACTGCGCTGCTCGGCACGGCCTAACGGCGGGGGAGTCAGGGGACGGGAGCCCCGTGCTCGTTCGCTGGCGCTCACCTTGCACGCGGGGTGGGTGGTGTCGCGCGTCGCTGCGCTTGCGCTTGCATGGTGGTGCGGCAGTGGCTGTTGGCTATTTCGGGAGTTCGCGATGCCGAAGGCGAGCGAACGGAGTTGGCTGTTGGTATTGGTATTCGTATTTCTCCCCCACTCCCGTGTGCGCGTGCCGAGGAGCGCAGCAACAGGCGGAAAAAGCGGGACGCATGTTTGAGCGAAGCGAGTTTGCAGACTGCCCGCCAGTTGCGAGCACCGCAGGTTGCCCGAAGCGCAGCGAAGGGACACGCGCACCCGGGTCGCCTTCTCTTTGCTTACTTTCTCTTGGCGAAGCAAGAGAAAGTGAGTCGGCCGCCGGGCCGAGACCCGGCTTGCAGCGAAAGAAAAACCATCAATTAAAGAGCACATCACTGCAGATGGTTATAAGGCCCATACCCCGCCTCATCGATATACCGCCCCTTCTCAAACCGATCCATAGTGAACCCAGCGTTAAACGGATGCGGCGCATCATTCGCAATCGTGTGCGCAAAACACCACCCCGAAGCCGGAGTCGCCTTGAACCCCCCATAACACCAGCCACCATTGAGATACAAGCCCGGAACGGGAGTCGTAGTGATGATGGGCGACCCATCCGGCGTCATATCCATAATCCCGCCCCAGCTGCGCAACAACCGCAGCCGCGCCGCAAACGGCACCATGCTCACCAACCCCTGCATCGTCTCGCCCCAATTGGCCAGATTGCCCCGCTGCGCATACGAGTTGTAGCGGTCAATATGCCCGCCAAACACCAGGCCACCCTTGTCCGACTGTGAGACATAAAAGTAGGTGGCACTCCACACCACCACATGGTTCACCACCGGCTTGATGGACTCGCTCACAAAGGCCTGCAACACATGGCTCTCAATCGGCAGCTTCAAGCCCGCTTTTTGCGCCAGCACAGACGTGTGTCCGGCCACCGCAATGCCGACCTTGCCCGCGCTGATGTTGCCGCGGTTGGTCTTCACGCCAACAATCTTTTCACCAGACCAGATGTAGTCTTGCACTTCGCAATTTTGAATAATGTCCACACCCATCTGGTCGGCCGCGCGCGCATAGCCCCAGGCCACCGCGTCGTGGCGGGCGGTGCCGGCATCGGGCTGCAGCATGCCGCCATAAATCGGGAAGCGCGCTTGTGGCGAATAGTCCAGGTAGGGCGCTTCTTTCATCATCTCTTCGCGCGTGAGGATCTCGGAGCGGATGCCGTTCAGGCGCATGGTGTTGGCGCGGCGCACCACGCCGTCCAGCGCCGCTTGCGAGCAGGCGGTGAACAGGTAGCCGCGCGGCGAGAACATGACGTTGTAGTTCAGGTCTTCGGACATGCCGCGCCACAGCTCCATGCTGTGCTCGTAGAACGGCGTGTTCTCCTGCATCATGTAATTCGAGCGCACGATGGTGGTGTTGCGCCCCACGTTGCCGCCGCCTACATAGCCCTTTTCCAGAATGGCAATGTTTTTGATGCCGTGGTTCTTGGCCAGGTAGTAGGCTGTTGCCAGGCCATGGCCGCCGCCGCCCACGATGATGACGTCGTAGCTCTTCTTGGGCTCGGGGTCGCGCCACGCGCGCTCCCAGCTCTTGTGGCCACCCATCGCATGCTTGAGCAGCGACCAGATGGAGTACTTCTCTCCCGTGCGCTCGATCACTGCCATTGCTTACATCCTCATGCGTTTGGCTTCGGGGTCAAACGGCGGATCCATCTGCAGCGTGGCCTTGCGGCGCTCGCCCAGGATTTCAATTTCCAGTTGCATGTCGGCCTTGAAGAGTTCGGTGGGGATGTAGCCCTGCGCCAGCGACTGGTCCACATAGTGACCATAGCCACCGGACGTGACCCAGCCTACCACCTTGCCATCCACCCAGATCGGCTCGTCGCCCATCACGTCGCAGTCCAGCGCGTCCACCACCATGTAGATGCGGGTCTTCTTCGGGCCGTCTGCCTTCTCCTTGATGGCGGCGGCCTTGCCGATGAAGTCGTGTTTGTCGAGTTTGACGAAGCGGTCCAGACCGGCCTCAAAGGGCCCGTAGATGGGGCGGAACTCGCGGAACCAGGTGCCGAAGTTCTTCTCCAGGCGCAGGCACAGCAGCGCGCGCATGCCGAAATTGGTGATGCCCAGATCGGCACCGGCTTCCATGATGCTTTCGTACAGGCGGCGCTGGTATTCAGGGGCCACCCAGATCTCGTATCCCAGGTCACCGGTGTAGGTGACGCGGTTGACCTTGGCTTGCACGGTGGCCACTTGCATCTCGCGGTAGTCCATGAACTTGAAGGCTTCATTCGACACGTCGTCGTCGGTCAGGCGTTCCAGCAGTTCGCGCGACTTGGGGCCGGCAATCGAGAGGCCAATCAGCTTCATGCCAAACGGTGTGATGGTGACCGAGCCATCCTTTGGCAAGGTCTGCTCGAACCAGCGCATGTGGTAGACCTGCGCCTGGCTGGAGCCCCACATCATGAAGCGAGAGTCATCAGCCTTGGCAATCGTGAAGTCGCCAATGATCTTGCCGTTGTGGTTGAGCATGGGGCACAGCTGCAGGCGACCCTTTTTGGGCAGCGTGTTGGTCATCTGCATTTGCAGCCAGGCCTCGGCGCCGGGGCCTGCGATTTCGTACTTGGCGAAGTTGGCCACTTCGGTCACGCCCACGCCATTGCGCACGGCCTTGCACTCGGCCTTGATGGGCTCGAAGTCGTTGGAGCGGTGGAAAGACACGATGTCTTTGGCCTCAGACCCCTTGGGCGCAAACCACAGCGGTGTTTCCATGCCCCAGGAGTCGCCCATCACTGCGCCTTGCTCGATGAACTTGTCGTACAGCGGCGTGGTTTGCAGGGGACGCGCTGCCGGCAGCTCTTCGTTGGGGAAGCGGATGCGGAAGCGGCGCGAGTAGTTCTCGCGCACCTTGGCGTTGGTGTAGTTGCGCGTGGCCCAGTCGCCGTAGCGCGCCACATCCATGCCCCAGATGTCAAAGCCGGGGTCGCCGTCCACCATCCAGTTGGAGAGAGCCAAACCGACGCCGCCGCCCTGGCTGAAGCCGGCCATCACGCCGCAAGCGCTCCAGAAGTTGGTGCGACCCTGCACCGGGCCGACCAGCGGGTTGCCGTCGGGTGCGAAGGTGAAGGGGCCGTTGATGACGCGCTTGATGCCTGCGTTTTCCAGTGTGGGGAAGTGCTTGAAAGCAATTTCCAAGGAGGGGGCGATGCGGTCCAGATCGGGCTGCAGCAGTTCCTGGCCAAAGCTCCAGGGGGTGTTCTTGGGGCTCCAGGGTTTGCCGGCTTGCTCGTACACGCCGAGCACCATGCCCTTGCCCTCCTGGCGCAAATAGCTCTCGGCACCAAAGTCGATGACGTGGCCGATTTCCTTGCCGGTGCTCTTGTTGAATTCCACCACCTCGGGGATGTCGTCGGTCACCAGGTACATGTGTTCCATGGCCAGCACGGGCAGCTCGATGCCCACCATGCGGCCGACTTCGCGCGCCCACAGGCCGCCGGCGTTGACCACGTGCTCGCACTCGATCACACCTTTGTTGGTGATGACGCGCCAATGGCCGTCGGGCTTTTGCTCCAGGCTTTCGACCTTGGTTTGCACTTCGATGGTGGCGCCGCCCAGGCGTGCCGCCTTGGCGTAGGCATAGGTGGTGCCGCTGGGGTCCAGGTGGCCTTCGTTGGGGTCCAGCAGGGCGCCCAGAAAGTACTGCTCT
>CANCCF010000024.1 GCA_947374485.1 Comamonadaceae bacterium | reverse complement strand
TATCGTATCTCACAGAAGGTGCTTTTAGCTATAACGCAAGCATTCTCAGATGCGTTATGTAAAGAAGTGGCTGTCAGATCGCCCGGAAAGCCCAACATGGACTTTGTGCCTTGCCGCCAATTCGTATGACTGGTTACGGGCAAGGCGATTATCAAAGTGGTTGGCTCCTGTGAGCCAGGAGCGGTCAAATACGACTGACTGCTTACGAGCAATTCGGATTGCATATCCTTTATGATGAATGTTGGGGGTAAAAATGAAAGCACAAATCATTGGGGCACCACTGACTCTGCTGAGCTATTGCAAACAGGCTGGCAAGACTGATAGGTTCACGAATGAAGCCGCACATGATCACTACAAGAAGCTGACTTTCGGATTTTTTGGAGAAATTGGGGGGCTGCTTTCAGCGCTGAAAAGGAGACGCAGAGATCAGCTCTATCAAACTGACTCAGAAGTTGTCCGAGACGAGATCGGTGATGCACTCTGGTATCTAGTCAATGCAGCTGGCTTGTCGGGCATAGGTCCCAATGTACTTGGCCAGGCGGGACTCTCTTTTCTGCGCCGACGATTCAACGAAACGTCTCGGAGTGAAATTACAGCAATTACATTTCGCCAGTTGGATGGCATTGCATCACTGCACCATACAACCCTTAGCAGGAGCAGTGAGGAACTCCTGCGAGACCTGGCATACGATAGTGGCTTAGCGACTTCATTTAAATTTGACCGCATCTTGAACGAGCCTGTTGAGAATCGGGCAAGCATGTTCGGTCAATTGCTTGGCGACCTAGCATTGGTCAGTGCTTGCTTTGCGTTGGAGTTGGGGGAAATCGCTTACCAAAACCTTTTGAAAATCTACGATCGTTGGCCACCCCAACAGCGCTACTATTTAATTGAACCCGGTGGGAAAGATTTTGAGCAGTTCCCAGCTCGAATGGAAGTTGAATTCATTCAACGGAAGATCGGCAATCGGTTGATGGTTGTTCAGCAAATCAAGGGGCTGAATATCGGTGATCCGCTGACAGACAACAGTCGCCGCGCAGATGGTTATCGTTTTCATGACGTTTTCCATCTTTCCTACGCAGCGCATCTTGGATGGTCACCAGTAATACGCGCATTGTTGAAGCTGAAGCGTAAATCTGATCCTCAACTCGATGAGAACGAGGACGGGGCTAGAGCCATTATTCTCGAAGAAGGAATTGCCACGTGGATATTCAATCATGCAAAGGGAAATGATCGAAAGCTGTATGCCGATGTATCGCCCGGGCGACTGGATTACTCGCTCTTAAAGCAGATCCGTAGCATGGTTGATGGTTTGATGGTGGCGAATTGCCCACTTTGGCAATGGGAAAATGCAATTCTTGATGGATTCCGAGTGTTCCGGGAACTGTACCACCACAAAGGTGGCATCGTAATTGTTGACCTAAAAAGGCACAGATTGATATTCAAGCCCCCAGTGCCGAGCACTGAAAATATATGACTCCACAGAGTTTCGTCCAACAGATGGCTGGCATTGAGCTGCCGGATGTCTTTAATCCCTATGCCCATGTGTGCGATGTCCATGACAAAGCAGACGCTCCAGCAACACGTCGGCGAAATCTCAGACTCCTGCTAACCTCTGCCAAGCAATTGGGAGTGGACACCATATGGATGGGGCGAGATCTTGGATATCGTGGAGGGCGGCGAACTGGCCTTGCTTTGACCGACGAGCGGCATTTACCAATGATGCAGCAGGTATACCCTGGGAGTGAGTCGGTCAAAACCACCCGTGGCCCGGAGGTCGCAGAACGGACAGCAGCGGAGATATGGGCGGTACTCTGCCTGTTGGACAAACCACCTTTGCTGTGGAATGTGTTTCCATTCCATCCTCATGAGCCCGGCGAGCCTTTTACAAATCGGAGGTTTACTGCTCGAGAGTTGCGCTACGTGGACGAATTGAATGCCGCCTTGATTTCTTGGCTTGGAGTACGAAGGATCGTTTCCATCGGACAGGACGCGGCGTCATATGCTGAGAAATTTGGCGTCGAAGTGGCCTGTGTCAGGCATCCCAGCTACGGCGGTGTGACGGATTTTCGCCGCGGAATTGGTCAGTTGCACGGCATTGACGTCAGCAAACGGGCGAATTCCTCAACCCAGACTATGTTGTTTTAGGCAGATCATTATGGCAACACCCGATGTGCGACGTCACCTTTTCATTAGCCACCATCATCAAGATGATTCGCTCGTCGACAAATTTACCAATTTGTTAGGGGGTAAGGGTTGGGACGTTCGCAATAGTTCGATCCGCGCGAAACCAGCCAACGATGAGCGCTTAAAAAATGGGCTGGTGAAAGATGCCGTATTAAAACGCTTGCTCCGGATGAAGGTTTCTTGGGCATCTACGGTCGTAGTTCTGATTGGTGAGCAGACTCACTCTAGACCTTGGGTCAATTGGGAGATTGACCAAGCACATGCGCAAGGAAAAAGAATAGTAGGTGTTTTTGAACAGGGCGGCAAAGACGCAGATATTCCCAAGAGCCTTGAAAAATATGCATCGGCAATTGTTGGTTGGAATGCCAGTGGCATTCAAAGGGCTATAGACAGTTCAGAGAATTTCTTTGAAGGTTCAGACGGCAACTTACGCCAATCGGTGAACGGTTCCGTGAGGACAAGCTGCTAAGTATGCCTAAGACATACATGTATGTTGTAGATCGAGACTTCGGATTTGCACCGAATCCATTCCATGGTATTTGCACCTTGGCAACCTGCAAGCCAATAATCCGGCGGGTGGCAAAAGAAGCTGACTGGGTTATTGGAATGGGTGGTACTCGGCTAAAGGCAACCGGTCGGTGCATATTTGCTATGAAAGTGTCTTGTTCAATTACTTTCAACGAATATTGGAATAATCCAGTCTATCGAGACAAACGCTCAATCCGCAATGGCAGCTTGAAAATGCTTGTTGGCGACAATATCTATCACAAGTTAAATGGTGAATGGCAACAACTTGACTCGCACCATAGCTATCCGGATGGTTCAGCCAATATTCATAACGTCAGAAACGACACGCAAACTGATGCAGTTCTTGTATCAGATCACTTTTTCTACTTCGGATCTGCCCCACTAGAGATTCCAATATCGATCCTTCAGAATTTGGGATACGCAAATCGGCGTAATCATCGAACATTCGACAGTGCTGTGGCGCATCCACTCACCTCCTTTATTGAAGCGAGTTCCATTCCAAATCTGCTGTTAGCCGATCCGTTCGACTTCGAAGCCGCCAGGTCAAGATATTCTGCGAAAGACAATAGAGTTACTGCTAGCAGTTAGCGGTTTCTGATGGATTACACACAGTATGGCCAAATTGATCGACTGGCAATTCGACGCTTTTGTATCCTATAGCCACGCGTTCGATGGCCGACTAGCATCAGCACTGCAGCAGGGTCTCGAGCGTTTGCTATGCAAGTGGTACCAGCGCCGCACGTTCCGGATTTTTCGTGATCGAACGAATCTTGCTGTCCACCCCGACGCCTGGGGCGCTATTCAGGCCAATCTCTCTCAGTCTCGTTGGTTCATATTCATGGCATCGCCGTCGTCAGCCCGATCCTATTGGTGCGGAGAAGAGATCAATTGGTGGCGTCAGCATAGCTCCACCGAAAATATTGTCCTCGTAGTTACCGACGGCGAGGTGTTTTGGGACCGCATGGTGGGTGATTTTGACTGGTCACGCAGCACCGCGCTCCACCCCAGCCTTAAGGGCATCTTCAAGGCTGAGCCGCTGTGGCTTGACATGCGATGGGTTTTGAACGAAAGCCGCCTCTCGTCGCACCATACCCGGTTCCGCGATGCACTGGTGACGGTCGCGGCAGCACTGCTAGGAGTACCCAAGGACGCCATCGACGATCACGCGACCAACGCGCTACGGCGCAATCGTCGATGGGCTGCGGGTGCGGCTTTCGTGCTGCTGCTTGCAACCCTGTGGTCGATGGCCGAGCGTTACCGTGTGGAAACTGAACGCCTGCTCGCAGATGCGCGTATTCTGGCTCGGACGCAGCCC
This sequence comes from Comamonadaceae bacterium, assembly GCA_947374485.1. Taxonomy (GTDB): domain Bacteria; phylum Pseudomonadota; class Gammaproteobacteria; order Burkholderiales; family Burkholderiaceae_C; genus Allorhodoferax. Next base: position 31,219 of record CANCCF010000024.1, on the reverse strand, counting down.
ACTGAAGCCTTATTGGTGTTGTCGGAGGTTGGTAACCGCTGGTGGGCTGATGACGATCTGTTGCCCGCGATGAGCGGTCCTATATGGGACAGTCCGCTAACGATTCGGCGGCACCTGATTGGCGATAGTGTGCAAGTCGTTGCCTGGCTACACGATGGGAGATACGCAGCGGCTTCTGCCGACGGCGTAGCCCGAGTGTTTTCGAAAAGTGGGATGCTCGCTGCAGAAGTTCTGCCGCGCATGTCGGCGGCCAGTGCTGGTACCACGCAGGGCGAGCCGGTACCCGTGGACCGAATCGTTGTATCGACCGACAAAAAATGGATTGCCATTTCTGATTGGGAAGACTGCGTACGCATTATCCCGACATCTCTACTGACCGGCGGAGTGCGATTGGCAAGTCCGGCCTGCGTGAATGGCGAGCATTCGACTTACGGTCACAGTTCGCTGTGGACCGCAGGTCCGGCTGGTCGTTGGGCAGCGATTCGCAACGGGCGGATTGAGACTTCCGATGGATACATGCCAAGTAGTGGCTTGGTCGAAGTTCCCACATTAACCAAGCCGCGTGAAATAGCGTACGACGGCGATGCCACACTTTATCTGCTAGACGAGGTGGGGGGCGTGTGGTGGCTGCGACATGAGGATTTGAGGTTCACCAAACTGCCGCTGCAATGGCAAACAGACGCTCTCATTCCATGCCTGGACGGTCGCGTTATGGCTCTGCCGAAGAATGGACTTCCTTACGCACTCCGCAATGGCATGGCAACGAAACCTCTGCCCTCGGGAGGGAAAGGGCGCTGGCGTCTTTCCGACTCTTGCCGCTTGGCACTGGATGAACGAGGAGATCTGTATCGCGTCGAGAATCCGGCAGAACCTGTGTTACGGCAGGTCGCGCCGGGTTGGACAGAAACTGATGCGCCGGTAGCGGTGGCCTTTTCCTCTTCGGACGAACGAATCGCCGTTGGATCTTATGAAGGCTCTATCCGGGTGGTCGATGTTCCGAGTGGAAAAGTTGTCACGCTAGATGGACACCAGCAGCGCGTTTTTGGGATCGCATTCGACGAATCCGGCTTGAGGGTGCTATCGGCCAGCTTCGACCAGACTGTTCGGATCTACGCGATTGACCAGACGCTCGCGACCCGAACTGGGCCGTACGTAGGTGCCACCGCCGTCTACGCGTCTGCCAAAGGTGGTCCTGCGATTAGCACGGAAGATTTCTATGATGCGAAGGACAGGGTGAGTGGTGCCTTGTTCGACGTTTCAACTCTTCATGTTCAAGGTACGGCCGAGAGGGTGTCTGCGCCTGAACTGGTGGTGCGCGATTGGGTGCATGACGGGCTTTTCTATCTTGCTACCGGCGACGACAAGTTCGTGATGGCATGCAAAAACCCGGATTGTACTGACGAGTCGATCACGCGAAAGTACAAGGTGGACCTCGCCAGTTCAGGCGCCCAAGTGCAAGCGAGGATCAGTGAAGACGGTCGCTGGATCGTAGTAATCGACACGAAGGTGTTACGAGTTATCGGCGCGAATCGGAGTAGCGACGCAGCCGTGCTCAAGGTGGATTCCTCCGAGACCATCAGTGCGACCTTTGATGCACGCGAACGCATCCTCTACACTTTGCAAGGAAATATTGTGCATCAACTGCCGTATGGTGCTCGCTCGATTGCCTTATCTATGAAGGGCCGTGTTGGTTACTGCCTCTCCGCGCAGGAACGGCAAGCCTCGCTGCATGAGTGGGAACCGGTCGCGCGGTGGCGTGCAGATCGCTGCAATCGAACCGAGCATACAGAGACTAGGGCGCCAACATGACGAACGAATCAGAGTCAAGCTGGGAACAGCGTCTAACCGAAATGTGTGGTACTGCCTCCGACCTTGTTGCTTCTCTGATCCCGCCTGGTCGAGCCACCGATCCGTGGCATCCCAACGAACAGGATGTGCTACTGGCCTGGCACATGTACACGCAATTGCGCACCCGAGTCGCGACGCAGGAATTGCCACTTCGAGACGGCGTGGAAGCGTCCGCATTGAAGAGTCTTGTGGAGCTATTCAGCCTTGCGCGCGAAGCGATGATGGGACAACCGCAGGCGTTGCTCGTGTCGTCTTTGCTCGTTCACTGTCTAAACAGCCGGATAAGACCACTCACCGCGCGGTGGCACTCGAAGATGGAGGCGGGTGATCTAGCGAATCTGGACGAGCGGTTCCGCTTTCGGTCCGAGTTGACCGTACTGCAAGCTATCCTGCGAGCCTTCACGGCGGTGCTTGGTCAGATCGCAGGTGATCGCGATGCGCTAGAGCTGCTCGTGCCCTCATCGCAGACGAAAGGGAATGAGGCAACTTCGCGCGGCAAGGTCAAATTTGGCATATCGGACAAAGGCCAGCACTCAAAAACGGTCGATGCGCTAAATGCCGAGGAAGTGCGTCTTCTTGCTGCACGGCGGGCCGACGGGTCTGATGCCGGTGCGACTGAGATACACAACGCGATTGGTTTGGCAATCTCAGGCGGAGGAATCCGTTCTGCAACCTTCGCGTTGGGTGTAACGAACGTTCTGGCCCGGCACGGGATACTGAAGGATGTTGACGTCATGTCGACCGTGTCTGGAGGTGGGTATCTTGGTAGCTTCATCACCTCGGTAATGAACGACAACGACGCGCAGGTGGGGTTGGGCCCCGACAAGTTGCCGTTCGCGACGAAAGGACATATCGAGTCGCAGGCCATCCGGCATTTACGCAATCACAGCAAGTACCTTTCAGAAGGCGGTGTAGCGACTCTTGCACTTTTGGTCTTTTCAGCAGCTTATGGCGTGGTGATGTCCTTGCTGCTCATAGCACCGGTACTGATGTTTATGGCTGCCGTGGCAATTGACTTTTTTGGCGTCGGTGAGGGGTCCGTCAGCCTTTCGCCTACCTATGAGACTCTAAACAACGTGATATGGGCCGCGTTTGGGGTGGCGATCTTCGTAATATCAGCTTTGCGAAATCCATCTCGTGAATTGCGAGAGTTCATGGAGAAAGTGGCTATCGCATTGGGCGGGTTGGGGCTAATGCTACTCATTGCAAAGCAGCTGCCCGACCTGGTGAAATTAACTCATGGTCACGTTGTTGGATTGCTAGTGTCCGTTGTGTCACTGCCGTTCGCCCTCGGAGCGTCTGGTTTGTGGTTGGGCCTGAAGACTAGGCTAGGTAAGGTTGTGTGGTCTTTGTTGGTGTTCTTTGGGCCACTTTTTTTTCTGACCTTGTGGCTGGTAGCAGTGGACGTCGCTGCTGAACTAAAAGAACAATACCGCTGGGGGCCTTGGATCGTAACGGCCCTCCTATGGATCTACGGTTGGGTCGGTGTAAACATTAATTTCGCCTCACTGCATTTGTATTACCGTAACCGCCTCGCGCGTACCTACTTGCGACGCGTGCACCAGCCCGACGCAGTGGACCCACAGCCTTTGTCGGCGCTCAATCCTTTCCACAAGGCGCCATTGCACCTGATAAATGCGGCGGTCAACCTACCAGCGAGTCGAAATCCAGAGCTACGCGGCCGCGACACAGATTTTTTCATCTTTGCCCAGCATTACTGCGGCGGCCCAACAGTGGGCTATTGGCCGACGAAGGATTGGGAGACCAAAGACAAACATCTGGACCTCGGGACCGCCATGGCAATTTCCGGTGCAGCAGCGGCTCCGAGGATGGGGACGCTCACCTCGAGTAGATATACAACGCTGCTCGCAATGCTGAACGTACGGCTCGGCTACTGGGTTCGCAAACCCTCCGAATCGAACGGCTGGGATGCAGTCCCCGGCGGTCTCTACTTCACGCGCGAACTTACGGGGCGCATGCATGAGAATCAGTCTTTCGTCAATGTTTCCGACGGAGGGCACGTCGAGAACATGGGCCTGTACGAACTGCTTCGCCGACGATGCCGGTACATCGTGCTCATCGATGGTGAAGCGGACCCTCAACACTCGTTTGGTGGCCTTTTGAATTCGATCCGGATGGCTAAGATCGATCTGGGCGTGCGCATCGAGCCTGACCTGTCGGATCTTCGCCAAGGTATTGAGCCGTTCAAGCGTGCTCACTTCGCAATGGCGCGGATCGACTATGGTGACGAGGAAAACGGCCAACCGATTCGTGGCCTGCTTCTAGTGATCAAGCTGGCATTGACAGGCAATGAGTCGGAACTGCTGATGCAATTCCAGCAACTCAATCCCACTTTCCCGCATCAGAGCACCGCAAAGCAACTGTTTAGCGAGGAACAGTTTGAAGCCTATCGCGCACTAGGCGAACATGCTGCCGAGGCTGCATTCGATCCATTGCTTGCAGGGTCGGACCCCAAAGGAGCGGCAGATTGGTTGCTACAGTTGGAGCAGCGGCTGCTGCTGTAATCATGGCGCTACTTCAACCCCATCCGAGAAGGAAGATATTTCTATGGTGCTGGCAGCGTTATTCTGTCCTTCTGGTGATAGGCCTGCGCATGCGGTTATTGGACGATTCGGCGATCAAATCAAGGCTGACAAACAGGAGGGCTTAGTGATGCAGGGCTTACTAGGTGTTGGCTTGGGGCTCTTCGAGGGGAAATAAATGGCTGGCTACGGACCACTCAGCATGGCTTCACTTGGAATAATTGGCTCGGCGATGTCGGCTCCGCCTCGGCGGCGGATTTTTGTTAGCTATCACCATGGTGGTGATCAGTGGTTTTACAACGAGTTTTCACGCGTATTCCATGACAGTTACGAGGCTGTTTATGACAACTCGCTGGAAAGACAGATAGACAGTGACAACACTGCCTATGTTATGCAACGGATTCGCGACAACTACATTACGGGAACATCCTGCACGGTGGTCCTAATCGGCGGACAAACCTATCAGCGCAAGTATGTGGATTGGGAAATTAAGGCGACTCTGGATAAGCAGCATGCGCTTCTTGGCATCGTTTTGCCGTCCTGCTCCCGAGGCACCGAGGGCAAAATTATCGTACCGGATCGGTTTCAGCACAATGTTGTTACAGGATATGCGTCCTACGTTTTCTGGGAAGACCTGAATGCCCAAACTCTGGCATTGGCATTGCATACGGCGGCAAGTGCATCAAGCACGATGATTGATAACTCCATGCCAATGAAATCAAGAAACGGATAGAACAAATGCCGACGCTTGAATGTCCGCTTTTGGGAAGCAATTCCGGCATGATTGACTTCCGCTTTGGGCACGAAGCACTATTTCACCAACGGCTGCTGATCGGTAGGCTGGTTCCGGGAGAACCTTTTCGGGATTGAGCAGTCCCCTACCCTGCCCAGAATTCGTATTTTTTACGAGCATGCTTTTCGTTAAGCAGGGCAGTATTCGTGCGGCGCAAGCGACTGATTAAAAACGGAATTGGTCTCGGATGCTTTAGAGACACTTGTGCGCCAAATCCGGCGAAATAAATCGATAGGACTCAGTGATCATTCCATTCACCTTAAGCCGCTTACGAAGTTCTACCCTTTCCTTAATCTCTTGTGCACTCACATTAGGGGTGAGTTCCACTATGCGATGTGCAAAATCTGGATCTCCTTCCTTTACATTAATTCCCGACTTTCCAATTAGTTCCCTGCGCTCAAATGTAATTTGAGGTGGATTGAAAATCTTTTATACATCCTTTTCGCTACGAAAGGAGTTACTCTGGATCATGCAATCTTTCGACTGTGCGCGACCGCTTGGGCTGTCAATTTCCGCTGTAACAATCTAATCAAGTGCACATTCCTCTTCCTTGCGTCGGAGAGGGATGTTTTTAGTTTCCCGTTCAGGAATTGCCAATCGAGTTACCCCTCTGTCTTTGATTGCGGCCAGTATTTCTTTATCGTCGCCAGGTACAAGGTTTTCTCGTCTGGCCGGCCAGAAGTCCATATTTCCGTGCATGCCCCACCACTTACCAACGTGAATGACAAGGATTTCAGGTTAGATTTCTATTATTCATTCTGCTTGTCTTAGAGCTATAAAAGCACATGCATGCCGACTGAATCAAGTGAATGACGCCTAATGCGGCCAAAGGCTTATAGAGCACGATTCCAAAACGCTCGCGCACATTCCAGTCAAGGAAAAGATCCCAGCGATCCGCGGGCTTCCCGGAAATTTCGATTTCGTAAAAATCTGATCTTAGTGCTTGAATGACATGCATAGTATTTTTACCTTCGAACCCATCTCGACGAATTCGGAATGCTACGCGACCAATCCATACCTGTGTGTACCGGATTGGTCCAGTGAAATATTCACAAAGAGATCAAACTCGTTCAAAGCGAAAGTGTCGACAAGTCATCATTTCCAATTCACTCGGTGTTCATCAGTTGACGCTTCCCAAGCGGAATGAATAGAAAGTTTCACCTTTCAAAGGACGCGAATGTAATTTACCTATCATTTTGCCCTGGAATCCACTGTGTGCCGGCCAGCGGCACGCTGGCCATGGCGGCCGCTTCCACCGTCAGAGCCACCAGGTCTTCGGGCTCCAGGTGGTGCACGTCCTGCTTGCCGCAGGCGCGCGCCAGCGTGGTGAGTTCCATGGTCAGGGTCTTGAGGTAGTTCTTGACATGCTTGGCGCCCACGTCGGGCTCCAGGCGCTGCTCCAGCACTGCGTCCTGCGTGGTCACGCCCACCGGGCATTTGCCGGTGTGGCAGTGGTGGCAGTAACCGGCCTGCGTGCCCAGGGCCGCGTAGTCGGCCTCGGCACTCAGGACCTGACCTGCCTGCTGGTAGGTGTCGCGGTTGCAACCCAAGGCCATCAGCACGCCCTGGCCAATCGCCACGGCATCTGCGCCCAGTGCCAGGGCCTTGGCCACGTCGGCGCCGGTGCGAATGCCACCCGACACAATGAGTTGCACCGTGCCAATCATGTCCAGGTCTTCGAGTGCGGCCACCGCCTGGCGCACGGCGGCCAGGGTGGGAATGCCGGCGTGTTCGATAAAGCAGGTCTGCGTGGCAGCGGTGCCGCCCTGCATGCCGTCTACCACCACCACGTCGGCACCGGCGTGCACCGCCAGTTTGACGTCGTTGTAGACGCGGGTGGCACCCACCTTCACATAGATGGGCTTTTCCCAGTCGGTGATTTCCCGCAGCTCCTGGATCTTGATGGCCAGGTCGTCTGGGCCGGTCCAGTCGGGGTGGCGACTGGCCGAGCGCTGGTCCACGCCCTGGGGCAGGGTGCGCATCTTGGCCACACGCGGATTGACCTTCATGCCCAGCAACATGCCGCCGCCACCGGGCTTGGCGCCCTGGCCCAGCACCACTTCAATGGCGTCGGCCTTGCGCAGGTCGTCGGGGTTGAAGCCGTAGCGCGAGGGCAGGCACTGGTAGACCAGGGTCTTGGAGGACATGCGCTCTTCGGACGTCATGCCGCCATCACCGGTGGTGGTGGTGGTGCCCATGGCGGTGGCGGCCTTGCCCAGGGCTTCCTTGACGTTGGCCGAGAGTGCGCCAAAGCTCATGCCGGCAATGGTGATGGGGGTCTCCAGCACGACGGGCTTTTTGGCAAAGCGCCCGCCCAGCACGGTGCGGGTGCTGCACTTCTCGCGGTAGCCTTCGAGCGGGTAGCGCGAGAGCGAGGCGGTCAGGAACACCAGGTCGTCAAAGTGCGGCAGTTTGCGCTTGGCGCCCAGGCCGCGGATTTCGTACATGCCGGTGGCAGAGGCACGGTGGATGTAGTCCAGCGTGCTGCGGTCAAAACCGGCCGACTCTTCTTTTTGCAGGCGCTTGTGGATCTGGATGGGTTGTTCGTTGTGGGACATTTTTTAATACTCCTGATTGGCGTCGGCATTCCAGTGGTACAGGGTGCGGGCCGAGGCCACGCGCTTGAAGGCGTGCGGGTCGTGGCCCATGCCTGCATCCTTCAGCAAGGCGGCCAGGCCCGTGATGTCGGCCTCCGTCATGGGTTCGATCTGGGCGTCGGCACCCAGCGATTTGATGGCGCCGCGCACATAGATCACCGCCTCGTAGAGTGAGTCGCCCAGCGCATCACCTGCATCGCCGCAGATGACCATGCGCCCGGCCTGGGCCATGAAGCCCGAGAAGCTGCCCACCGAGCCGCCGACCACGATGTCCGCGCCTTTCAGCGAGATGCCGCAGCGCAGGCCGGCGTCACCATCGATCACCAGCAGGCCGCCATGGGCCGAGGCACCGGCGCCGTTGGACGCAAAGCCCTTGACGTGCACACGGCCGCTCATCATGTTCTCGGCCACACCGGTGGAGGCGCTGCCTTCGATGGTGATGTCGGCGAACTTGTTCATGCCCGCGGCGTAGTAGCCGGCGTGGCCTTCTATGGTCACCTTCACTGCGGCGTTTACCCCTACGGCAATGCTGTGGGCACCGTCGGGGTTGACCACCGTCACATGCTTGCCCAGCAGCGCTTCGGCGGGGCTGTGCAAATAGTGGTTGAGGGCGCGCACGGGCTGGTCGCCCAGGTCAAAAGTCAGATTTTCCATACATACATCTCCTCGGGGGCGGGCTCGAATACCTTGGCGTGTTTGATATCGGGCAGGTGGGCCAGCGAGCGGAACTCGGAGGCAATGGCAACGTAGTCGTCGGTCTCGGCCACTACGGCAGGCTTGCATGCAAAGGGGTCGCGGATCAGGGCCAGCTCGGTGCTGGTGCCCATCAGGAAGGTGAAGAAGCCGTCGAGCGCCTTCAGGCCTTTTTGCAGGGCCTCGGGCAGGCTGTCGCCCTCGCGCAGGCGCCACTCCAGAAAGCGGCAGGCGGCTTCGGTGTCGTTGTCGGTCTCGAAGTGGATGCCGCGCGGCTCCAGCATGCGGCGTATGCCGTTGGGGTTGGAGAGCGAGCCGTTGTGCACCAGGCAGAAGTCCTGTCCGGCGGTAAACGGATGCGCGCGGTCGGGCGTCACGGCCGACTCGGTGGCCATGCGGGTGTGACCCACCAGGTGGCTGCCCTGCAGCTTGGAGAAGTCGTAGCGTGCTGCTACCTGGGCCGGGGTGCCGATGTCCTTGTACAGGTCAATGCTGCGGCCGGTCGATAGGATGTGCAGCTTGGGTTCATGGGCCAGGATGCAGGCCTTGATGGCCTCCACCGGACCTTCAAAGGTCAGCACCGCATGGTTGCCCTTGGTGACAGCCAAGGCTCGCGCCTTGAAGGCGGTGTTGACGGCGTCCACCAGGCCTGCCCAGTGGTAGGCATCGCCCTCGGCGGTGAGGCCGGAGTAGAGGCTGAGTTTGCGTTGCGATTCGGGCAGGCTGGCACCGAACACGGCCATGCCGGCCGAGTCCGGGCCGCGCTCGGTCATGCCGATGAGCATGGGCAACATCAGTTCGCCCAGGCGCGCATGCAGCGCCGGCTTCTTCAATAACAGTCCAACAATTCCACACATAGTCGTTTGCTCCGTTCAGAAAAATTCGAGGTATTGCTTGATTTCCCACTCCGAGACATGGCGCATGTACTCGATCCATTCCATGCGTTTGAGCTTGAGAAATTCATCGGCCACCGGCCCCAGGGCCTCGCAGATCACGGAGTCGACTTGCAGCGCGTCCAGGGCGGCGTTAAGGTTCTGTGGCAGCAGGCCAATGCCGGCTTCCTTCAATTGCGCTTCGCTCCACTCATAGAGGTTGACGTTGCGCGGCACGCCCGGGTCCAGCTTCCTTTCCATGCCGTCCAGGCCGGCGGCGATCACTGCGGCGGTGGCCAGGTAGGGGTTGCAGGCGCCATCGGGCAGGCGCAGTTCCAGGCGGCCCTTGGGGATGCGCACCATGGTCGAGCGGTTGTTGTCGCCGTAGCTGATGTAGGCCGGGGCCCAGGTGGCGCCAGTCAGGGACCGTCCCACCACCAGACGCTTGTAGGAGTTCACCGTCGGTGCGCACAGCGCGGTGAGTGCCGGGGCGTGGGCTAGCAGACCCGCCATGAAGTGGTAAGCCATGGGCGAGAGCTCCAGGCCCTTGGGGTCGGTCTTGTCCTGGAAGAAGTTGCGTTTGCCATCCCCCACCGAGAGGTGCATGTGCATGCCGTTGCCGGGGCGGTTGGCAAAGGGCTTGGGCATGAAGGAGCAGACCAGGCCCATCTCGTGGGCGATCTCGCTGGCGGCCATCTTGAAGAAGATGAAGTGGTCGCACGAGGTCAGGCAGTCGGTGAAGGTGTAGTTCAGCTCGAACTGGCCGTTGGCGTCTTCGTGGTCAATCTGGTAGACGTCGATGCCGGTGGCACGCATGGCATTGGACAGGCGCTCCAGGTAGGCGCGGGTGCGCGACAGGCCCTTGTAGTCGTAGCAGGGCTTGGCCAGCTTGTCGCTGGGGTCGCAGGGCTCGATGCTGCCGTCGGCATTGCGCACCAGGAGCGAGAACTCGGGCTCCAGGCCAGAGAACAGGGTCAGGCCCAGGGCCTCCAGACGGGCCACCTGCTTTTTGAGGACCACACGGCTGTCATGGCCCCAGGGTTGCGCGTTGACATGGCCTTCGCAGACGATGCGTGCCAGGCCCGGCTGCCAGGGCACCAGCGACACAGTGGCCAGATCGCCCCGCGCCAGGAAGTCCGGGCCGTGCGGCTCGATGCCCACGCCGCTGATGGCAAAGCCGGCAAAGCCTGCTCCGTCGGTGATCACGGTGCCCAAGTGCTCCACCGGCACCGACTTGGCCTTGGCCACGCCGTGGATGTCCACGAACTGCGCCAGCACGTATTGCACGCCCTGCGACTTCAGGTAGGTTTGGGTTTCTTCCACGGTGCCAAAGCGTTTGGGTGGCACCAGATCGGACGATCGGTCCGGCAGGTTGGGTAGGGGGGTGGCGTTCAAGGTATAGCTCCTTCAGGTTGTGCGGTCAAGAAATCAGTGATTCCTGTTATGCAACATTTATGCCTGATATGAAATTATAGTGAACTGGCTACACTCATTTGCAACTTGCTTACGAGGGAAGCCCGGATATGGAAAAAACGCGCGAAGGACACGGCCCGACGATGGAAGAAGCGGTGGGCTCGGCCATCAAGGAATTGCGCCAGCGCCACGGGCTGACTATTGCCCAGGTGAGCGAACAGACGGGCATCAGCCGGGGCATGTTGTCCAAGATCGAGAACGGCCAGACATCGGCCGGCATGGACACCCTGGGCCGCATTGCCCGCGCCCTGGGCGTGTCCATGTCCATGCTGTTCAGCAAATACGACGTCTCCACCAGTGCGGCGCAGCACATCAAAAAGGGGATGGGCATGGAAGTGGTGCGCCGGGGCACCAAAAGCGGTCATACCTACCACCTGCTGGCCTACGACCAGGGCCCCGTCAAACTGTTCGAGCCCTTCCTCATCACCATGAACGATGACTCGGAGCAGTACCCCACCTTCCAACATCCGGGCACGGAGTTGCTCTACATGCTGGAAGGACTGATTGAGTACCGCTGCGGCCAGTCCACCTATCTGTTGGAGCCGGGCGATGCGCTTACATTCTCAGGTGAGGTACCGCACGGCCCCGAAAAGCTGGTGCAGTGGCCAATCAAGTTTCTGTCAATTATTGTTTATCCGCGGGCATCGGAGTAAGTGCACACTTACTTCAGACCTTAATTAATGATGAGCACATGCCCCCCAAGGCGCCACGAGCGCAGGGTGCAGCACACCATCGTCGCATCGCATTCAAGCGGGTCAGCGTGCCAGTCCTGCGCTAAATGCTGCCATTGGATACCTTGGCGAGCCTGCAATATGTGGCGCGAATCGTTTGCCGATGTCCACTGGAACGCGCCGCGCAACACCAGCACCAGCCCAGGGCAGTTGTCCGCCAGCAAGGCATGCGCGGTGCCAGTGACAGTATCAACACGGCCTTGGACCTGGCCGCGCCGCACCATGATGTTGAGCAACTGCGTAGGCTTTTTGTGGTGATCCGGTAAACTGCATCGCAGGGCCCATTCTCCCGGAAACCTAATCTGTGAACCCACACGGTCAAGATGCAGCTGACCCTCGGCATTGCTGAGTTGCAAGCGCCCACCTCGTACCATCACGGCCGTGCGGTCCATGCCGGGGAACTGGGAGAAATCGCTGGCCGCGGTGATGTCCGCTACGCTGACACGCCACAGCACCTCGCCATCCACTACATGCGAACAAAGCGTACGCGTCCAGCCTGCACCGTTTTGCCAGGGCTCAGGCACTAGCTCATCGATGGCGAAGGGGTTCAGCTTGCTTGCACCCATGCCGGTACTGCCGTAAACAGGTCCTCCACCAGGCCGTAATCGGCCACCGAAAAGATGGGTGCTTCAACGTCCTTGTTGATGGCTACGATCACCTTGGAGTCCTTCATTCCTGCCAAGTGCTGGATGGCACCCGAGATACCGCAGGCCACATACAGCTGCGGTGCCACGATCTTACCGGTTTGCCCCACTTGCAAATCGTTGGCTGCGTAACCAGCATCCACTGCAGCACGGCTGGCACCTATGGCGGCACCGAGCTTGTCGGCCAATGGCGTCATTACCGCATGGAACTGCTCGGCGCTGCCCAGGGCGCGCCCGCCAGAGACAATGGTTTTGGCTGCACTCAGTTCCGGACGGGTGTTGGCCGCAATCGCGCTGGTGATCCAGGTGCACAGGCCGCTTAGGGGCACGGCCGCTACGCGCTCAATAGGGGCACTGCCTCCTTGCGAGGCTGCCACATCGAACGCGGTGGTGCGCACGGTGAGCACCTGCCTAGCATCGCGGCTTTGTACAGTGGCAATGGCGTTGCCCGCGTAGATAGGGCGCTCAAATGTAGTGGCGTCTACTACTCGGGTGATGTCACTGCATTGGCCCACATCCAGCAGGGCCGCAACGCGTGGGGCGATATTTTTGCCACTGGGTGTAGCCGGAAACACGATGTGGCTGTAACCCACAGCCAGGGCCAGCACCTGATTGGCCACTTGCTCGGCCAGCCCATGGGCTAGGCTGGGGCCGTCGGCATGAATGACCTTGCTCACTCCGGCAATGCAGGCTGCCGCAGTGGCTGCGGCTTCAGCCTGGTGACCAGCCACCAGCACGTGTACTTCACCGCCGCATTGGGCAGCCGCGGTCACGGTAGAAAGGGTTGCAGCTTTGATGGATTGGTGGTCATGTTCGGCGATGACGAGTGCAGTCATGTTCAGATTACCTTTGCTTCATTTTTCAGTTTATCCAGCAGAGTGGCAACATCGGCCACCAACACTCCGGGCTTACGGCCAGCCGGCTCCACCACTTTTAGTGTCACAAGGCGTGGCGCCACATCTACGCCTAGCTCAGCGGGCGTCACGGTTTCCAACGGTTTTTTCTTGGCCTTCATGATGTTGGGTAGCGTTACGTAGCGTGGTTCATTGAGGCGCAAATCGGTGGTCAGCACCGCGGGAAGGAGCAGAGACAACACTTCTTGGCCACCGTCGATTTCCCGGGTTACTTGCACATTGCCACCCTGAAATTCGACCTTGGACGCGCAGGTGGCTTGCGGCAACTGGGTCAGTGCAGCCAGCATTTGACCGGTCTGGTTGGCATCATCGTCAATAGCTTGCTTGCCTAGGATCACCAGACCCGGTTGTTCTCTGACTACCAAGGCCTTGAGCAGCTTCGCTACAGCTAACGGCTGGAGCTCCGTATCAGTTTCGACTAGAACGGCGCGGTCCGCACCAATGGCAAGCGCAGTGCGCAATGTTTCTTGGCATTGACCTAAACCGCAAGAGACTGCTATCACTTCGCTCGCAAGACCTCTCTCCTTCAGGCGAACCGCTTCTTCGATGGCAATTTCATCAAATGGGTTCATGCTCATCTTCACATTTTTGGTATCCACACCACTTCCATCGGCGAGGACGCGCACCTTGACGTTGTAGTCCACCACCCGCTTGACGGCGACGATAATTTTCATGCTTAGTTCCAGTTTGATATCAAGGGGGTCAGGACACTGCGCCAAGTCCGTACTTGCCAGTCAGTAGCTGGCCGGTGCTGAAGCGTTCAAGCGCATAGGGCGCCAGCGCCACATCGGTGGCCAGACCCAGCGCTTCTTGCGCCAGCACGCGACCCACGCCGGGTGAGAGTTTGAAGCCGTGGCCCGAGAATCCATAGCCCACCACCAGGCCCTGCAGGCCCTGCAAACGGCCTAACACAGGATTCCAATCGGGGGTGACGTCGTACACGCCGGTCCACGCTGAGGCCAGCCCGGCCTCACCAAAGGAGGGGAAGCGTTCGGCAACCTGCTCGCCAATTTCGGCCACGTAGTCCATAGGAATGTCGCCCTGCTCGTTGTCGGGCTCGGCCAGGGTTTCGCCCACAGTGCCTTCACTCACCAGCATCTGTTTGCCGCCGTAGCTGCGGCAGTAAAGCATGCCGGGCGAGCCCAGGTCTTTGAAAACCGGCATCTTAAAGCTGTAGGCCTCGGGGCCTTCCAGGGCAAGTACCGTATGGCGTTCGGCCTTGACCGGGGTGCTGATGCCTGTCCAACGCTCGATGTCCCCGGCCCAGATGTTTTGGGTGCTGATGACGGTGTTGCTGTGGAAGGTGCCTTGTGCGGTCTGCACGCCGACCACGCGGCCGTTCTCGGTCAGCAGTTTTTCGACGTTCACGCCTTCCATGATTTTCACGCCCAGGCGCCGCGCCGCGCGGGCAAAGCCAGTGGCCACCAGGTAGGCGTCGGCAAACCCGGCCTCGGGCTCGTAACCGATCAGAGCCGCGTCATCAAAATGGGCGATGGGCAGCAGGTCACGGGCAGTACTTTGGTCTAGAAAGTCTACGGTGATGCCCTTGGCGCGCTGGCCCTCCAGGGCCTGGCGCAGCGGGTCAAGCTTGAGGCCCTCAGGCGCGCAGATCAAGTAGCCACACTTCACTAAACCGGCCGAGGCTTCAGCGTCACCCAGGTAGTTGGCAAAGTCAGTAAAAACCGACCAGGACTGGCGCGCCAACTCCACGTTTTCAATGACCGAATAGTGCGTACGCAGGATGCCCGAAGACTGGGTGCTTGTGCCCGCGCCGATTTGCGTGCGTTCCAGCACCAGCACATTTCGGGCACCAAAGCGGGCCAAGTGGTATGCGACGGAACTGCCGATAACACCGGCCCCGATCACTATGGCGTCAAAGCTTTGCATGGAGAGCCTTTCAAAAAGAGAATGCGCCAAGCTTAGAGACAGCCCCGACGCCGGCTTTTAATTTAAGCAAAACAAATGCTATTGTTCAAAATATCAAACACTAAAGCCGCTATCGGCCCCAGCAACCATGATGCGCTCCATGCCTCCCGCCGCGACCAGCCACCGTCACCGCCTGCCCGACTTGCGGGCCCTGCATGCCTTTGTCACCGTGTGTGACTCTGGCTCCATGGGGCAGGCTGCCCAGAGCCTTGGCTTGAGCCAGAGCGCGGTCAGCCAAGCCATCAAGGGCCTGGAGCAGGAGCTGGAAATGCGTTTGCTGGACCGCGAGGTGCGCCCGGCCGTACCTACATCGGTCGGGCGCGCATTGCGGCTGCGGGCCACCGAGTTGCTGGCCCTAGCCAATGCCATGGTGGATCAGGTGCGGGCCAGCACCCGCCACGAGCATGCGCAAATACGCCTGGGCTGCGTGGATTCGTTTGCCGCCACCGTGGGCCCGCGCTTGATCCGTGCCATGACCGGCTCGGCCCGGCAAATCCTGATGTGGTCTGGCTTGACACCGACGCTGACCGAGCAGCTGCAAGGCCGGGAACTGGACCTAGTGATCTGCACCGACCCCGGCATCCATGACCCGCGCATCGTGCAGCAACCGCTATTTTCTGAGTCGTGGGTGGCGGTCTTTCCGCGTGCACGTGCGGTGCACTCGCCTGCATCGGCCATTGAGCTGTCGGCCATGGCCGGGGACTTGTCCCTGATCCGCTACAGCCAGCGCTCGGTCATAGGCCAGCAGATCGAACGCTATTTGCGCCATATCGGCGTGCAGGCGCCGCACCAATACGCCTTTGATGCCACTGACCCATTGCTCAGCCTGGTGGCTTCCGGCCTCGGCTGGGCGCTTTGCACTCCCTTGTGCCTCTGGCAATCGCGCCAGTACCTAGATGCGGTCACCGTGGTGCCACTGCCGGCAGCGCGCCTGGGCCAGCGCGACTTTTTTCTGCTGTCGCGTGAAAACGAATGGGCTGGGCTGGATGCTGACATTGCCCGCATCACCCGTGAGGTGATCCGCCTGGATACCGCCCCCGCCATTCGCAGGGCCATGCCGGCCTTGCCACCCAACGCCATTTTCTGCCCCGACGAGAACCCGCCATGAGCACCCCTGCAATCTACACCCTGACCCCCGGCACCTTGCCTCTGCTGATCTCTCTTCCCCACCTGGGAACCGTGCTGCCTCGCGAATTCAGCGACACCATGCATCCCAAGGCCGCCATCACCCAAGACACAGACTGGCACTTGGACCGCCTTTACGGCTTCGCCCAGACCCTGGGAGCCTCGGTTCTCAAAGCCCATGTCTCGCGATATGTGATTGACCTGAACCGCCCACCCAGCGGCGAGAGCCTGTATCCCGGGCAGACCACCACCAGCCTGTGCCCGCTGGAAACCTTTCATGGTGAGCCGCTCTACGCACCGGGCACCGAACCCGATGGCGCCGAGCAGAGGCGCCGCTTGCACACCTACTGGATGCCCTACCACAAGGCCCTGGCCCAGGAGCTCGCGCGCTTGAAAGCCGCGAACGGTGCCGTACTGCTGTGGGATGCACATTCCATTGCCAGTGTGTTGCCACGCTTGTTTGAGGGGCGTTTGCCGGATCTTAACCTTGGCACCAATAGCGGGCAAAGTTGCGGTGCCGCACTGATCGCGCGCGTGGCCGAAGTGGTACGCCAGTCGCGCTACTGCCATGTGTTGAATGGCCGCTTCAAGGGCGGCTACATCACCCGCCACTACGGCCAACCAGCGCGGAACGTGCACGCGATCCAACTGGAGATGTGCCAGGCCTTATACATGGACGAGGCCGCGCCCTTCAACTACTTGGAATACCGCGCCACGTCGGTGCAGCCCGTGTTGCAATCCATGTTGCGGGCGGCCTTAGCGCAGCTTGCGAATCAGCAAACACCAGATATACGCATTGAAAACTAATAACAAATACTATCGCCTCAGGCCGCCACTACAAGAGAGCGAAATTGGGACTCTGAATCGCCCCGGTGCGACTCACTCACGGTACAAGAAGGCGAGGGTCAGAATTCAATTGGCGTGAGCGTCCGCAGATCTTAAGCTCCGAACCGATTATCGACAAGGTACTTGCATGGTCCCGTTCTGGCGCGCAGGCAAGGTATCCAGAAGCGCGCGTCCAGCTCTCCAACGCATTGGTCGACACGAAACCTTCCCGACGCAGTCTAGATCAAGCTGCTAAACTATTTCGTCAAGCACTATATTGCCCCCCGAATGTTGAGCGCGGCAAATCCTGGGCATCATTGGCAGGGAGTTTTTGCGCAAGCCCGCGACGCCATCCGCAAATGGCCTACCGGCGACACTCTGCGCGGTTTCATGCGGATACCGCCATGACCTTGCCTGGCGCAATATTGGCCATGGAGGGCATGTAGGTGTTAATCTCCTCGCTGGCATTTACCGATGGACCAACCGCCCAATGCATTGCTGAGAGTGCAGTGGCCTGAGCGTTGCTGGGACTTGACTGACTGCCACTTGGGCCAACTGGGGTTGCGCAGTTGCCGCCACCCCCATCACCACATGCGGCCAGTACGCAGCACAGTGCGGCTGCGCCATCCGTCCTTCTAGTCTCGCCAATTGCGGGGTCCGGAGGATCCCAATTTTGTAGCCCTTGTCATCTTGAATTTTTGCATCCGATTTCCTTCCAAGTTCCATCTGTTGATTCGCGTCCACCATCAATGCGCAGTTCAGGCAATTCGGCCGACCTCGCTGTTTTGGTTGAACACCTATTGCGGACCTGGTCACCTCGCGTTCTTTCGGTTCAGCCCGAGCGGCCTGAGCGGCATATGCTTTCGCAAAATACAGGTGCTGTAGCGCCTGCCATGGCGAGGGCCAATGAGTTTTCTGGTCATGACCAGACCGCCACCGCGTGGGGCAAGCCAGACACGTGTCCCCGGCCTCAAGTCGAGTGCGCGGCTGACCTTGGCCGGCAAGTCCACCGCGCTGCTTGCGCCCTGGGTGGTCCTGACTGCGGCGGTAAAGCTTTGCGGCCTGGGACCCCAATGCCTGGCCTGCGCATCCCTTGCCGGCTGCAACCTCCAGTTGTTGGTTGAATTCATCCATGCCTCTCCAGCGAGAGGAGTTGCAACAGTGACTGCATCCACCACTCCACCGCCTCGCCCTCTGGCCAGCGGCGCATCTGCCGCGCGGCAGTGAGTTCAATCACCTGTGTGTTACCCGCCCACTGGATACCCTCTGCGACGCCCGCCTACCCTCGCGGTACGCCACATGGATGGGCAAGGGTGGCGGCTCAAAGTCAGCGAGTACCGTTTTGAGTTTTCCGTTGCGCAAGTGTTCTGCAACTTGGTATGACAACAGGCGTGTCAAGCCAAAGCCGCTGGCCCCGGCACGCACTGTGGAGTCGTTGGTGCTGGTCACCATGCGGGGCTGCAGGCGCACTCTACAGGCCACGCCCTTGTTCATCTGTTTCCATTCCGGACTCGGTGTCACGGTGCTGGACGACACGATGGCGTGTTCGAGCAAGTCGTCTGGGAATGTGGGTATTCCATGTGTGCTTTGGTAGCTCGGAGAGGCGCAAATTACACGCCTGATCTGACCGACGCAGATCACCTGCATGCTGGAATCCGGGATGCGTATTGCAACGTCCACACCTTCTTCTAGCATGTTCACCATGCGGTCCAGGTAAAAGCAGGAGGCACAGACCTCCGGGTAGCGGCCAAGATACTCTGTCACGACAGGGGTCCCATACAAGCCCCTGAACAGAATCGGTGCGGTCACAGTGAGATTCCCACGCGATGCGTCATGAATGCCGCTGAAGGACTCATCTGCCGAACTGCCGGTGATGGCCGGTACAAAAATTCAGTCCAAGAGCCAGAATGCGCCTATAGCTAAGGCCAGTAGGGAAACAACACGGTCGGTGTGCGCCAGCCCGGCAGGGCCGGACCGCAGCCGTATGCCCCGCATCACCAGCATAGCGGGCAAGGCAGCACAGATCTGCCCACCTTCAATCCCCAAATTAAAGCCCGCAATGGCCAAGGCCCGATCGGCGCCTTGCAGCCCCAGATTCGCCAACGCATCGGCCAAACCCAGGCCATGGATCAGGGCACAGGCAAAAACCAGCACCAGGCGCATCGCCATCGGCTGTGACTTGCCTCTGCGCTGGGACCAGCGGTCATACAGCACCATGCCCACAATCGTGGCGGCAATGGACGGCTCCACAACGGCAGAAGCTACCGATAGCCCATATTCCACGCAGGCCAGCAGCGTCAGGGCATGGCCCGCGGTAAAACAAGTCAGGGTCAGTACAAGCTGCCGCAGGTTCTGGGTGGCCGTCAGCACCACCAGCAAAAACAGCAGATGGTCTGCACCACTGAGCACATGCCTAACGCCCAGCAACATCTGCTCGATCAGGATGGCCCAGGCGGGAGGCAGCAGCGCAGCCTGCAGATTTTGCGGTGTCAGTGTGAGGACTTGAGAGGCGTCACCGCGCGTCACGGTGATGTGCTCGGTTTGCTCATCGGCACGCGGGCCAAACAGGCGCAGCGCAAACACCCAACCGGTGGCCTGCGATTCGATGGCAAAGCGCCCCAATACGACCAGATGAGCCGCGGGCCCGGCGGGCATGGTGTCAGGCGGGGACAGATCGAACATCAGACCTTCCAGCTTGGCCAGACCGTGCTCATCTCGCAGCGTCACCCCCTGCTGAACCTGTGACGCAATGTCTGCGCTATGGGCACGCAGTTCGCTCACGGAAAGCAGACCGTCCTGGTCGTCGTCGAAACCGGTGAAAGCCGATACCGGAAGTGACAGCACCATATAGGCACCGTTGCCCACGATATTGAGTGTTCCGCGCTGCACGACCACCAAATGTGCCTTCGCCGAAGCCGTGCATACCAAGGCCAACAGCAAGGCCCGCCAGCACAAGCGCACCAGGGTCACCGACTGCCCTTGATACAGCGTTGCAGATACGGATAGCTATCGGTGGCGTAATAATGGTAAGTTCCATTGGGAAATTCGGGGGTGACCCCGGTTCGCCCGTTACACTCGTCCAAGTCACCGAAGCCGGCTACGTATTGGTAGTCCTGTGCAAACGTCCCCATGGCGTACAGGCTGGTGGCTGGGCGGCTGGCATCCACTGTGGTCTTGAGCTGGTAGCTGCTTTTAATCACCTTAATAGCGGAGCTTGCATCTGTGGCAACGGTGTAGCCGTAGCGGGCATAGATGGGAAAGCCGTCTGCGGCCCAGCCAACTAAGGTCAAGGCCACACCTTTTCCCAGCTTGGCAATAAAACCTTCGGGCATGCCGTGGTAGTGGTAGGCTCCGTTCGGCTGCACATGGGCGTTGTTGCTATCGGTGCCAAACCGGAAGGAACTTTGGCCCAGTGCTTCAATGCTCCAGGGACCGACATTGCCGGCCATGCTGCAAGTGGACCCGGCGTTGTTGCACGAGCCCGCCGTGGAGGCATCGACCTTGACGCCATTGAGAATGTGGGCGATGTCACCCAGTGGGCCTCCCAGCACAGTGACCACATTCGTGAGCGTCGGCATCAGGGGCATGGAGGTGACCACGTTCTGCGCGGTGATGGTGTTCGGGTTGTTGGAATTGGGAAAGATGCCCACGGCGTGGTCGGGCAAACCATTGGCACTGAGCGAGCGCGTGCTGCCGCTGCAAGACCAGGTGGCCGTGGCGGTGGCATTGACTGAGGCTGTGGTGTTGAATGCACTGGTGGCGTAGTTGCACAGCACACCCGCCGCGCTGGCCACCGAACCACTGGCGCTGGCCGCGCCCGCAGAGCTGCCCCCACCTCCGCAGGAACTTAAAGAGACAAGTGCGAGGGTGGCAAATCCCACCGGGGAACAAAAATTTTTGGTCATCGTAAATTCCAAGTCGCTATTTTTTGGCCGGAGCGCCGCCGCCTGGCGCATTCTTGGGCTTGCAGGCCAGGGGCTTTCCCGGCGGGGCCCAGCAGGTTCCGCTAACCGCCCCCCGGGGAGATGTGAAACTGCAGGCCAATCCGACAGTGATGGATTTGCAGGCTGCCAGCGCCTCGGGCGGTGGGGTGTGCGGTACGTCGCCAGCGTTGGCGGGTTGGGCCTCACACAGGCATGCAAAACCCAGCAAAGCGGCCAACAGGATGGCCTTGAGGATATGCGCGGATGTATTTTTCATGGGGTACTCCGGGTAAGCGAGCAACGACGGCGGCTCTAGAAGCGAATTGTGACTACGCAATGTGGAGAAAATATGGTTACTCCTCCACAATTTCGCCACATTTATGTAGCCCAATATGCAGTGAATATGCGTCTGCGTCTTGCTCACACCCAAGCACTCTTGTTGCTATCAGCCGTTCTGCTGACAGTACTGTGCATGGGCGCCTTGAATGCCTGGCATTTGCGCAATGGCTTCTCTGATTATTTGGCCAGCCGCGATGTCGAAAGGCTGGAGAATTTCGCCGCCATGGTCTCCGCACGTGTGGAACAAGCCGGTGGGCTCGCTGCCTTGCAAGCCCAGGGCGTGGATGTGCGCATCCTGTTGCGGGAGTTCGGCCAGGCCCAAGGTGCTGTTCCGGGGCGGGGCGCACCGCCGCCCGGCAACCGCCCGGCGGCCTTCAGGAACCGTGTCGCACTCTATGCGCCGGACGGACAGCCCCTGCTGGGCCCGCCACTAGCCGGTGAAGTCGGCGAGCACGTGGAGCGGCCAATCCACTTGAAGGGACAGGTCATCGCCGTAGCGCGCATGCGCATGCTCAAACCAGCACCCAATGACATGGAGGCCAGATTTCTCACCACGCAATACAAAAGCATAGCGGTGGCGGCAGTTGCTTTGCTCCTGGTCGCCCTGTTCTGCGCTCGCTGGATTGCAGGCCACTGGGTGCGCCCCCTGATTGACATACAGTTTGCCTCCGAGCGGATTGCACAGGGTAAGTTTGAGACCCGCTTGCACACCCGCCGTACCGACGAGATCGGCGATGCAATGCGCAACATCAACCGCATGGCCGAAGGACTGCAAAGGCTGGAGGCGTCGCGGCACCAATGGATCGCCGATATTTCGCACGAACTGCGCACCCCCCTGACGGTGCTGCACGGCGAAATTGAAGCACTAATAGATGGCGTGATGGCGCTGTCGCCCAAGTCCTTGATGTCGCTGCGCGAAGAGGCTCTGCGCCTCAACGCACTAGTGGAAGATTTGCATTTGCTGGCCATGGCCGATTTGCGGGCGTTGCCGTGCTACTTTGAAGAATGCGATGCGCGCGCACTGGCCGCTGACATCGTCCAGCGCTTTGCCATGCGAGCACAACTACAGGGTTTAACGCTCAGACTGCAGGTCCAGCCCGATGTGCCTATCCTGATGCGCTGGGATGCCAAGCGCATTGGCCAGTTGCTGGGCAATTTACTGGACAACAGCTTGCGCTACACCGATGCGCCTGGGCAGGTTCTGGTAACCATGCGTGGTGACGCGGCGCACGTGGTCATCACGGTAGAAGACACGGCGCCGGGTGTGTCGTCGCTTGATTTGTCGCGAATTTTTGAGCCCTTGTACCGGGCCGACCCCTCCCGCGGCCGGGCGGCGGGCGGCAGCGGGCTGGGGCTGGCGATTTGCGAACAAATTGCCAGAGCTCACCACGGAACGTTGCAGGCAGAGGCCTCCGCACTGGGCGGCGTTTTGCTGCGCGTCACCTTGCCCACGATAGGCGACCGCACCGCATGAATCAGGACACACCGCGTCACGTGCTGGTGGTTGAGGACGACCACAAGATATCGGAATTGCTCCTCAGCTATTTGCGCGCTGACGGCTATGTGACAACCCCAGCATATGACGGACACGCGGCGCTGCGCCAGATCGCCCAGCAGGCGCCCGATGTGGTCATCCTTGACTGGATGTTGCCGGGGCTAGATGGTATTGGCGTATGCCAGGCCGTGCGCGCTTTCAGCGACGTGCCTATCCTAATGCTGACGGCCCGCGTGGACGAACTCGATCGCCTGCTAGGGCTGGACACCGGTGCGGACGACTATCTGTGCAAACCATTCGCACCAAAAGAGGTACTGGCACGTGTGCGCGCCCTGCTGCGCCGTGCCGAAGGCCGGGTCAAGGCTGCGCCTCGCCAATGGGAAGTGGAAGACGCCACTTCTCGCATCTGTTGGAACGGGCATTGGCTACCCCTGACGCGCAATGAATACATGATGTTCAGGATGCTGTTGTCCAATCCCGGGCGAGTTTTCTCGCGCGAACATCTACTTGCCGGTCTGCACGACAGCCAACGAGACACCAGTGACAGGGCGATTGACTCCCATATTAAAAACTTACGTAAAAAGGTGCTGGCCGTCGACTCTGCAGGCGACTGCATTGCCTCGGTTTACGGGGTGGGTTACAGGTTTACTGTTCCACAGTAAGCGGGACAATATATAAAACATCCACTATGACAGTGACATTCAAGTCTAAGCCGTTCTCCCACTTTTTCACCGCATTAATAGGAAGCCAATGCATATAAAGAACCTGACTATCCGTGCCAAACTAACCCTTGTATTTGCGGGTTTGTCGTTGGCCGTTATATTAATTTCACTGCTTGCGTTGAAAGTGCTATCCGATGCAAACAGTCGCTTTGAAACATATGTGCGCGGTATTGGAGCAAGAGCTACCACTGCCCATCTGGTGCGGGAGGCAGTAGGTTCCCGTGCCACTGCGGCTCGAAATATTGTTTTGCTAACCAAACCGCAAGATATTGAAATCGAGAAAGCTGCTGTGATGGCGGCACACCAAGAAGTAGGCAAGCAACTTGCAGAACTAAACCGTCTTGCATCGCAGCAAGGCACTTCACAAAAGGCACGTGAGCTGATCCAAGAAATGAACCGGATTGAAGCCCTGTATGCCCCCGTGGCCCTCTCCATTGTTGAGTTGGGACTCAGTCGGAAGACCGACGCAGCAATTGCAAAAATTAACGATGAATGTCGGCCTTTGCTTGCCCAGTTAGGCAACGCTTCTGACCGCTACAACGAATATACGTCGGCAACGATCCAAGCCCAAATCCTGGCCGCGGGTGAGAACTATGACACGCAGCGCAATCTACTGGTTAGTGGATGCCTATTTGTCATTCTAGCCGCATTAGTGGCGGGAATCCTTATCACCCGTTCCATTACGGGGCAGATTTATCAGGCCGTCGAAGTCGCTGAGGCGGTTGCATCGGGAGACCTGTCAACGACTGTCGAAATCCATAGCAAGGACGAAGTCGGGCGCCTCTTGAGAGCCATGCAAAACATGCAAAGTGGCTTGGTCAGCGTTGTATCCAATGTGCGTCAGGGGTCTGAGACGCTAGCTACCGCCAGTTCACAGATCGCACAGGGCAACCATGATCTTTCAGCCCGGACTGAATCACAGGCCAGCGCACTGGAGCAGACTGCGGCCTCCATGGAGGAATTGGGCGCCCAGGTCAAGTACAACGCTGACAATGCGCACCAGGCAAATCAGTTGGCCCGCAAAGCGTCCTTGATCGCAGTACAAGGTGGCGAAGCAGTTGGTCGTGTCGTAGAGACTATGAAAGGCATCCATAATGCCAGCAGCCGGATCAGCGAGATCATTTCTGTGATTGATGGCATCGCCTTCCAAACGAATATCCTGGCCCTAAACGCTGCGGTAGAAGCTGCGCGCGCAGGGGAGCAGGGACGTGGATTTGCAGTGGTCGCCACAGAGGTCCGCTCGCTCGCAGGACGCAGTGCAGAAGCGGCGAAAGAAATCAAGTCATTGATTGGCGCCAGTGTGGAGCGTGTCCAGGAGGGTACGAATCTGGTCGATCAGGCAGGATCTACGATGGCTAAGGTGGTAGATAGCATACGCAAAGTCACTGACATGGTGGAAGAAATCAGTTCTGCCAGCAAGGAACAGGCTTTGGGCGTTGCCCAGGTGGGTGAGGCAGTTACACAAATGGACCAAGTCACACAGCAAAATGCAGCGCTCGTGGAACAGATGGCTGCAGCGGCGAGCAGCCTGCGAAGCCAGGCTAACGACCTCGTCAACGGGGTTTCCGTTTTCAAAATGGGTGCTGATAACTTACTTCTCAGTCACTAGGCAACTTTGGTTCAGCAGTGCATGGCTATTAAATTATGCTGATCCGTCTTTGCACAGTTGAAAAATAGATAATTCCGCGCACGATAGGCATCACATTAGGGTACATTTTTTATGGAACCAGCAGCACACCGCTTGAACGAATCATTGGTGTTAGATGCCTTGCGACACCTTCAAATTCTTGATACTGATCGAGAACCTGAATTTGATGCGGTGGTTTGCGTGGCGGCGCAGGTCTGCGGTACGCCCATATCACTGGTGAGCCTTGTTGACGCCGAAAGGCAATGGTTCAAGGCAGAAATCGGAATGGATGGGGTATCCGAGACGCCGCGGCCAGTTGCATTCTGCGCCCATGCCGTTTTAGGTTGTTCCATCTTGGAAGTGCCGGATGCGACCAAAGACAGCCGATTTATGGACAATCCGCTGGTGGAGTTTGGTCCCAAGATTCGCTTCTATGCTGGTGCTCCGATTGTGCTCAGCGATGGCAGCTCAGTGGGGACAGTTTGCGTGATTGACGTGGTGCCTCGGCAACTGACGGACACGCAGCGAGATATTCTCACGAAGCTTGCAACTGTTGTCGTGCAACTTTTAGAGGGCCGTAAGGCGGTCCTGCGGGCCATTGATACTGCGAAAGAAGCACAGCGAGCGCTTTCCGTGCTGCGCCATTGCTCGGATGCAGTCTTGGGTATGACGCTGCAACTTGACATTACCTGGGTAAATCCGGCCGCCGAGGCTTTACTAGGTCGGACTAGCCACGAACTAGTAGGCTCACGGTATGAAGAGTTTGTGCCGCAAGATGCGATGCCCGCCTTCCGTGACACCTTACAGCAGGCTAAAATTGGGAAAAATTTTCCACATGACACACAGCGGCAGAGCCACTCCGGAGCGAGGCTAGATGTCACTGAGTTGCTGACGAAAAAAACGAATGCGCAGGGACAGGTGGTAGGGTTTATGGCTTTTGTTCGTGACATTGGCCCGCGCATAGCAGCGGCCGATGCACTGGCAAGGAAGGAATCCGAGCAGAAGTTTTTTTTCGAACATCTAATTGCGGGTGTGTTCATCCATGGGCCCGATGGGGCTCTACTGCAATCTAATCCGCGTGGGGCACAATTGCTTGGCTTATCGGAAGAGGTAATGAGCGGCAAGCAAGTCATTGACCCTGACTGGCATTTCATACGCCTGGATGGCACCAGAATGGCGATCGCGGAGTACCCTGTGGCGCGCGTGATGGCTTCGCAAGACGGTGTGCATGACCTAATTTTGGGCG
Source organism: Comamonadaceae bacterium (assembly GCA_947374485.1). Lineage (GTDB taxonomy): Bacteria > Pseudomonadota > Gammaproteobacteria > Burkholderiales > Burkholderiaceae_C > Allorhodoferax. The sequence continues at coordinate 4,883 of CANCCF010000024.1, read as the reverse complement.
TCGTTTCACCTTATTCCCAGCGGAAGACTTGGCTGATGTGTTATGCCAATAGAGAGTATCCGAACGATCCCGCGTTGAGCCGAATTATCGTAACCGTGGTAGACATCACGCGACTGATCGAGGTTGAACGTAATCTGGAATATAGCCAAATGGCACTCAAGGATATGTTCGAAAACGCGCAGGACCCTATATTGATGGGCAAGGCCGATGGGACAATCACCGCTGCGAATCCGGCTGCCTGCAGAGTGCTGGGCATGGATGCCGAGGAAGTTTGCCGAGTCGGCAGAGAAGGCATTTTGGACAGCCAAGACGACAGGTATGCCGCATTTACGCTGGAGCGCGAAAAACATGGTATGGCCCAGGGTGAACTGCAGATGGTTCGCAAATGCGGCGAACGGTTCATCGCCGAGCTGTCTTCAACTATTTACAAAACGGAAGCGGGCGAACTCGTCAGCAGCATCTTCTTTCGCGATATTTCAGCTCGCAAGGCTGCCGAACAACTGGCGAGGCAACTGACGTATTTTGATGATCTGACAGGATTGCCAAACCGCCGCTATTTGCTGGAGCAACTTAGGCGGTCCCTCGCTGCTGCTGCTCGCCATGAACGGGTTGGTGGGCTGGTGTTTATCGATCTGGACAACTTCAAGCAAGTCAACGACGCAAGAGGGCATTTGGTTGGAGACGAACTACTGAAATCCGTCGCTATCCGTCTGCGGGACTGCTTGCGGATCAACGATACGTTGGCGCGGCTTGGTGGTGACGAGTTCATTGTTCTAATTGACGACCTGGGTTTCGATTTTTCGGAGGCAGCGCATTACGCGGCTCGGACCGCAGAGAAGTGCCGCGAAGCTCTTAGTCGCGTTTTTGAGGTGGCCCACCAGACCTACAAAACAACCGGTAGTTTTGGCATCACGCTTTTTCCCAGAGACGGGCAAGCTGCCGACGATGTTTTAAGAGAGGCAGATACTGCAATGTACCGCGCGAAGTCTCTCGGACGTGACCGCATTGCATTCTTCGGACCAAGTATGCAAGCGGAGGTTGAATCGCGTTTGCTGTTGGAGTTTGACCTCTCTGAGGCGATTGTAAAAGAGCAACTTAAGGCGTTCGTTCAACCCCAGTTCAGCGCAGAGGGACACTTGGTGGGCGGTGAGCTACTGCTTCGCTGGCAGCATCCAACCCGGGGTAACGTACCGCCGTCTGAATTCATACCAATGGCGGAAAGCACGGGCCTCATATTGGTCATTGGTGAATGGGTTTTGCAACAGGCTGTAGACGCTTTGAAGCAGCTACAAGCCATTGATCCAGAGTTGTCATTGTCTGTCAATGTGAGTCCGCGCCAGTTTTTGCAGGATCAATTTGTCTTGAATCTGTGTAGCTTGCTGGATGCGGCTTGCGTGCCTGGCTCATCCCTGATTCTGGAAGTGACGGAGGGTTTGCTGATTCAGGATTGGGATGAAGTTCAGAATCGGGTCAGTGAATTAATGCGAAAGCATATTCGTTTGTCTATCGATGATTTTGGTACTGGATATTCAAGCTTGGCCTATCTGAAGCGTTTGCCACTTTATGAGCTAAAAATTGACCGTGGGTTCGTGGCCGACATTCCGCAGGATAGGAATGACGTCGCTATTGTTGAGTCCATCATATCGATTGCAAAACACCTCGGATTCAAGGTTGTTGCGGAAGGGGTGGAGACACAGGCACAAGTTGCCTTCTTGGTGTCCCATGGCTGCGACGTTTTGCAGGGTTACCTCTTCGCACGACCTATGCCTGTGATGGACTGGATCAACGACCTGTGCCGTATTGCAGCCACTGGCATGGCCTTGGTCCAGCGGGACGAAAATGGGCTGCCCAATAGTGTTTTTGGTCAGCTCGGGGGTTTTGACCTCGGACAGGTTCCACCAGAGAGTCAGTAGAAACTGGGTTGCTTCCTTCTGAATATTTCTGCCGTTGATGAGCCAAATTCACTCACGGATTTCGACCGGCACCTCCAGGGGTAGTCTCGGAAAGCGGAACATAGGGCACGCTAAGGCAAAGGCTGCAACGGCCGCTGATGTCGCTGACGAATGGTAAGCGGTTGGTATGGCACCTTGACCGTTCCGCTGATTCAGATTCTTGATTTCCAAAGGTGTGGCAGCAGTTACTCGATGAGGCTATTCATGTGCGTTGGCAATTTGGTCAGCACGTCCCGCAGATAAGCTTAGTGGTCATGACCTTGTGACTTTGCTGGTTGAAGCAATTGTTTCCTTTCATATATGACAAGCAGCGATTACGTTAACAGGTACGGCACTGGATTGGACAGGCTCTGGATCCAACGACTGCAATAAAGAACTTCCGTTTGAAACTTGGTCGGTTCTTAACGACCAGGAACGACTATCAAGATCAGCTACCCTGCAGTAGTCATTGGCGGTTCCAGCTACTCCATTACTGTCATTCAATGTGAAGTTTCTGCCCCTTGCTTTGGACTGGTCATTCTGCAACGCGAACCGTAAGCACCCAGCCAACACAGGTTGACTGCGTGGAAGCTTTTAGGTTTGTGGCGTCCAGCGGTGCGGAAGCAGTTCCTCGATCTGGCTGTTCCTTTGCGTTGGCAGCCGGGTGAGGATGTCCTTCATGTAGGCATACGGGTCATGCCCATTGATCTTGGCGCTTTGGATCAGGCTCATTGCGGCGGCGGCACGCTGACCAACGCGCAATGACCCTGCAAAAAGCCAATTGTTACTGCCCAGGGCGACCGGGCGGATTTGGTTCTCGCACCAATTGTTGTCAATGGGCACATTGCCATCCGTCAGGTAGTGCGTCAGCGCCACCCAGCGTTTGAGGCTGTAGTCCAGTGCCTTTGCCGTCGCCGATCCGTTGGGGACCTTGCTTCGTTGCAATAACAGCCACTGATGCAGTGCATCGGCAACCGGTTTGGCCCTGTCCTGTCGAATCTTCTTGCGCTCCTCGGCGCTGAGCGCCTTTGCATCGCGCTCCACGTCATACAGTAGTTCAAGGAATTTAAGACCCTCAGCAGCAATCAGGCTGCTGTGATTGGCATGCAGCTCAAACAGCTTTCTGCGGGCATGGGCCATGCAGCCGGACTCCCTGACGCCCTTGGTAAACAGCGCTTTGTACGCCGCGTAATCGTCACAAACCAGGGTGCCGCTCCAGCCACCGTTGTCATCGGATTTACCCAGGAATGCTCTGGCATGTTCGCCGGCACGGGACTCACAGAAGTCATACACCACAGCCCGCGTGGACTCGAACGCGCCCGGTGCATAAGCCCAGAGGTAAGCAAGATGCGTCTTCTTGTTGCCCGGCTTGAGCATCGGGATTGGCGCTTCATCCGCATGCAGGACCCTGTGGCTCAGTACCGATTGTTTGAGCGCATCCACCAATGGCTGCAACTGCACGCCGCACATGCCAACCCACGCACCCAGTGTGGAGCGCGCTATCTCCAGACCCGCACGACCAAAGATCTTCTCCTGGCGGTACAGGGGTAGATGGTCCGCATACTTGGCCACCAACACCTGGGCCAACAATCCTGCTGTGGGGATACCCTTGTCAATGACTTGTGGGGGAACCGGCGCCTGCGTCAAGGTCTCGCAACTGGAACAGACCCATTTGCCGCGCAAATGGCGCTCCACCGTAAACACGACGGGCGTGTAGTCCAGCTTCTCGGATACGTCCTCATCAATGCGCTTGAGCTGGCAGCCACACTCGCAGGTAGTGGATTCAGGTTCGTGGTGGAAATCCACCCGCGGCAGTTTAGCTGGCAGCGCTGCACGCTTGGGCTTCTTGGGTGGCTCGGTGTCCGTCTTGGGTGGTGTGAGGTTCTTGAGTTCCTGCTCAACGGCGGCCAGGTCTTCGTCAAAGGCCTCTTCCAGCAGGCTGACCTGTGTGCTGTCGACTTGCTCGCTGCTGCGGCCAAACCGGTGGCGCTTGAGCACTGCCATCTCATGTGTCAGCAGATCAATCTTGGTCTGGCGGTACACCAGTTCCTTGGCATCGCTGCTTGACGCCTGGTCCAGCTTGGCGATGTGCTGGTCTTGCAGTGCCACTTTGCTCATCAGGCCCGTGAGCAATTCGCGCAATTCCTGCGCGCTCAATTGGTCCAATGAATCGGGGATGACAACCATGGACTGCAGTGTGGCAGACACTGCATGCCATCACCATTGGTGCATGCACCGATGGCGTCTGCCGTGGGCCCACTCACACTACGGTGATGATTCCGTCAATGCCCAGGCGCTGCCAGGGCAGGCCCAGCACCAGGGCATTCAACTGCTCCGTGCTGAGCTGGTGATGTCTGTTGAAGCCCGGTGCTGGCCAGACAAACTTGCCTTCGTTGAGTCGCCTGGCCGCCAACCAGATACCGATGCCGTCGTGCACCAGCACCTTCATGCGATTGGCCCGGCGGTTTGCAAACAGATAGGCGTGGTGGGGATGCGCCGCACCGAACACCTGGACCACTCTGCCCAGTGCCGTATCCGTGCCAGCGCGCATGTCCAGTGGCTGCACTGCCAGCCAGGCGCAGTCGATGCGAATCACTTGAGGACGGAGGCCGACCAGCAGGCAAACTCACTGGCCGCAGACATGGGCCAGGTGACGGTCATGACCAGGCCTCCTTTGCGCACCTCCACCTTGATCTCACACTCCACAGGCTCAGCCGGTTTCGTGAGAAGCGGTAACGCAATGAAGGACGGCACACTGTGGCCAGCCATGTCCACTGCAGTAGCGCCAGTACCGGCGCCCCTTCCAATAGCCTGGCTGGATTTGGATGACTCTTTGAGCCAGCGGTGCAACACGTTGGCGTTCATACCATTGGCACTGGCCACCGCCGCAATGGATGCGCCCGGTGCATTGCAAGCAGCCAGCAACTCGATCTTGGTCTCGGCAGAATATGT